>JAQGMS010000028.1 GCA_028292245.1 Ramlibacter sp.
CTTGTAGAGATCGAGCTTCCAGTCCATCCGTTCGGCGATGGCCTCGATGATCAGGTCGCAGTCGCGCAGCTCCTCCATGTGTTCTTCGTAGTTGGCCTGGCCGATCAGGGCGGCATCATCGGCAACACCGAGGGGTGATGGCCTGAGTTTCTTCAAGCCTTCGATGGCCTTGGTGACTATCCCGTTCTTCGGTCCTTCCTTCGCCGGCAGGTCGAACAGCACGACCGGCACTTTCACATTGACGAGGTGGGCGGCGATCTGCGCGCCCATCACGCCCGCGCCGAGCACGGCGACTTTCTTCACCTGGAAGCGGCTCATGTTCTTGGGCCTTTCAAGCCAGGGCCAGGTCGGTGTCGATCAACACCTTGCTGCCGGCCCGGGCCGTGCGCATCAGCGTGGCCGTCTCCGGGAACAGCTTGGCGAAATAGAAGCGCGCCGTCTGCAATTTGGCCTGATAGAACGTGTCGGTGTTGCCTGCCGCGATCTCACGCAGAGCCACCTGCGCCATCCGCGCCCAGAAATAGCCATGCACCAGGTGCCCCGCAACGCGCAGGTAGTCCACTGCGGCGGCCCCCACTTCGTCCGGGTTCTGGAAACCCTTGAAGCCGAGCTCGGTGGTGAACTTCGTCATCTGGTCGCCCAGGTAGGCGATCGGGTTGATGAACTCGGCCATCTTCTCGTTGACGCCCTCTTCTTCCACCAGTTGCGCGACCAGCTTGCCGAACTTCTTCAGCGTGGCGCCGTTGTTGCCCAGGATCTTGCGGCCCAGCAAGTCCAGCGACTGGATGGTGTTGGTGCCTTCGTAGATCATGTTGATGCGGTTGTCGCGCACGAACTGCTCCATGCCCCATTCCTTGATGTAGCCGTGGCCGCCGAACACCTGCATGCAGGCGTTGGTCGCGATGTGGCCGTTGTCGGTGGAAAAAGCCTTCACGATCGGCGTCAATAGCGACAGCATCTCGTCGCTGTCCTTGCGCACCTTCTCGTCGGGGTAGTAGTGCGCCTTGTCCAGCAGCACCGAGCAGTAGATCGCCAGCGCCCGGCCGCCTTCGGCATAGGCCTTCGCCGTGAGCAGCATCTTGCGCACGTCGGGGTGCACGATGATCGGGTCGGCCGGCTTGTCCTTGGCCTTGGGGCCGCTCAAGCTGCGCATCTGGATGCGGTCCTTGGCGTAGGCCAGCGCGTTCTGGAAAGCCACTTCGGTCAGGCCAAGCGACTGGTTGCCCACGCCCAGGCGCGCCGCGTTCATCATCACGAACATCGCCTGCATGCCCTTGTTCGGTTGCCCCACCATCCAGCCGCTGGCGCCGTCGATGACGATCTGCGCCGTCGCGTTGCCGTGGATGCCCATCTTGTGTTCCAGGCCGCCGCAGTAGATGCCGTTGCGCGCGCCCAGCGTGCCGTCCTTGTTGACGAGGAACTTGGGCACGATGAACAGGCTCACGCCCTTGATGCCCGGCGGCGCGTCGGTCAGGCGCGCCAGCACCAGGTGGACGATGTTGCTCGTCATGTCGTGCTCGCCGGCGCTGATGAATATCTTGTTGCCGGTGATCTTGTAGCTGCCGTCGGCCTGCGCTTCGGCCTTGGTGCGCATCAGGCCCAGGTCGGTGCCGCAATGCGCCTCGGTCAGGCACATGGTGCCGGTCCATTCGCCGCTGGTCATCTTGGGCAGATAGGTCTGCTTCTGCTCGTCAGTGCCGTGCGTGCTCAGGGCGGCGTAAGCGCCATGCGTGAGCCCGGGGTACATGGTCCAGGCCTGGTTGGCGCTGTTGAGCATTTCATAGAAACACTGGTTCACCACCAGCGGGAGGCCCTGGCCGCCGTAAGCCGGGTCGCAGCTCAACGCAGGCCAGCCACCCTCGACGTACTTGTGGTACGCCTCCTTGAAACCCTTGGGCGTGGTGACCTCATGGGTTTCCTTGTTCAACTTGCAGCCTTCCTCGTCGCCGCTCATGTTCAGCGGGAATGTCACTTCGCTGGCGAACTTGCCGGCTTCTTCCAGCACCGCATTGATGGTGTCGGAGTCGGCCTCGGCGTACCTGGGGATCGCCTTGAATTCATCGGTGACCTTGAGCATCTCGTGCATCACGAATTGCATGTCGCGCAGGGGCGGGGTGTAGCTGGGCATGGTGGTTACTCCTTCGAGCTCTTGGTTGATTTGATGGGCTTGGCGGGCAGGCGCGCCGATAGCGCGTCCTTGGCGCCGTACAGCCTGAGGATGTTGTCGAAGCCGGCGTTCGCTCGGTCGATCGAGCCCGGATTTTTCAGGAAGCGCGCCTCGTAGTGCAGCGCCAGGATCAGGCCGTGGATCTCGAACAGCAGCTGGTCTTCGTCGACCTCGCCGCGCAAGTGGCCCTCTTCCTTGGCCGACACCACGGCGCGGCGCATCGCGGCCAGCCAGGTCTTCACCGAGCCGACCAGCGCATCGCGCACGGGGCCGGTGCGGTCGTCGAATTCGACGGCGCCGCTGATGTAGATGCAGCCGGAGTCGATCTCGATCGAGGTGCGCTTCATCCAGTTGGCGAACAGCGCGCGCAGCCGCGGCATGCCGCGCGGCTGCTGCATCGCCGGGTAGAACACTTCCTCTTCGAAACGCGTGTGGTATTCGCGGATGACCGAGATCTGCAGTTCCTCGCGCGAGCCGAAGTGCGCGAACACGCCGGACTTGCTCATCTGGGTGACTTCGGCCAGCGCGCCGATCGACAAGCCCTCCAGGCCGATCTGCGTGGCCAGGCCGAGGGCGGCGTCGACGATCGCGGCCTTGGTCTGCTGGCCCTTTTGCAAAGCCCGCCCTTCACGCAGGGCGCGGGGCGATTTCAGGGGCAAGTCGGTGACGGACATGGCGGATGTTGGAATAAACGAACGGTCGTTCTATTTTGCATGAAACCGGACAGCCCATGGAAGAGGCAGGGTGTTCTAGAGGCTCGTTCCTAGCCGCATCGGGGGTAAACCCTTGCGGGTCGGGATGGGTCGCCCAGGGGTCTTCCTAGAATGAGCACCTTCCAAATACAAGAAAAGCGCTTGCGAGATGTCCCGATGCCCTGGCTGATCGACCGTTTCATTCCCGGCTTCTGGCTGGCGGTCTTCGTGGCGCTCGGGGTGACGCTGGCGTCGCCCATGCCGGCGCAGCCCGGCGCCTACCCCCTGCTCGCGTTCGCGGGCCTGTTGTACTGCGGCGCATTCCAGCGCGAGTCGCTGCTCCACCTGTTGCGGCGCCACCGTCTGATCTTCGGTTCGTTGCTGTTGATGATCGCGGCGATCGTCGTCTCCGAACTGGCGGCGCTGGCGCGGGACGCGGGGCGCGCGGCCGCGCCCCTGCCGGCGCAGGTCGGCTTGTTGCTGTGCCTGGCGCCTTTCGCGGTGTTGCTGCAGGACAGCCGCCGCATGCGGTTCGTGACGGGCGTCTTCGTCGCGCTGTGCCTGTGGCATCTCGTGGCCATGCCGGTCGAGGCGGTGAGCGGTGCGAAAGTGAGCTGGCACGGCATCGACCTGTTGCCGCGGCACCTCGGCCCCTTGAACTACCAGGCATCCGGGCTGGCCTGGCAGGCCTATTACTTCCCCGGCCTGTTCATGCCGCTGTTCTACCTGGCCGCCGGCGCGATCCTGGAGCGGCAGGTGTGGGGCCGCTGGGAATTCAACCCGCGCACCTGGCTCGTTGCCAGCGTGCTCTGGCTGTTGCCCGTCGCCTGCGTTCAATCGCGCAGCGCGTTCGCGGGCGCGCTGGCCGCAACCCTGGTCGGGCTGCTGGCCGCGCGCAAGCGGCGCGATGCCCGCTTCTGGCTGGCGATCGGTGCGGTCGCGCTGGTGGGCGTGGCCGTGTTCTGGTACCTGTTCAGCGACAACAAGAGCGGTCCCGGGCTGCGCTGGGCCTACTTCAAGTTGTTCATCGCCGAATCGCTGCGCTGGCCCTGGACGCTGGTCGGCCGCGGCTACACGATCTACCCGGATCCGCAGATGCAGGTGCCGGGCCTGCAATTCCTGCAGCACAGCCACAACGACATCGCACAGGTGCTGTTCACCTGGGGCGTGCCCACGGCACTGGCCTATCTCGCGTTCTGGGCCGGGCTGTTGCAGCTCATCTACAAGCGGTTCTGGAAACAGGGCGAGTACTGGCCGGCGCTCGCGCTGATCGCGGCAGCGCCGAACATGGTCACCGACCTGGGCTTCCACCACTACGAAAAAGCGGTGTTCATGGTGCTGCTGGCCGGCTTCTGCCTGGCCTTCGCCCAGATCGGGCCATGGCGGGATGCGGACGCGGAAGCGGCGTAGAAATTTTCGCTTTGTCTTACAAGCGCTGATGTCCGGCGATGACAGCGCGGGTCCCCCCGCCGCCCTAGCCTGTGGAACCCAACAGCCCCCGCCGCCACAGCCGGCCTTGTGCAATGCCCACTGCGAAGTCCCCGGATCGGGGCGCAACCCTGCAGCAATTCCGAAGCCGCTTCCAGGCGTATGTGCAATCCGACGCGTTCCCTTGCGTGGGCGCGCGCTCCGCGTTGCGCCGCGGCCGCGGGCGGTTCGGCCTGTACGAGACCCTGGGCCACGCCTGCAGCGCGGCGCGCCTGTGCCGCGACCTCGAGGTGTTTTCTGCGGAATTTCCCCTGCCCGGCGAAGTGCCCGCGACATTTGTGGCGATGTTCGCCGATGAAGTCGCCACCGAAATGGAGTTCGAGCAGCGCATGTGGCAGCACCTGCAGGAAGTTCATGTGCATGACCGGCGTTCGTTTCCCTGGGACCCCAGCGTGAGCGACGATCCGTCCGACGCGAATTTTTCCTTCAGCGTGGCCGGCCGCGCGTTCTTCGTCGTGGGTTTGAGCCCGGCCGCCTCGCGCATTGCGCGCCGCGCGCCGATGCCCTGCCTGGTCTTCAACTTCCACGACCAGTTCGACGCCCTGCGCGCAAGCGGCAAGTACGAAAGCTACCAGCGCGTCATCCGCGATCGCGACCTGGCCTTGCAAGGCGACATCAACCCGGCCTTGGCGCGTTTTGGCGAGCAATCGGAGGCCAGGCAATACGCAGGGCGCGCCACCGGGCCGGAATGGCAGTGCCCCTTGCACACCGGAGGCCAGGATGCCACTTGAACGCGGTACCGGACGGGTGCGGGTGGCGCCGCAAAGCGGCGCCTCGTTCAAGATCCGCATGAGTGAAATCCTGCGGGTACACGCGCCCCAGGGCGAGCAGGTGGCGGACTTGTTCGCCTTCAAGGAAGGCAACCTCGCCTGCAGCCTGTCCTCCGGGCGCAGCATCGACTATGCGAGCAAGATATTTCTTTCCACGGGGGACGTGCTCTACTCCAACGACAGCAGGCGCATGTTCACGATCGTGGCCGACACCGTGGGCCGCCACGACTTCCTGCTCACACCCTGCAGCCAGGAGATGTTCGAAATCCTGTACCGCTGCGACGGGCACCATCCCAGCTGCTTCGAGAACCTCTGCCATGCCTTCGACGCCCACGGCGTGCGGCCCGACCAGATTTCGACCACGTTCAACATCTTCATGAACGTGAAGGTCGATGAACGGGGCGCGGTGAGCGTGGTGGCGCCGCTGGTCAAGCCGGATGATTTCATCGAGCTGCGCGCCGAGATGGACATGGTGTGCGCGCTGACCGCCTGCTCGGCCGAGCAATCGAACAACGGGTCGTTCAAGCCGATCGATTACGAAGTTGTCAGGCGCCCATGCAACTGAGCGAACCCACCGTCGCGCTGAAGTCACGCAACCAGCCCCAACATCACTCCGATGAGAGCCCGGCCCCACGCTCGTTCCGGCTGGCCTGGGCCCGCGCGCCGCACGAGCTGGCCGAGGCGCAGCGGCTGCGCCATCGCGTGTTTGCCGGCGAGATGGGCGCGCGCCTGCGAGTGCCGCCGGGCGCGCCCGCGGGCCACGACATCGACGCCTTCGACCCCTTCTGCGAGCACCTGCTGGTGCGCGCCATCGGCACGGCGCAGCACGACCAGGTGATCGCCACCTGCCGGATCCTTTCGCCGGACGGGGCGCGCCGCGCCGGCAGTTGCTACACCGACAGCGAGTTCGACCTCACGCCCGTGCGCGGCCTGCTGCCTCGGGCGCTGGAGATGGGCCGCGTGTGCGTGGACGCTGCGTGGCGCAACGGGCTGGTCGTCATGGCGATCTGGCAGGAACTGGGCCAGCAGCTGGTGCAGAGGGGGCTCGACACCGTCATCGGCTGCTCCAGCGTCAGCCTGTCGGATGGCGGCGAACTCGCCTTCAGGATGTGGCACGACCTCAAGCCGGTCTACCTGTTGCCGCCGATTCACCAGGTGCGGCCGTGGACGCCGCTGCAATTGATGCCCGTGGGCGCAGACGAGCCCGTTCGCGTTCCGGCCTTGATCAAGGGCTACCTCCGGTGCGGCGGGAAACTGATCGGCCCGCCGGCACACGACGAGGATTTCAACACGGCGGACTTCCCGATGATGCTGCGGCTGGCCGACATGCCCGCGCGCTACGGCAAGCGCATCATCGGCGCCTGACATGGGGCCCGTGGGCCGGCTGGAACGCCTTCCAAAATGGCTGAACCTCGTGCCGATGGTCGCGCAATGGGCCTGGCTGTCCCTTCGCTACCGCTCCATCACCCTGCCCTCCTGCGCCAATCCCGCGATCGTCACCGGCGGAATGGTCGGCGAGGGCAAGCTCGAATACTTCGACGTCATGGGCCCCGCCGCGGCGAGCTTCGTGGCGGCCACGACGTCCGTGATCGCCCGGGGCGCCGCGTCGTTGCCCGAGGCGGAAGCCGCGATGGCGCTGGCGGGCCTTGCGTATCCGGTCGTGGTCAAGCCCGATCTCGGCTGGTGCGGCTTCGGCGTGCGCCGCATCGATGGCCGCGCCGAACTCTGTGCCTATCTCGACGCCTATCCGGCGGGAGAGCGCATCGTCATCCAGGAATGGCTGGACGATGCCGGCGAAGCGGGCATCTTCTACATGCGCCATCCGGCCCACGACAGCGGCCAGGTCATCGGGATATTGCTTCGCCACTACCCGCGCGTGGTCGGCGACGGCAGGCAAACGATCGCGCAGCTGATCGCAGCCGATCCGCGCGCCAGCCGGCTCGGCCGCGACGGCGCCAGCGAACCCTGCTGCGACCCTGGCCACGTGCCTGCGGCGGGCCACACCGTCCGCATCGCGACCGTGGGATCGACCCGCGTGGGTGGCATGTACGAAGACGGCAGCACCTCCATCACACCGGAGCTGACGGCGGCCATCGATGCGATCGCCAAGGACATGAAGGATTTCTACGTGGGCCGCTTCGACGTCAAGTATTCAAACATCGCCGCGCTGGCTGCCGGCACGGGGTTCAAGATCATGGAGGTCAACGGCGCGGGTTCGGAAGCGGTGCATGCATGGGACCCGTCGCTCACGCTGCGGCAGGCCTATGCGATCGTGTTTGCCAAGCAGCGCCGGCTCTTCGCGATCGGGGACGAAATGCGCAGGCGCGGCCATGCGCCCGTGGGGTGGCTTGCACTGGCCCGCCACCACCTGCGGCAGCAGGCCCTCATCAAGAGGTATCCGCGTTCGAATTGATCGCGGGGCGCCGGCGCAGGGAGAACAGCGCCAGCGCCGCCACCGAAAGCAGGAACGGCAGGATGTTGTAGATCGCGCGGTAGAGCAACAGCGAAGCCAGCAAGTCCGCACGGCCCGCGCCCGACAGCAGTGCCGTGATGCTGGCTTCGAAAACGCCGATGCCGCCCGGCGCGTGAGCGATCAGGCCCAACGCGACGGCGGCGATGCAGCCCACGGCGAAATGGCTGAACGCCGGGGCAAGGTCCGCCGGCAACAGCACATAGAGGGCACCGATCGCGGCGGCGCTCTCGACGGCGCCGACCAGCATTTGCAGCATCGCCAGCCGGGCCGGCGGCATCGGCTGGCGGAACTTGAAGATGCGCAGCTCACGCCGGCCGCCGGCCAGCCAGGCAAGCAGCGCCAGCAGGCCCGCGGCGATGGCCGCGCCGACGGCGGCGGACGAACCGGGCGTGACCCCGGCCGCGTACTGGACCCCCTCCGCGGCCGCGATCATGGTGAGGAATCCCAGCCCCAATGCGAACCATGAAAGGGACACGACGCGCGCCGCTTCGGCACCCGTCAGGCCGGACCGCAAGTAGATGCGCGCGCGCACGGCGCTGCCGGTGAGCGCGTGGAAACCCAACGTGTTGGAAATCGCGTTGCCTGCCGCGCCGGCCAGCAGTGCGGTGCCGGGCGCAACCCGCCCTGGCGCGACGACCGACACACCGAACAGGTCGTACAGCGCCAACGCCAGGAAACTGGCTGCCGTCAGCGCCAGTGCCGCGAAAACGCGCGCGATCGGCTGTGCCCGGAGCGCGGCCAGGACATCGGCGAAGCCAGTACTACCGAACTGGCTTCGCAGGCCCCACCACGTCAACAATGCCGCGGCCAGGAACAACAGGCCGGAGCCCATGGCGCGACGGGAAGGCCGCAAGGCGAACCGCCTTGCCGTCAGGCCTTGAAAGGCACCACCAGCTGGCGCTGTTCGCCCAGCCCCTGGATGCCCAGCGTCACCACGTCGCCCTTCTTCAGGTAGGTGGGCGGCTTCATGCCAAGGCCCACGCCGGGCGGCGTGCCGGTGGTGATGACGTCGCCGGGAAGCAGCGTGATGAAGTGGCTGACGTAGCTGACCAGCTTGGCGCAGTCGAAGATCATGGTTCGCGTGTTGCCCTTTTGCATGCGCTTGCCGTTGACGTCCAGCCACATGTCCAGCCGCTGCACGTTCTCGATCTCGTCGGAGGTCACCAGCCAGGGGCCGATCGGGCCGAACGTGTCGCAGCCCTTGCCCTTGTCCCATTGCGGCCCGCGCTCCAGTTGGTACTCGCGCTCGCTGACGTCGTTGATCGTGCAATAGCCGGCCACATGGGCCAGCGCGTCTTTCTTCGCCACGTAACGGGCGCGCTTGCCGATCACGATGCCGAGTTCCACTTCCCAGTCGGTCTTGGTCGAGCCGCGCGGCAGCATGATGGGATCGTTCGGCCCCTGGATGCAGCTGGTGGCTTTCATGAACACCACCGGCTCCTTGGGGATCGGCACGCCGGACTCGGCCGCATGGTCGGCGTAATTCAGGCCGATCGCGATGAACTTGCCGATCTGCGCCACCGGGCAGCCGTAACGCGGCGTGCCGCGCACCAACGGCAATTTGGCCGGGTTGGCCTTGCGGATGCGCGCGAGCCCGACGCTGCCCAATTGCGCCGGGCCGATGTCGGGCACGACACTGGAGAGGTCACGCAATTTGCCCTCGAGATCGATGAGGCCCGGCTTTTCCTTGCCGGGGCTGCCATAGCGAACCAGTTTCATTTTTCTTCCTTTGTTGTCAGTAGGTGGACCGCCCACCCGAGAGGTCGAACACCGCGCCGGTGGAGAACGAACAATCCTCGGTGCACAACCAGCACACCATCGCGGCGATTTCCTCGGGAGTGCCGAAGCGCGCCATCGGGATCTTGGACAGCATGAACTGGATGTGCTGCTCGGTCATCTGCGCGAACATGCCGGTCTTCACCGCCGCCGGGGTAACGCAGTTGACGCGCACACCGCTATCGGCGAGTTCCTTGCCCAGCGACTTGGTCAGCGCGATCACCGCCGCCTTGCTGGCGCTGTAGGCGCTGGCGTTGGGATTGCCCTCCTTGCCGGCGACCGAGGCAATGTTGACGATGCGGCCGTAGCCCGCATCGCGCATCAGCGGCGCGATTTCACGGCAGCAGTAGAACAGGCCGTTGAGGTTGATTTCCATCACCTCGCGCCAGGCATCGACCGGGTAATCCCACACCTTGGCGTTCGGCCCGGTGATGCCGGCGCTGTTGACCAGCGCATCGATACGTGGCGCATTGCGCAGCGTGGCTTTGACGGCCGCCTGCACCGACTCGTGGCGCGAGACGTCGAGCTCCACCGCGTGCGCCTCGGCCCCGAGCTTCTGCGCGGCGGCCTGCGCCGTCTTCATGTCGCGGTCCCACAGCGTGACGCTGCCGCCCGAATCGATCAGCCGCGCGGCGATCGCATAGCCCAGGCCGGTGGCGCCGCCGGTGACGACCGCGTGGCGGTCCTTGAAATCGAGCTGGTTCATATCGTGATGCCTCCGTCGGCAGCATAAGCCTGGCCGGTCACGAAGATCGACTCGTCGCTGGCCAGGAACACCACCAGCGGCGCGATCTCGTGTGCCTGCGCCAGGCGGCCCATGGGTTGGCGCGCGACGAAGGCCTTGCGCGCTTCCACCGGGTCGGCGTTGGCGTTGATGCGGTCCTGCAGCGAGGGCGTGTCCACCGTGCCGGGACAGATCGCGTTGCAACGGATGCCGTCGGCGACGAAGTCGGCCGCCACGCTCTTGGTGAGGCCGAGCACCGCCGCCTTGGTCGTGCCGTAGATGAAGCGGTTCGGCAGGCCCTTGATGCTGCTGCAGACACTCGCCATGTTGATGATGCTGCCGCGCCCGGCCTCCAGCATCTTGGGCAGCGCCGCCTGGATCGCCCAGAACTGCGAGCGCACGTTCAGGTTGAGCGCGAAGTTCCATTCCTCATCGGTCGCCTGCATCGCGGTGCCGCTGTGCACGAAGCCCGCGCAGTTGAACAGCACGTCCAGCGCCGGCATGCTGCCGATCAGCCGCTCGATGGCGCCGCGGTCCAGCACGTCGAGCGTGACGGCCTTGACGCGTTCGACGCCTTCATAGCTTTTCAGCAAGCCGGCATTGATGTCGGTGGCCCAGACCTGCGCACCCTCCGCCGCCAGGGCCAGCACGCTGGCGCGGCCTATGCCTTGCCCGGCCGCGGTGACCAGGGCGGTCTTTCCTTCGAGTCTCATTGGCTTCTCCATGCATTGCGGGCCCGGTTGAGGGTTTTGCCGGATGCCCGCGCTGACCTTTGCCGCCATATTAATTGGTCAGACCACTTGGCCACTTCTGGCTAACCCTTAAATCTTTCCGCGTCCCCGTTCATGCCGCTGCAAACCGTGGAACCGCAACGCCTGTACCGGCAGATCGCCGAGCAGCTGCGCACCTTGATGTCGGGCGGCGAATTCGTGCCGGGCAGCCGGCTGCCGGCCGAGCGCGACCTGGCCAAGCAATTGGGCGTGAGCCGGCCGTCGGTGCGCGAAGCGCTGATTGCGCTGGAAGTGGAAGGCTGGGTGGAGGTGCGAACCGGCTCCGGTGTCTATGTGCTGAACCGCGTGGGCCGCGTCAACGGCAAGGACCGCAAGGTGCCGCCGTCCGAGTGGGGACCGCTGGAGCTGATCCGCGCCCGCCGGGTGATCGAGGGCGAGATCGCGTCGCTGGCCGCCACCCAGGCCAAGCGCAAGCACATCCAGGCAATCAACGAGGCGATCGAGCAGATGCGCGAGGACACCGACCGCGGCGTCGCGCCACTGGCCGGCGACCGCGCCTTCCACACCGCCATCGCGCAGGCCTGCGACAACGTCGTGCTGCTGGAGACGGTGCAGACGTTCTGGGATGCGCGGCGCGGACCGCTGTTCGAGCGCCTGGGCGACTACTTCGAAACCGTTCCGTCCTGGCGCATGGCGATCGCCGAGCACGAAGCCATCCTGCAAGCCATTCGCGCGCATGACGCGCCGGCCGCCCGCGCGGCCATGCAGGGGCACATGGACAAATCACATTCCCGTTTCAGCGCGAGCTGGCGCCGCGCCAATTCTTCCTGACCGCCCAGCCTTCATCCATCACTAGGAGACAACATGCAAAAACGCTTCACCCTCAAACTTATGGCCGCCTGCGCGCTGCTGGCCACGGCAGCGGCGCCCTTCGGCATCGCGCAGGCCCAGACCAAGCTCAAGTGGGCGCACGTGTATGAAACTTCCGAGCCGTACCACAAGTGGTCGGTGTGGGCGGGCGACGAATTCAAGAAGCGCACCAACGGCAAGTTCGAGATCACCGTGTTCCCGGCTTCCAGCCTGGGCAAGGAAAGCGACATCAACCAGGGCCTGCAACTGGGCACGGTGGACATCATCCTCACCGGTGCGTCGTTCGCGTCCAACTCGTATCCGCGCCTCGCGGTGAGCTACTACCCGTTCACCTTCCGCGACGCCGACCACGTGATCAAGTACGGCAAGAGCGACGTCTTCAAGGAGCTCACCGAAGGCTACAAGAAGGCCACCGGCAACACCGTCACCGCCCTGACCTACTACGGCGCGCGCCACGCGACCAGCAACAAGCTGTTCACCAACTGCGACCAGATGAAGGGCCTGAAGATCCGGGTGCCCGACTCGCCGGCCTACACGGCGCTGCCGCGCGCCTGCGGCGCGAACCCCACGCCGATCGCCTTCGCCGAGGTCTACCTCGCGCTGCAGAACGGCACCGTCGATGCGCAGGAGAACCCGCTGCCCACCATCGAGGCCAAGAAGTTCTACGAGGTGCAGAAGAACATCATCCTGACCGGCCACATTTCGGACGCGCTGCTTACCGTGGTCTCCCCGAGCGCGCTGGCCAAGATGACGCCGGCGGAGCAGAAATTGTTTGCCGACATCAGCGTGGAGGCCGCCGAGCACGCGACCAACGACATCCGCAAGCGCGAAGGCGAGCTGGTCGAGGAATTCAAGAAGAAGGGCATCAACGTGGTCACGGTGGACCGCAACGACTTCCAGCAGCACGTGCTGAAGGCGATCACCTTCGAATCCATGAAATTGGACAAGAAGGACTGGGACCGCGTCACGGCCATCAAGTAACCCGGCAATGACCGTCTCGATCGACGACCTGCCCCAGGTGATGGGGGACGACGGGCAGTTCCACGCGCAGGACGACGCGGTGGACCTGTCCGGCACCAAGCCCGAGGCCTGGGTGGCGCTGGGCTTTTTCTGGATCCTCGGGCTCACCGTGTTCTACCAGTTCTTCACCCGCTACGTGATGAACGACTCGGCCGCCTGGACCGAGGAGATCGCGCGCTACCTGCTGATCGCCACCGTGTTCACCGGCGCCACCATCGGCGTGGTGAAGAACAACCACATCCAGGTCGACTTCTTCTACCGCTACATGCCGCGCGGGATGGGCCGCGTGATGGCGACCTTGGTCGACCTGATGCGCGTCGCCTTCTTCGCCGCCGCAGTCGTGCTGACACTGATGATGATGCTCAAGCTGGGCAGCAACTCGCGCATGACGATGGTCGACCTGCCGATGAACTGGGTCTACGGCGTCTGCCTGTGCGGCTTCGCGGTGATGGCCTTGCGCTCGGCGCAGGTGGCATGGGTCCACCACCAGCGCGGCTACAGCGTGCTCGAGCGCCCCGAATCCGAGATGCAGGACCGCTAGCCCGTCGAACGAAGAACAAGAAAGAACAAGCCTCCATGCTCAAGATCATCTTCCTGCTGCTGATGAGCAGCGGCATCCCGGTGGCCATCGCCATGGCCGGTTCGGTGCTGGTCTACATCCTGTGGACCGGCAACCTGCCGGCCTTCGTGGTGATCCACCGGATGGTCAGCGGCATCGACAGCTTTCCGCTGCTGGCGGTGCCGTTCTTCATCCTGGCCGGCAACCTGATGAACAACGCCGGCATCACCAACCGCATCTACAACTACGCGCTGGCGCTGGTAGGCTGGCTCAAGGGCGGGCTCGGCCACGTCAACGTATTGGGCTCGGTGATCTTCGCGGGCATGAGCGGCACCGCCATTGCCGACGCCGCGGGCCTGGGCACGATCGAGATCAAGGCGATGAAGGACCATGGCTACAGCTCGGAATTCTCGGTCGGCGTCACGGCCGCCTCGGCCACGCTCGGGCCCATCATCCCGCCCAGCCTGCCGTTCGTGATCTACGGGATGATGGCCAACGTCAGCGTGGGTGCGCTGTTCCTGGCCGGCATCCTGCCGGGCGCATTGATGGCCGTGCTGATGATGCTCACCGTGGCGTACTTCGCGCACAAGAACGGCTGGGGCGCCGACGTCAAGTTCGAGTGGCCGCGCGTGCTCAAGGCGCTGGGCGAAACCCTGATCGTGATCGCCTGGCCGCTGGTGCTGTGGCTGCTGGTGACGCAGGCGGGCTTTCCGCCCCAGGCCACGGTGTTTGCCGGGCTGGTGGTGCTGTTCGCGGCCGACAAGTATTTCGGTTTCCAGGCGGTGTTGCCGATCATGACGCCGGTGCTGCTGATCGGCGGCATGACCACCGGCATCTTCACGCCGACCGAGGGCGCCATCGCGGCCTGCATCTGGGCCATGGTGCTGGGGCTGGCCTGGTACAAGACGCTCACCTGGAAGGCCTTCGTCAAGGTCTGCCTGGACACGGTGGAAACCACCTCGACGGTGCTGTTCATCGTCGCCGCCGCCAGCATCTTCGGCTGGATGCTCACGGCCACCGGCGTCACGGCGGCCATCGCGTCCTGGGTGCTGGAATTCACCAAGGAACCCTGGGTCTTCCTGCTGCTGGCGAACCTGCTGATGCTTTTTGTCGGCTGCTTCCTGGAACCAACCGCCGCAATCACGATCCTTGTACCTATCCTGGTGCCGATCTGCCAGACGCTGGGCATCGACCTGGTCCACTTCGGGCTGGTGATGGTGCTCAACCTGATGATCGGCCTGCTGCATCCGCCGATGGGGATGGTGCTGTTCGTGCTGGCGCGGGTCGCCAAGCTGTCGGTGGAGCGCACCACGATTGCGATCCTGCCGTGGCTGGTGCCCCTGTTGCTGTCGCTGGGCATCATCACCTACTTCCCGAAGGTGGTGCTCTGGTTGCCGAAGATGTTCTTCTGAAATTTTGCGGGACAGATTTTTATGACCCCCTTCATCCGCCTCCACCCGCAGGACGATGTCCTGATCGCCCGATCGCAACTGGTCGGCGGCGCCACCGCCGAAAACATCGTCATCAAGGGCCTGATCCCGCCCGGCCACAAGGTCGCCACGCGCAACATCGCGGCAGGCGAACCGGTGCGCCGCTACAACCAGATCATCGGCTTCGCCAGCAGGCCGATCGCGGCGGGCGAGCATGTCCACACCCACAACCTCGGTGTGGGACCGGATGGCGGCCACTTCGAGCGCGACTACGCGTTCGGCGCCGACGTGAAGCCGCAAGCGCCCAGGCGCGAGGCGACCTTCATGGGCATCAAGCGGGCCGACGGCCGGGTGGCGACGCGCAACTACATCGGCATCCTGTCCAGCGTCAACTGCTCGGCCACGGCCGCGCGCGCGATCGCCGACTGCTTCTCGCGCCAGAACCATCCCGAGGCGCTGGCGGCCTATCCGAACATCGACGGCGTGGTCGCGCTCACGCACGGCACCGGCTGCGGCATGGACACCGAAGGGTTCGGCATGCAGATCCTGGAGCGCACGCTGGCCGGCTATGCCACGCACGCCAACTTCTGGGGTGTGCTGGTGGTGGGCCTGGGCTGCGAGGCCAACCAGATCAACGCCTGGCTCGCGCACAGCTCCTTGCGCGAAGGCGACACGCTCAAGGTCTTCAACATCCAGGACACCGGCGGCACCCGCAAGACCGTCGAGAAGGGAATCGCCCTCATCAAGGAAATGCTGCCCCGGGCCAACGCCGTGAAGCGTGAGCCCTGCAGCGCGGCGCACATCACCATCGGCCTGCAATGCGGCGGCTCGGACGGCTACTCGGGCATCAGCGCGAATCCAGCGCTGGGCGCCGCCGTCGACCTGCTGGTGGCGCACGGCGGCACCGCGATCCTTTCCGAAACGCCGGAAATCTACGGCGCCGAGCACCTGCTCACGCGGCGCGCCGCGAAGCGCGAAGTCGGCGAGAAGCTGCTCGAGCGCATCAAGTGGTGGGAGCACTACACCGAGGTCAACGAAGGCGAAATGAACAACAACCCATCGCCGGGCAACAAGGCCGGCGGACTCACCACCATTCTTGAGAAGTCGCTCGGTGCGGTGGCCAAGGGCGGCACCACCAACCTGGAGGCGGTGTACGAGTACGCGGAACCCGTGAAAGATCACGGCTTCGTCTACATGGACACGCCGGGCTACGACCCGGTCAGCGCGACCGGCCAGGTGGCCGGCGGCGCCAACATGATCTGCTTTACCACCGGCCGCGGCTCGGCGTACGGCTGCGCGCCATCGCCTTCGCTCAAGCTGGCCACCAACACTGCGCTGTGGCAGCGGCAGGAGGAAGACATGGACATCAACTGCGGCGAGATCATCGACGGCAAGGCGTCGATCCAGGAGATGGGCCAGCGCATCTTCGAGCTGGTCCTGGCCACCGCATCCGGCACGCCGACCAAGAGTGAGCAGCACGGCTATGGGCAGAACGAATTCGTGCCCTGGCAGGTCGGCGCGGTGATGTAAACGAGGCGAGAACGAGCATGGCAAAAACTTTTCCAGCAGCGGCGCTGCGCACGCAGGTCGCCACTATCATCGCGGCGGCAGGCAGCAAGCCCGAGGAAGCGCGCACCGTGGCCGACAACCTGGTGCTGGCCAACCTGAGCGGGCACGACTCGCACGGCGTCGGGATGGTTCCGCGTTATGTCGACGCGGTGCTCGAAGGCGGGTTGAAGCCGAACGCCAGCGCGAAGGTCAGCCTGGACGGCGGTTCGCTGCTGTCGCTGGACGGCCGGCGCGGCTACGGCCAGGTCGTGGGCGAGCAGGCGATGGCGCTGGGCATGGCCCGCGCCAAGGAGTCGGGAAGCTGCATCCTGGCGCTGGCCAACGCGCACCATCTCGGCCGCATCGGGCATTTCGCCGAGATGGCCGTGGGACATGGACTGGTCGCGATTCATTTCGTCAACGTGCAATCGCGGCCGGTGGTGGCGCCCTGGGGCGGCGCCGACGGACGCTACGGCACCAACCCTTGCTGCATCGGCGTGCCCCTGAAGGGCCGGCCGCCATTCGTGCTGGATTTCGCGACCAGCCGGGTCGCGCAAGGAAAGATGCGCGTCGCCCACAACGAGGGCCGCCAGGTCGAGCCGGGTTACCTGATCGATGAAAGCGGGCATCCCACCACCGATCCGGGCGTGGTGGTCGTGCCGCAGGCCAACGGCCTGTTCGGCGCACTGATGGCGTTCGGCGAGCACAAGGGCTACGGCCTGGCTGTCGCGTGCGAGTTGCTGGGCGGTGCGCTGACGGGAACGGGCACCTGGCACCAGCCGGCCGACAACCGGCGGTCCGTGATCAACGGCATGCTCTCCATCCTGATCGATCCGCAAAAGCTGGGAACACGCGCCAGCTTCGAGAAAGAGGCGCTGGCCTTCGTGGATTGGCTCAAGCAAAGCCCGCCGGCGCCCGGCTCGGACGGCGTGCGCATCGCCGGCGAGCCCGAGCGCGCGGCACGCGTCAAGCGAGAGAAGGAAGGCATCGCGATCGATGACACGACCTGGGCCGAGATCGTCGCCGCCGGCGCCAAGGTGGGCTGCGCGATTTGATCTGTGGCGTTGCGTCCTTTTGAACGCAGAGGGCGCAGAGGATTCGCAGAGGACGCAGAGAAGGCAGAAAACAAAAAACAATGGAAATTCTTGGTATTTCCTCTGCGATCTCTGCGTAACCTCTGCACCCTCTGCGTTCAAGAATACCTAGGCCTGCCTACGCAACAGGCAGCGCCGGAATCGCACGCACGACATCGTCCGCCACCGGGAATATCCGGTCGCCCGCCCGCGGCTCGATGCGGTGCATGCCGGTGAAGCTGCCGAACGCGGGCAGCACACCGATCGCGTTTTGCGGCAACGCGCCGCTGTCGTCGCCGAACCAGAAGCATGGCAGCCGCAGGCGCTCGAAGGCGCGGCCGCTCACGCTGATGCAGGGATGCCAATGGCCCGCCAGCACATACGCGCCCGCCACAGGACGCGGGTGATGGCACAGCGCGAACGGGGCCAATGACAGCGGCTCGTCGACAACCGTGATGCCCAGGCTGGACGGGGGATCTCCGGCGCGGTCGTCGTGGTTCCCGCGCACCAGCGTGAGTTCGAGGCCGGCATGGCCGGCCCGCCAGCGATTCAAGGCATCGAGCGTGGGCGCCGCGTGCGAGCGCCGCGAGTGCAGGAAGTCGCCCAGGAAGACGACGTGCCGGGCCTGCGTTTCGGCCAGCACGGCGGACAGTTCGTCCAGGGTTTCCGTGGTGGTGCCTTGCGGCACCGGCACGCCGAGCTTGCGAAAGCTCACCGCCTTGCCGAAATGGGCGTCGGCGATCAACAGGGTTTGCGAGTCCGCCAACAGGGCCGCACCGCTGGGATGCAGCACGACGTCGGCCTCTGCGACGCGGATTCTGAGCATGGGGAAGCCCTCACCCTGCCCCTCTCCCAGCGGGAGAGGGAACAGGTCAAAGCATGCGGGCCAGGCTGGCTTCCAGGTGCTCGGACGGCGCCCGCTTGAAGCCCGAGCGCGCGAAACGCTGCAGGCGCCCGACCACGAAAGCGGTGAGCATCGAGGCGCGCACCTGGGCGTCGAGGCTGGGCGTGGCCGAGCCATCGCCATCGGCCGCGCTGCGCAGGCTTTGCTTGAGCGTGGACTCGATCTTGTCGAAGAACTGGTTCATGCGCTGCTGCAGGCGCTCGTTCTCGAACACCAGCGCGTCGCCCACCATCACGCGGGTCATGCCAGGGTTCTTCTCGGCGAACTGCAGCAGCATGGCGACGGTCTTGGCGGCCTGCGGGCTGCCCGCTGGCTCGCGCTCGCCGATCTGGTTGACCAGGGTGAATACGCTTTGCTCGATGAATTCGATCAACCCCTCGAACATCTGCGCCTTGCTGGCGAAGTGGCGGTAAAGCGCCGCTTCACTCACGTCGAGACGGGCGGCCAGCGCCGCCGTGGTGATGCGTTCCGCGCCCGGCTGCTGCAGCATCGTGGCCAACGCCTCGAGGATTTGCACGCGGCGCTCGCCGGGCTTGGGACGCTTGCGCGTCGGCGTCGCCGCGTCTTGGGCGAGAGGGGAATCGGGGCTGCTGAACTCGGCGTCGGGCATGGGTTTCAAAATGTTATTGGTGATTCTCGCACAGCCCAGGCTAGGGTTTTCGCCAAGTGCGCGCTTACCCCGCGAAGGTCAAAGAAACCTTCAGTCCACGCTGGCCGGCACCGGTCTGCAACTCGAGATGGCCGTGGTGCACACGAGCGATCTCGTCCGCAATCGCAAGACCCAGGCCATTGCCTTCGCCTTGGGTACCCTTGACCCGGTAGAAGCGCTCGAGCACGCGCTGGCGCTCGCCGCCGGCGACGCCGGGACCGTCGTCCTCGACTTCGAGAAACGCCAGCGCATCGCGCTGGCCGCAACGGATCGTCACGGTGCCGCCCTCGGGCGTGTACTTGACGGCGTTGTCCACCAGGTTGCCCAGCAGTTCGCGCAGCAGCCAGTCGTGGCCCATCACTTGCGCGGGCTGCGCATCCAGCCCGAGGTCGATGCGCTTGGCCGTGGCGGCGTCCAGGTGGGCCTCGAGGCTCGACTCGCACAGCTCCTTCAGCTCGACTCGCTGCATCGGCTGCGCCTGCATGGTGCGCGAGTCTGCCCGCGACAGCGCCAACAGCTGGTTGGCCAGTTGCGAAGTGCGACGGGTCGCGCCGCGCAATTTGTTGACTTGTTCGGCGCGCAATTGCACCGTGCCGTCGGCCCTGCCGGGCGCGTTGGCGGCCTGAGCCCAGGCTTCGACCTGTGCCTGCAGGCCAGCCAGCGGCGTGCGCAACTGGTGCGCGGCGTCGGCGATGAAGCGCCGCTGGCTCTCGGCCTGCGCATTCACCAGTCCGAACAGCCGGTTCAGCGAGTTCACCAGCGGCCGCACCTCTTCCGGCGACGCGCGCTCGTCGATGGCGCTCAAGTCACGAGGCGACCGGCGTTCGACCGCCTCCCTCAATTCCAGCAGGGGCTTGAGCGCCCGCTCGACCGCCCAGCGCACCGCGAACGCGGCGGCGGCCACCAGCACCAGGTTGGGCAGCAGCACCTTGAACAGGATGGAACGCGCCCACTGCTGGCGCGGATCGGCGCCGTCCGCCAGCACCACCACCACCTCGCCCAGCACGGTCTGCTGGCGCTGGCGCACGATGCGCCAGGTCACGCCGAGGTTCTCTTCGCTGTGGAATTCGGGTTCCGGCGTGGTGGGGGGCAACCCGCCGAGCCAGGGTTCGCCGCGCAGGACCTTGCCGTCGGCGTCCGAGATCGCGTAGGCGGAATGGTCGGGCGTGCTCTTCAGAAATTCCTCGACCGCGGGCGCCAGCAGCAGGATCGGGGGGTCGCCGCGCTTCATGCCTTCGCCGATCACCGAGTCCGCCAGCAACGGCACCAGCGCCTGCAAGCGCTGGTCCTGCTGCAGGGCCACGTTGTCGGCGGAGCGATAGTCGAACCAGGCGTTGAGCAGCGCCAGCAGGATCAGGGGCGTGATCAGCATCACCAGCAGCCGCCGGCGCAGGCCCGAGGCCATGCCCAGGGCGTCGCTGCCGCGCGGGGGGCGGCGCACCGTGGTGCTCATGGGCGGCGCATCACTCGGTCAGTTCGAGCCGGTAGCCGAAGCCCCGGATCGAGCGCAGGGCGACGCCGTGCGGCTCCAGCTTACCGCGCAGGCGGGAGATGTAGACCTCCACGGCGTTGGGCGTGATCTCCTTGTCCCAGCCGGTCAGGGCCTGCAGCAGCTTGTCCTTGCTGGCCGGCTTGGGGGCGTTGATCAGCAGGTACTCCATCACCGTCCACTCGCGCGGCCCCAGTTCGATGAGGTGCGACTGGCCGTCCTTGCGCGCCGTGGCCCGGCGATTCGCCGTATCCAGCTCGATCGGGCCGAACGACAGCACCGCGGTGGTCGCGGCTTGCGAACGGCGCAGCAGCGCGCGCAGCCGCGCCAGCAATTCGGGCAGCTCGAACGGCTTGATCATGTAGTCGTCGGCGCCCAGGTCCAGGCCCTGCACCCTGTCGTGCAAGGCGTCGCGGGCGGTGAGGATCAACACCGGCATCGCCGGGCTGGCCATCTCGGCGCGGCGCAGGCGCTTGGTCAGCTCCAGCCCGTCCATGTGCGGCAGGCCGATGTCGATGATGGCCGCGTCGAAGACCTCGGTGCGCAGCACCTCCTCCGCGCGTTCGCCGGTGCCGACCCAGTCCACCGCGTAGCCGGCGTCGGTCAGGCCCAGTTTGATGCCGCTGGCCACCATCACATCGTCTTCGACCAGCAGCAGGCGCATGTGAACCCTAGTGGGAACGGATCATCGTGCCGTACGCCTGGTCGGTCAGGATCTCGAGCAGCAGGGCGTGGGGCACGCGTCCGTCGACGATGTGCACCGAATTCACGCCGCTCTTGGCGGCGTCGAGCGCGCCGGCGATCTTGGGCAGCATGCCGCCGGAGATCGTGCCATCGGCGAACAGCTCGTCGATCTCGCGCGCGCTCAGGTTGGTGAGCAGCTTGCCGGCCTTGTCCAGCACGCCCGGCGTGTTGGTCAGCAGCAGCAGCTTCTCGGCCTTCAGGACGGTGGCCAATTTGCCGGCCACGACATCGGCGTTGATGTTGTAGCTCTCGTTTTCCTCGCCAAACCCGATGGGCGAGATCACCGGGATGAACTGGTCGTCCTGCAGCGCCATGACGACGCTGGGGTCGATCGACACGATGTCGCCGACCTGGCCGATGTCGTGCTCCTTGGTCGGGTCGCTGGCATCCACCATCTTGAGTTTCTGCGCGCGGATCAGGCCGCCGTCGCGGCCCGTCAGGCCCACGGCCTTGCCGCCGGCCTGGTTGATCAGGCCCACGATGTCCTGCTGCACCTCGCCGGCCAGCACCCACTCGACCACTTCCATGGTCTCGGCGTCGGTGACGCGCATGCCCTGGATGAATTGCCCCTTCTTGCCCAGCCGGCTGAGCGCGGCCTCGATCTGCGGCCCGCCGCCGTGCACCACCACCGGGTTCATGCCCACCAGTTTGAGCAGCACCACGTCCTCGGCGAAGTCGGCCTGCAGTTCCGGGTCGGTCATGGCGTTGCCGCCGTACTTGATCACCATGGTCTTGCCGTGGAACTGCCGGATGTACGGCAGCGCCTGCGCCAGGATTTCGGCCTTGTCACGGGGCGCGATGGAGGAGAAGTCGGTCATGGGCATGCTTGGGGACGGCGTGATCGGCAAATTGTGCCCTAGCTGTGCCCTAACGGCGCAGCCAGCTGGGCACCTTGAAGCGGACGATGCTGGTATAGGCCCAGACATAGGACACGACGAACAGCGCGCTGAAAGCCATCAGCGCGCCGGTATGGTTCCAGAACATCACGGCCGGCAGCACCGTCAGCAGCGCGAAGCCCCAGAGGTAGGGCGAGGTGCGGTTGTTGCGCATCAGCATCCTGCGCGCCTCGTCGTCGTGGAACACGCCGCGTACGATGCGCCGGTAGATCAGCTGGTGGAAGTGCAAGGCATCGGCCACCCCCGGCGACTGGCCGCGCACCAGTTTCCGGTAGATCGAGAACATCGTTTCCCAGACCGGGTAGATCAGCAGCAGCACCGGGAACCACGGCGAGACGTCGGCATGCCGCATGACCAGCAGGATGCTGGCGATGGCGATCACCACGCCCCAGAGATAGGCGCCGCCGTCGCCGGCGAACACCAGGCCCCGCGGGTAGTTCCAGACCAGGAAGCCGGCAGTGGCGCCGGCCAGCACCAGCACCATGGCCGCCAGTTGCCGGTCACCGACCTGGAGCGCGACATAGGCCAGTGCGAAGCAGCACACCAGGGCGACGATCCCCGCCAAGCCGTTGTAGCCGTCGATCAGGTTGAAGGCGTGGGGCAGGCCGCTCACCGCGATGACGGCCAGCACCACGCCGCACCAGGGATTGAGCGACCACACGCCGTCGATCGCGGCGATGCCCAGCCGCGGCAGCCACAGCTTGAGCAGCCAGACCGCCAGGATGGCCGCCGCCACGGTGAGCAGCAGACGATGGCGCGCCGGCAGGCGCTGCGTCAGGTCCTCGAACACGCCGCCGGCCACGGCGACGAAAACCACCAGCCAGAGAGAGCCCGCGGTGGTGGCATCGATGCGTATCTGGTTGTTGAAGCTCAATTGCTGGGACAGCGCCATCCAGGTCCAGCCGACGGTGCAGGCGGCCAGCATGCCGATCCCGCCCAGGCGAGGCACGTGGCCCGAATGAAATCGCTGGGGCGCGGTGGACGCATAGCGGCGCGTGTGGCCGCGGCCGTAACGGACCACCAGGGCCGTGGCCAGGAATGCGCTGGCGCAACACAGGAACAGCAAGAAGAGCATGGCGCGAATTGTCGTGGTTTTTGCAGGCAGCTCAGCCGGGGCTGCTGGCGGCGACGTAACGCCAGAGCACAGGCCCCGACCACAGGCGCCCCAGGCTGTACAGGTGCCACGCCAGCTGGCGCCCCGGCCAGCGGCTGCGGCGCATGGCCTGGTGGACCACGGCGGCGGCGGCGCGCCGCAGGGACAAGCCGGCCAGCCGCAGCCTCAGGCAGAAGTCCGTGTCCTCGCAATACATGAAGAAACCCTCGTCGAACCCGCCGAGCTGGCGCCAGACCGCGGCCGGTACCAGCCAGAACGCGGCGCTGACCCAATCGACGCGGCGCTGCGGCTGCTTCAACAGGTGCCGGCGCAAAAGGGCGACGGGCGTCACCGCCTCGCGTTCGTTGTCCTGGCGGCTGCCGTCGGGATTGAGCAGGGTGGGGTAGGCCAGGCCGGCGCCGGGGGCGGCGGCCTCCTGGACCAACGCTTGCCACAACTGCGGCCCCGCCAGTTCGATGTCGGGGTTGAGCACGCAGAAGAAGTCGGACGAGCAGTGCTGGAACGCGCGGTTGTGGTTGGCGCCGAAGCCTGCGGGCTGCGAATTGAACAGTTCGGTAAAACGGAACGGCCAGCCCTGTTCGGGCGGCTGCAGCGGCCGCGCGCCCAGGTTGTGCGTGACGATGCAGTGCTCGATCCAGCCGCCATGGCCGTCGCACAATTGCGCCAGCAAGTGCGCGACCATGTCGGCGTGGTCATGGCTCACCACCGAGACGGTGATGCGAGGGCTCGCCGCAGGGGCGCCAGCAGGGGGGGCACTTACAATCAGGGGGGCCAAGCAGGGCTTTACCAACAGGGAAAACTCATGATTCTAGTGACGGGCGGATGCGGCTTCATCGGATCGGCGTTCGTGCTCGGATGGCTGCAGGACCGGGACGAGCCCGTCCTCAACCTCGATTTGCTGACTTATGCCGGCCATCCCGGCAATCTCCAGGCCGTTTCCGGGGACCCGCGCTACCTGTTCGTTCGCGGCGATATCGGCGACCAGCAGCTGGTGGAGCGCCTGCTGGCCGAGCATCGCCCCCGTGCCATCGTGAACTTCGCGGCCGAGAGCCACGTCGACCGTTCGATCTCCGGCCCGCTGGCCTTCGCCCAGACCAACGTCGTCGGGACGCTGAAACTGCTGGAAGCCGTGAACGCGTACTGGCGCGCGCTGCCGGCGCCGGCCCAGGCCGACTTTCGCTTCCTGCATGTCTCCACCGACGAAGTGTTCGGCTCGCTCGCCGCCGATGCGCCAGCGTTCTCGGAAAGCCACCGCTACGAGCCCAACAGCCCCTATTCGGCCTCGAAGGCGGCGTCGGACCACTTCGTGCGGGCCTGGCACCACACGTTCGGGCTGCCCACCCTGACCACCAACTGCTCCAACAATTACGGGCCGCGCCAATTTCCGGAAAAACTGATCCCGCTGATCATCCACAACGCGCTGCGGGGCAAGCCGCTGCCGGTGTATGGCGACGGCCGGCAGGTGCGCGACTGGCTGCATGTGGACGACCACTGCCTGGCGCTGCGGGCGGTGCTGGCCACGGGCCGGCCCGGCGAGAGCTACAACATCGGCGGCCGTTCGGAGCGCGCCAACCTCGACGTGGTGCATGCCATCTGCGGCGCGCTCGACCGTTTGCGGCCGCGTCCCGGCGGTGCCCCGCATGCCGAGCTGGTGACCCACGTCAAGGACCGGCCGGGCCACGACCGCCGCTACGCGATCGACGACGGCAAGATCGCCGGCGAGCTCGGCTGGCAGCCGCGGGTCGGGTTCGAAGAAGGAATTCGCGGCACGGTGCAGTGGTACCTGGACAACCAGGCCTGGGTCGAGTCGGTCACCAGTGGCAGCTACCGCGACTGGGTGAGCCAGCAGTACACGGGGCTGGCGACCGCGGCATGAAGATCCTGCTGCTCGGCTCGAACGGCCAGCTCGGCTGGCAATTGCGCCGCAGCCTCTCGGTGGTCGGCGAGGTCATCGCGTTGACACGCGGCAGCAAGCCGCTGTGCGGTGACCTCGCCCGCTCTGACGAACTGGCGCGCACGGTGCAGGCGGTGGCGCCCGACATCATCGTGAATGCCGCCGCCTACACGGCCGTGGACAAGGCGGAAAGCGAGCGCGACGCGGCATTCGCCATCAACGCTGCGGCCTGCGAAGTGCTGGCGGCACAGGCCGCCAAATTGGGTGCCTGGCTGGTCCACTACTCCACCGACTATGTGTTCGACGGCAGCGGCACGCGCCCCTGGTCGGAGTCGGACGCGACGGCTCCCATCAACGTCTACGGCCAAAGCAAGCTGGCGGGTGAACACGCCGTGACGCGCGGCGCGAAGCAGCACCTCGTGCTGCGCACCAGCTGGGTGTTCGACAGCTGGGGCCAGAATTTCCTCAAGTCGATCCTGCGCGCCGCGGCGCAGCGCGACAGCCTGAACGTGGTGTGCGACCAGTGGGGCGCGCCGACGCGCGCGGCCCTGATCGCCGACGTCACGGCGCAGATCCTGCCGCGACTGCGGCCCGAACTGGCGGGCACGTACCACCTCGCGGCGGCCGGCGAAACCAACTGGCATGAATACGCGCGGCTGGCCGTCGCCCATGCCGCCGAATGCGGCGTGAGCCTGAAAACCGGTGCGGGCCAGGTCAATCCCATTCCTGCCGCGCAATATCCGGTCGCCGCCGCCCGTCCCGGCAATTCGCGGCTCGACACCACCCGGCTGCGCGCCACCTTCGGCCTGGAACTGCCGCCCTGGCAGGACGGCGTTCGCAGCGTCGTGGCCGAACTGGCGGCCCTGGGCGCCATCCGATAGACACCTCTGGACACAGATGCAACAACAACAACAAACCACTGCCCGCAAGGGCATCATCCTGGCCGGCGGCAGCGGCACGCGCCTGCACCCGGCGACGCTGGCGATCTCCAAGCAGCTGTTGCCGGTCTACGACAAGCCGATGATTTATTACCCGCTGGCCACGCTGATGCTGGCCGGCATCCGGCAGGTGCTGGTCATCAGCACGCCGCAGGACACGCCCCGGTTCGAGCAGTTGCTGGGCGACGGCAGCGCCTGGGGCATGCAGATCGAATACGCCGTGCAGCCGCGCCCGGAGGGCCTCGCCCAGGCTTTCGTCATCGGCCGCGACTTCGTCGGCGGCGCGCCGAGCGCGCTGGTGCTGGGCGACAACATCTTCTACGGCCACGACCTGGTCAAGCTTTTGCACGAAGCCGACGCCCAGACCAGCGGCGCCACCGTGTTCGCCTACCACGTCAAGGACCCGGAGCGCTATGGCGTGGTGGCATTCGACGCCGATGGCAAGGCGCTGTCGATCGAGGAAAAACCGCAACGCCCGCAAAGCCGCTTCGCCGTCACCGGCCTGTACTTTTACGACAACCAGGTCTGCGACATCGCCGCCGGTGTAACAGCTTCCGCACGCGGGGAACTCGAGATCACGACGGTGAATCAAGCCTACCTCGAGCGTGGCCAGCTCAACGTCCAGACCATGGGGCGCGGTTTCGCCTGGCTCGATACGGGAACGCACGAAAGCATGCTGGAAGCGACGCAATTCATTCATACGCTGGAACAGCGGCAGGGCCTGAAGGTCGCCTGCCCGGAGGAGATCGCCTGGCGCAATGGCTGGATCGACCTGCAGCGCCTGCTCGCGCTGGCCGAGCCGATGGCCAAGAGCAGCTACGGCGTCTACCTGAACGCCATCGCCCGGGGCACCGTGTGACGCTCAAGGTCACACCCACCCGGCTGCCCGAGGTCCTCGTCATCGAACCGCGGGTGTTCGGCGACGAACGCGGCTTCTTCATGGAAAGCTACAACCAGGCCGCCTTCGAACAGGCGACCGGCCTGGCCTTGAAGTTCGTCCAGGACAATCACTCGCGCTCGGCCCACGGGGTTCTGCGCGGCCTGCACTACCAGATCCGCCAGCCGCAGGGCAAGCTGGTGCGCGTGACCAGCGGTAAGGTGTTCGACGTGGCCGTCGACATGAGGCGCTCGTCGCCGCGCCTGGGCCAATGGGCGGGTGCCGAGCTCAGTGCCGACAACAAGCGTCAATTGTGGGTTCCGCCGGGCTTCGCGCACGGCTTCGTCGTGCTTTCCGACAGCGCCGATTTTCTGTACAAGACCACCGATTACTACGCTCCCGAATTCGAACGCGCGCTGGCGTGGAACGATTCCCGGGTGGCGATCCAATGGCCGCTCGGCGAGCTCAAGCAAGCCCCGGCGCTGTCGGGCAAGGATGCCGCCGCGCCGCACTGGGCCGGGGCCGAGTTTTTCGACTGACCGGCCATGCAGTACCTATCGGAACATCCGGATAGCAACAAGGGCCTTGCCGCCGGCAGCGGCTCGTTGCCCGACGCACCGAGCCAGCCGCAGATCGACTTCCCCTACACCGGCGACTACCGCATCGACGCCTTGCTGCAAGGCGCCGACGGGCAAACCGGCCTGGGCGCGTTGGACTTCCGCTGGAACGTCGGCTCCCCCCTGGGGACGCCGGTCACCGTGACGTACAGCTTCATGACCGTCAAGCCGTCCTACGGCGGCACCGACGACGCTGACGGCGACACGGGCTTCAGCCGCTTCACGGCGCAGCAGATGACCGCCGCGCGCCAGATCCTCGGCCAGCTGCAAACCGAACTGGGCATCACCCTCGTCGAAGTCAACGACACGGCCGGCAGCTACGGCCAGATCCGCTTCGGCGACAACCACCAGACCAGTTCCGCCGGCTACACCTGGCTGCCCGATGGAACCCGGCTGGGCGGCGATGTCTGGATCAACCAGGACATCACGGACAACCTCAATCCCGTTCGCGGCAGCGACGCCTGGTCCACCCTGGTCCATGAGATCGGGCACGCGCTGGGCCTGAAGCACCCCGGCAACTACAACGCCGGCACGGTGAGCCAGCCGGCGCCGGGCAACTACCTGGGCACGCTGGAGGACAACTACAACTACACGGTGATGTCCTATCGCGACGTGACGGGAGGCCAGGTGCGCGACTGGTACGGCATGTACGACCTGCTCACGCTGAAGAAACTCTACGGCTCGGGCAACCTGGGCGCGGGCGATTCGACCTACTCTTACATCGACAGCGACGGCGGCGTGCTCAAGATCATCGACGATGCGTCGGGCTACGACACGCTCGACCTCTCGGGCGTGAGATTCGAGGGCTCGACGGTCGACATGCATCCCGGCGGCTTCAGCTCGTTCGGGCGCAACGGCCCGGTGGCGGCATTGAAGAACCTGTCGATCGAACTCACCACCGTGATCGAGAAATTCATCGGCACGTCGCACGACGACAGCGTGACCGGCAACGACGCGGCCAACCTCTTCGTGCTGGGCGCGGGCACCAACAGCGCCGACGGCGGCGCCGGCATCGACAAGGTGGTCTACACGGGCGCGCGCTTCGGCTACCAGATTTCGGTGTCGGACGGCGCGGTGCACATCAGCGGCGCAAACGCCGTGGACACGCTGACCAGCGTCGAACGGGTGGACTTCGCCGACCGCAAGCTGGCATTCGATATTTCGGGCAACGCGGGCATCACCGCAAAAGTCATCGGTGCGGTCTTTGGCGCCGGCGCCGTGAGCGCGCATCCGGACTATGCGGGTATCGGCCTGTCGCTCCTGGACGGCGGCATGAGCTACGGCAGCCTGGCGCAGTACGCGATCGACGCGCGGCTGGGCGCCGCGCATACCAACGGCGACGTGGTCACGCTGCTGTACACCAATGTCGCCGGCACGGCGCCTCCGCCATCCGACTACGCGAGCTACACCAGCCAACTGGCAAGCGGCGCGCAGACCCAGGCCAGCCTGGGCGTGTACGCCGCCGAGCATGAGCTCAACGTGGCCCACGTCGACCTGGTCGGCCTGGCCCAGACCGGTCTGGTCTACGCCTGATCGATCAGCCCAGGGGCTCGTAGGCCAGGCCGCTGCCGGCCAGCCCCGCAAGGCCGATGTTTTCCGCGTTGGGTTGCGCCTCGGCGGCGAACACTCCCAGCGCCGATTGCGAATACTGGCCCGATTGCAGCAACCCCACGTAATAGTTGCTTGCGTTGGTTGACGGGCTCTCACCGATCACGTTGGTATAGAGCAGGTCCACCACCGCTGCGTCGGACGGCTGGGCGCCCAGCCGCGCCTGCAGCGCCAGTTGCACCAGTGCGCCGTAGCTCATGCCGTGATCCAGGTCCCACAGGCCGATGCCCGCATAGTCCGGGTGCGCGCTCACCGTGCCGGCACCAAAGACCGCGCCGATGATCTTCGCGGCGATGCCTGCGTTGCCGCCCACATCCAGCGCGAGGCCGCCGTCGGCGAACTTCAGGCGTTCGATCGAAAGCAACCTGTCGGCGCCGTCGCGACCACCGGTGTTGTCCGAGATCGTGAAGGCCGAGTCCGCGAAACCCAGGCTGTATCCGGCGCGCGCACCGCTGTAGCCCGCGCTGTCGAGGCCATCGCCGCCGTCGAGCGTGTCGTTGCCGCCCGCGCCCGTCAGCGTGTCGTCGCCCGCACCGGCCGTGACGATGTTGTCCAGCGCGTCGCCCAACAACAGGTCCGCGCCGGCGGTGCCAGTGATCGCCGACTGCTGGTTGCCCGGCATCAGGCTGTCATTGGCCGCGGTCACGCCGGCCAGCCAATCCCAGGTGCCCGCGCCGAACAGGGCTGCATAGGTCGACTCGGTGGCGTTGCCGCTGGACAGCACACCGGCGACAAAGGCTTGCCCGTTCGAGATGTAGAACAGCGGGCCGCCCGAGCCGCCGGGGCCCAGTGACGAACCGACGTCGTACACCCCGTACAGCGCCGAAGCGTCGGCGAAGATCGCTTCGGACATCATGCCGACGCCGGCGCCGGGCGGCGTATGCACCGGAAAGCCGGCCGTGGTGCCGGCGAAATCTTCGGGCCGCTGCGCTGCCTGCAACCAGCCGGACGCGGCGCCGATCCGGCTGTGCAGGCCGATGACGGCCAGGTCGTTCTGGGCCTCGTCGTCGGTCAGCAAGCCATCGCCGTTGGGGTCCCAGCTGGGGGTGCGGCCGTCCAGGCTCGCGTGGTCATCGGTGAATGTGCCGAAAGGCGCCTCGAAGGGCGAAGTGTCGGCACCGGGCGTGACGCTCACGCTGGTGGCCCAGCCGCCATAGTCCGGCTGGAACACCATGTGCATGGCCGTCAGCACGTCGTTGGGGCCGATGACCGTGCCCGAACCGCGCAGCGTGATGCCGCCTGCGAAGGTGGTCGTGATGTAGCAGACGGCGCTGTAAGGCGCGGTGCTGCGTTCAGCGGCGGTGACTTCCTGCATCGCCGCGCGCGGCCGCTAGGGCTTGAGCCACCCGTTCACTTCGGCGATGGCATCGCTGTCGGCCTCGCCGGCCAGCGCGCGCAAGCGGATGCGCGAGATCATGTAGGTGTAGCGCGCGTTGGCGAGATCGCGCTGCGCGCTGACCCGCTGCTCTTCCGCGTTGAGGATGTCCACCAGCGTGCGATTGCCGCCTTCGAACGAGCGGCGGTTGGACAGCACCATGACTTCGCTCGACCGCACCGCCTGCTCCAGCGCGCGCACCCGGAGCACGCCTTCGGTGATGCCGCGGAACTCCTTTTCCACCCGCATTCCGAGGTCGCGCCGCGTGGCTTCCAGCGCCTGTTCCGCGCGCTCGAGGTCGGCCACGGCCTGGCGGGTCTGCGAATTGACGTAGCCGCCGGCGAAGATCGGCACGTTCAGCTGCAGGCCGATGGCCCGGTTGTCGTAGCGCGAGTTGATGCGGGTAACGTTGTCGCTGTCGCTGATGGACCATTGGGCGACCGCGTCCAGCGTGGGCAGGTGCCCCGCGCGGGCCTTGTCGACCTCGCGCCGCGCGGCTTCGCGCTGGGCCCGCAGGGAAATCAGTTCCGGGCTGCTCAACTCGGCGCGGTCGGTCCAGTCTTCCAGCCGGCCGGGCGTGGGGCCCGACAGCTGCAGCCGGGTCTCGTCGACCGGCGCCAGGCGCGTGACGGGCACGTTCACCATCACCTGCAATTGCCGCCGCGTGTATTCCACGTTCTGGCGAGCCTCGAGTTCCTGCGCCACCGCCATGTCCAGCCTTGCCTGGGCCTCGTCGATGTCGGTGCGCACGCCAGCCCCGCCGGAGAATCGCTTCTTCGCGGCATCGACCTGGGTCGTGTAGGCCGCCTTTTGCGCGATCACGAGCGTGAGCTGGTCCTGCGCAAGCAGGCCTTCCAGGTAGGCCCCGGCCACGCGCACCGCGACGTTCTGGGTTTCCTTCTCCAGCACCGCGTTGGCGTCGGCCACCTGCGCCTTGGCCTGCTGGTAGTCGGCGATCTGGTAGGGACGGAAGATCGGCTGGCGGATGGTCAGCGACTTGCTGCTGCTGTTGTAGTGCTCGTCCCCGTTCACCGGCCCGGCGAATCCCGGCGTGGTGCTGAACAGGTGGTTTTTGTTGCGCGATACGCTAGCCGAAACGTTGGGCAGCAATTGGGACAGGGCTTGCGGCAGCCGTTCGCGGCGTGCGTCGGCGGCGGCCCGGGCGGTGCGGATCACCGCGTCCTGCTCCAGCGCTGCCTGGTAGGCCTGCGACAGCGTCAGCGGCCCGGCCGCCGCGATCGCCGCGGCAGTCGTGGCGGGCGCCGCCGTCTGGGCCCAGGCCGGGGCGATTGCGAGAATCGAACCAGCCGCGATCATGCAAGCCGTCGCAACGCGCACGAGACGCAGGCGCCGGGGGCGCGCGGATTTCGATGAATTCATCGGATCATTCCTCTTTCATGGCGGCCGCGAGCCGCTTGGTCAGCGGGTGCAGCAGGTAAGACAGCAACGAGCGCTCGCCGGTCTTGAGCACGACTTCGACCGGCATGCCCGGCTGCAGCACCCGCTTGCCCAGCCTCTTGTAGCCTTCGGGGGTCACCTGGACGCGGGCCAGATAGTACTGGGCGTTGGTTTGCGGCTCTGTCAGCAAATCGCCCGAAATGGAAACGATCTTCCCATCGACCACCAGCTGCGGCGAGTTGGAGAAGTTGTTGAAGCGCACGTCCACCGGCAAGTCGGGATGGATGCGGTCGATCAGGTTCGGCGGCACCTTGGTTTCCAGCATCAGCAGTTCGTTGTCCGGCACGATGTCCATCAGCTTCTGGCCGGTCTGGATCACCCCGCCCACGGTCTGCACCGTCAGGCCCACCACTTGGCCGGTGGCGGGTGACTTGATGTCGATGCGGCCCAGGTCGTCCGCGTACGCACGAAACTTGCCCTCGTCCGACTGCACGTCACGGGTGGTGTCGGCCAACTGGGTTTCCACGTCCTTGCGATAGGCCTGCTGCAGGGAGATCATCTTCTGCCGCAGCTCGCCGACGCTGCGCTGGGCGCGCGTGATGTTGCCCAGCAGCTCGGCGACGGAGCCATTGCTTTCCGCCATCATCCGCTCGAGTTCGAGCTGGCGGTTGCGCGGCGCATAGCCCTCGCGCACCAGTTCCCGCGTGCTGGCCAATTCGTCGTTCACCAGCTTCATCTGTTCGCGGCGATTGGTCATCATTCCCTGGTAGGCCTGGATCAGGCCCTGCTGGCCCGCGATGCTCTCCTGCAGGCCCTGCAGGTCGGCCTGCAGCGACGACTTGCGCGAACGGAACAGCTGGTCCTGCGTCAGGATCTGGCTCTGGATCAGCGGGTCCTTGCTGGCGCTCTGCAAATCGGGATGGAATGCGATCGCGTTGGCGCCCGTTTGCTCGGCAACCAGCCGCCCCTGCGCGGCGCGCAGGCCCAGGTAGTGCTGGCGGATCGCCTCGAAGTTGGCGCGCGCGGCGGCCTCGTCGAGCTTGATCAGCAGCTGGCCTTCCTTGACGCGGTCGCCTTCGCGCACCAGCACTTCCTTGACGATGCCGCCGGTGGGGTGCTGCACCGCCTTGCGCTTGGTGTCGATCGCCACTTGCCCCTGGCTGGGAACGCCCTCGTCCAGCGGCGCGAACGACGCCCACAGCACGAAGCCGCCCAGGCCGAGGCCCAGGGCCCACAGGCCGATGCGCGCGGCGCGGCTCGACTCGTTGGCCGCGGCCATGTCGGGATCGGGCGCAACCTGCGCGGGTGCCGGTGCCGGCGGCAGAAGTTTGGAGGAAAGCAGTTTGAGGAGTTCGGGTTTGGCCATGACAGACTCAATCGGTAAATATTCGGGTGGGGGATGCGCCGGTCACGCCGGCTGGGCCGGACCCAGCGCGGGGTTCGGCGGTTCTTTGCGGGCGGGGGCGGGGCGAAGGCTGGCCAGCACGGACTCGCGCGGGCCGTCGGCCTTGATGCGCCCGTCTTGCAGCAGCAATATCCGGTCGGCCACTGCGATGGCGCCGGCGCGATGCGTAATCAGGAATACCGTCTTGCCCAGGGCCTTGAGTTGCTGCACGGTCTTGACCAGTGCCGCTTCGCCGGCGTCGTCCAGGTTGGCGTTGGGCTCGTCCAGCACCAGCAGGGCCGGGTCGCCATAGACGGCACGCGCCAGGCCGATGCGCTGGCGCTGGCCGCCCGACAGCAGGTTGCCGGCCTCGCCGATCGGCGTGTCGTAGCCTTTCGGGAAGCGCAGGATCATCTCGTGCAGGCCGGCGCTGCGCGCGGCGGCGATCACCTTCTCGGAGTCGATCTCGCCGAACCGCGCGATGTTCTCACCGATCGTGCCTTCGAACAGCTCGATGTCCTGCGGCAGGTAGCCCAGGTGCGGGCCGAGTTCCATGCGGTTCCATCCGGCGATCGGCAGGCCGTCGATCAGGACTTCGCCGGACACGTCGGGCCAGATGCCCACCATCACGCGCGCCAAGGTCGATTTGCCCGAACCGGACGGGCCCATGATGGCGGTGACGGTGCCGGCCTGCGCCGAGAAGCTCACGCCCTTGAGGATGGGCTCGGCGCGGCCGGGGGCGCTGGCGACGACGTCGCGCAGCGTCATCTCGCCGTGAGGCGCGACCCGGCTCAGGTTGGGATCGCGCTCGGGATACTCGGCCAGCAGGTGCTCCAGACGCTCGAACGCGGCGCGGGTCACGATGTAGCTGCGCCACACGGTGACGAGCTGGTCGATCGGCGCCAGGGCGCGGTTCATCAACAGGTTGGCGGCGATCATCGCGCCGGGACTCAACTCGCCTTCGATCACCAGCAGCGCGCCGGTGGCCAGCGACAGCGACTGCTGGCTGTAGCGGATGAACTTGCTCCAGGCCATCACGCGGCTGCTGACGTGGTGGGCATGCAGGCTCTGGATCAGGTACACGCCCTGCCAGACGCGCCAGCGCTTGCGCAGGCTGCCCAGCATGCCCATCGATTCGATCACCTCGGAATTGCGCAGTTTGCTTTGCAGGTAGGCGTTGACGTCGCTGTTGGCCCGGGCCGCGTCTTCCGAAGGCTCGACCGTCTGGCGGTGGCCGAACCAGGCAAGGCTGCCCTGGAAGATAGCGAATACCAGCGCGACCACGCCCAGCAACGGGTGCAGGAAGAAGGTCACCGCGATGTAGATCGGCGCCCAGGGCGCGTCGAAGAACGCGAAGATGCCGGTGCCGGTGATGAACTGCCGCAGCGTGATCAGGTCGCCGAACGCCCGGGACGGGCTGGCGCTGGACTGGCTCAGGTAGGACTCGAAGCTGGCGTTGAAGACGCGCGTGCTCAGGTGCTCGTCGAACCGCATGCCGGCGCGCACCAGGACGCGTGATCGCAGCCATTCGGAAAACGCCATCACGCCGAACAGGAACAGCGTGATCATCGACACGGCCAGCAAGGTGAGCTCACTCTGGCTGCGCATGACGCGGTCGAAGATCTGCATCATGTAGATGGTGGGCGCCAGCATCAGCAGGTTGGCCACCATGCTGAAGAGGCCGACGAGCAGGAACTCGCGCCGGAACGCCCAGAGCGCGGCCGTCAATTCGCTGCGCTTGAAGAAGTCAGGTGTATTCATCGTTGTACCGAATTTTTGTCAGGTCGTGGCAACCGCTTGCGAGCCCGCCGCGGCCTGGCGCTGCTGCGCCGTTTGCTGAGCCTGCGCCATGGCCTTGGCCAGCGCGGCCAGCACCTCGTCGCGCGGGCCGAACGCCTGCACCTGCCCGTCGCGCAGCACCAGCATCTTGTCCGCCACCGCCAGGATGCTGGTGCGGTGCGTCATCACGATGAAGGTGGTGCCGCGCGCCTTGAGCTGCTGCACGGCGGCGGCGAGCGCGGCATCACCGGCGTCGTCCAGGCTCGAATTGGGTTCGTCCAGCACCACGAACACCGGGTCGCCGTAGATCGCGCGGGCCAGTCCGACGCGCTGGCGCTGGCCGCCCGAGAGCATCGCGCCTTCGCGGCCCACGGGGCTGTCGTAGCCCTGCGGCAGCGCCAGGATGAATTCATGCAGGCCCACGGCCTGGGCCGCGGCGTGCACCTTCGCGGTTTCCACTTCGCCGAAGCGGGCGATGTTTTCCGCCAGCGTGCCGTCGAACAGCTCGACGTCCTGGGGCAGGTAGCCCACGTTGGGGCCGAGCTCGGCCTTGTCCCAGGCGAAGACGTCCGCCCCATCCAGCCGCACCTTGCCGCTGGCGGCCGGCCACAGGCCGGTGAGCACGCGCGCCAAGGTGGTCTTGCCGGAAGCGGAAGGCCCGACCACAGCGAGCACCTCGCCCGGCTGCAGCCCGAAGGCGACGCCCCGCAGGATGGCCGAGCCGCTGCCGGGAGCGGCGGCGACCACGTTCTCGGCTTGTACGAAGCCCTTGGGTGCCGGCAACGGCATGGACTTGGCGCCGGCGGGCACCGCAGCCAGCAGCTGGTCGAGCCGGGACCACGCGTCACGCACCGCCACGGCGCCGCGCCACTGTGCGACGATCATCACCAGCGGCTGGAGAACGCGCGCGCCGAGCAGCGACGCGATGATCATCATCGAGCCACCGCCGTTCAATTGGTTGTGCAGCAGCAGCCAGGCCGCCAGGCCCAGCAGCCCCGAGCTCATCGTGGTCTGCAGGAACTTGGTAACGGCCTGGTAGCCGCCGGCGCGGTCCGAGGCCAGGGCCTGCAGCCGCAGGAATTCGCGCTGCTTGTCCATCCAGCGGCGGTGGATGTCGCGCTGCATGCCCATCGACTCGATCACCTGCGCGTTGCGCAGCGTGCCGTCGGCGTACACCTGGGCGCCGATGGCGCTGCGGTTGGCGGCCACCAGGGGCGGCTGCGTGGAACGTTCGTTGAGCAGGCCGACGAAAGTCTGGACGATGGCGCCGACCACTGCCACCCAGCCGAGCACCGGGCTGATCGCGAACAGCAGCACCAGGAACACCAGCGCGACGGGCGCTTCCATCAGCGCGAGCACCACCGGCGAGTACAGGAAATCGCGCAGCGTGCGGAAGTCGTTCATGGCCTGCGGCGTGCCACCCTGCTGGCGGCGCAAGTTGGCTGTGAACATGGCGGAAAAGATGCGGTCGCCCAGCTGCCGGTCCAGTTCCAGCCCGGCCGCGTGCAGGATGTGCGAGCGAGCCCACTCCAGCAGCTCCATCACGGCATAGGCGCCCAGCACCAGCAGCAGCAGCATGAACAAGGTGAAATGGCTGCGGCTGGTGACCACACGGTCGTAGACCTCCAGCATGAAGCCGGTGGGCGCGAGCACCAGCAGGCTCGCCACCAGGCTGTACCAGAAGGCCCGCTTGAAATAAGGCCGCAGCAAGGCCACGGCCTGGGCGAGTTCGGAAGATTGGGGAGATTTCATGCGCCAGCCTCCAGCTGAACATAGGTGGGGATGTCGCCCCGGTGGCGCGGCAAGTCGGCGGCCTTGACGGCGGCCACGTCCTCTTGCGCTTCATTGAAACTGAACAGCAGCTCGAACACCTGGTCGGGCCGGCGCAACAGGACGATCTCGCGCAGCTTGTGCTCGTGGAAGCGCACTTCGTCCTTTTTTGCCAAACGTATTTCATACAGCATGCGGCCTCCCAAGGTGTAGATCGACAACACACCGGCCTTGAGGCTCAACGTGTGCCGGTCGAAATAGACGGGACTGTTGTCGGCGAAGCGCAGCAATGGCAATTTGGCGCCTTCCAGCTTGGCGTGATGATAAGGACTCTGGGGGTGCTGGAACACGATCCGGCTGGTGCGCGAAACCGAATAAATCGCATTGCAGATCATCTGCGAGCCCACTGCCGGGAATTGCTCGCGCAGGGATTTGTAGGCCAGATGGTGCAGCGTGACCCGGTTCCAGCATCGATGTTGCTGGACCAGCGGAGCGAGTGCGTTACAGACCTGGGCGAAGGAGATTTGCAAGGCCCGCAACCGTTCGTTCTGCTCCGGAGAAATATTGAGGGCGATCCGCAAGGAGCTATTCATATAGGAGATTCTACACTCCTATATGAATTTTACGAAACTCACGGAAAAAAAGAGCGTGTTACCCCGGCTCAGCAGCCTCCAGGGCCGGAAGCGCAGCCGCGGGATCGGCAACCGCCACGAAGTGCGGATTGAGCACCGGCCGGCCCAGCCCGTAACGCAGCGGCCGGCCGGCGGCGTCCAGCACGGCGCCCCCGGCCTGTTCCAGCACCGCCTGCGCGGCGGCCGTGTCCCATTGGCAGGTCGGCCCATGGCGCGGATAGACGTCGGCCTCGCCTTCGGCGATCCGGCAGAACTTCAGGGAGCTTCCAGCCGCAACAAAGCTGTATTCGCATGGCAGCCGCTGCAGCCAGCGGGTCAGCGCGTCGCTGCCGTGCGACCGGCTGCCCATGACCCGCAACCGCCCGCCGGAAGCGCGCTGCGCCGCCTTCAGCGCCTGCGTTCCCGCCGCCGTGCGCTTCCAGGCGCCCACCCCCTGCGCCGCGAAATACAGCTGGCCGAGCGCCGGCGCCAGTACCACGCCCGCTACCGGCTCGCCGGCACGGATGAGCGCGATGTTGACCGTGAATTCGTCGTTGCGCTTCAGGAATTCCTTGGTGCCGTCGAGCGGATCGACCAGGAAGAACACGTCGGCCTCGGCCACGCCGGGCGATGCCGACTCTTCCGAAAGAATGAACACGCCCGGAAAGGCCCGCTCCAGCCCCTTGCGGATGACGGCGTCGGCGCGCAGGTCGGCCTCGGTCAGCGGCGAGGCATCGGGCTTGCTCCATGCGGTGAAATCGCCGGCATACACGTCCATGATTTCGCGGCCGGCCGCTTCCGCAATGCTGCACAGCGTCTCCAGGCCGTTCAGGTCCAGTTGCATGGTCCGCGCTACTTGCCGTAGTAGCCGCGGTACCAGTCGACGAAGCGGCGCACGCCCTCGGCCACCGGCGTGTCGGGACGGAAACCCACCCAATCGTTCAGCGCTCGCACGTCGGCGAAGGTCGCGGGCACGTCGCCAGGCTGCATCGGCAGGTAATTCTTGCGGGCTTCGCGGCCCAAGGCCCGCTCGAGCGCGCTCACATAGTCCATGAGCGGAGTCGGCTGGTGATTGCCGATGTTGAACACCCGGTACGGCGCGGTGCTGGTGGCAGGGTCGGGCCGCAGGGGATCGAACGCCGCGTCGGGTTGCGCGGGCTTGTCCAGCACCCGCACCACGCCCTGGACGATGTCGTCGACATAGGTGAAGTCGCGCACCATCTCGCCGTTGTTGAAGATGTCGATCGCATCGCCGGCCAGGATGGCGCGGGTGAACAGAAACAGCGCCATGTCGGGCCGGCCCCATGGGCCGTACACGGTGAAGAAGCGCAGGCCGGTCACCGGCAGCCGGTACAGATGCGCATAAGCGTGCGCCATCAGCTCGTTGGCCTTCTTGGTGGCCGCATACAGGCTGACCGGGTGGTCCACGCCATCGTGCTCGGTAAACGGCAGGCGCGCGTTGCCGCCATAGACGCTGGAGGAACTGGCGTAGACCAGGTGCTCCACCGCGTGGCGCCGGCAACCCTCCAGCACATTGCCGAAGCCGCCGAGGTTCGCGTCGACGTAGGCCTCGGGATGGGTCAGCGAATGGCGCACGCCGGCCTGGGCGGCCAGGTGGACCACCCGCAGTGGCTGCTCGCGCGCCCACCAGTCCTGCAATGCCGGACGGTCGGCGATGTCCAGCTTTTCGAAGCGAAAGCCGCCGAACGCCTTGAGGCGATCCAGCCGCGCCTGCTTGAGCGACACGTCGTAGTAGTCGTTCAGGTTGTCCAGGCCGACCACCTTGTCGCCGCGCTCGAGCAGGCGCAGCGCCGTGTGCATGCCGATGAAACCGGCGCAGCCCGTCACCAGGATTTTCATACGCCGCCGCGCCCGATCGGGAAGTATTCGAAGCCCAGCTCGCGCATCTTCTGCGGCTCGAACAAGTTGCGCCCGTCGAACACCAGGGGCTGCTTCAGCGAGCGCTTCATCGCCTCGAAGTTCGGGCTGCGGAATACCTTCCACTCGGTCAGGATCAGCAGCGCGTCGGCGTCTTCCAGCGCCGCCATGGGATCGTCCACCAGCGTGAAGTCGGCCCGCACCCCATGCACGCGGCGCGCCTCGGCCATGGCCGACGGGTCGTGCGCGACCACGCTGGCCCCGCGCGACCACAACGCTTCCAGCACCTCGCTGGCGGGCGCTTCGCGCATGTCATCGGTCCCGGGCTTGAAGGCCAGGCCCCACATGGCCAGCCGCATGCCCGCGAGATCGTTGCCGAGCCGGGCGACGAGCTTGTTGACAAGCACCTGCTTTTGCGCCGCGTTGGCCAGGTCCACGGCTTCGAGCACCCGCAGCGGGACATCGCTTTCCTGTGCCGTGTGGCGCAGCGCGCGCACGTCCTTCGGAAAACACGAGCCGCCATAGCCGCAGCCGGCATAGAGAAAGTGATAGCCGATGCGGGGATCGGCGCCGATGCCCTTTCGCACCTGCTCGATGTCGGCGCCCAGCCGCTCCGCGAGGTTCGCCATCTCGTTCATGAACGAGATGCGGGTCGCGAGCATCGCGTTGGCGGCGTACTTGGTGAGTTCGGCCGAGCGGATGTCCATCAGGACCAGGCGCTCGTGATTGCGCTGGAACGGCGCGTAGAGCTCGCGCAGGATCTGCGTCGCGCGATCCGAATCGGTGCCGATGACGATCCGGTCGGGCTTCATGAAGTCCTCGACGGCGGCGCCCTCCTTCAGGAATTCCGGATTCGAGGCCACCGCGAACTCGTGCTTCGTGCCGCGTGCCCGCAGCGCATCGTCGATGGTCTCGCGCACCTTGTCGGCCGTGCCGACTGGGACGGTGGACTTGTCCACCACCAGCCTGAAGCCGGTCATGTGCTCACCGATGCTCTGCGCGGCCGCCAGCACATGGCTCAAGTCGGCCGAGCCATCCTCCTCGGGCGGAGTGCCGACGGCGATGAACTGCACCTCGCCGAAATTCACGGCCCGGGCGACGTCGGTGGTGAACGACAAGCGCCCCGCCGCGACATTGCGTTGCACCATCTCCTGCAGGCCTGGCTCGTAGATCGGGATGCCGCCCGCTTCCAGCGTGGCGATCTTGGCCGCGTCCAGGTCCAGGCAGAGCACGTCGTTGCCCACCTCGGCCAGGCACGCGCCGGTGACCAGCCCCACATAACCTGTTCCAACCACCGTGAGTTTCATGGGTTCCTCTTTCGCTTACCCGCCGTGCACCAGCTTTCGCAGCGCCAGGAACAGGACCAGGACGATCGGCAGGCCGCAGATCGCCAGCAGCGGCGGTACGGCCAACAGCATTTCAGCCCAGTCCGGGTGCGCGTGCCTCAGGTACATCACCATGCTGATGAGGCCCGCCACCACGATCACGATGGAATAGCCCAGGAGCGCCACCGTGCCGTAGAACCGATCGCGCTTGCGCGGGCGCGGCAGCAGGAATTCATCGGAAGCGTCGAGCCAGGCGCGGGCCAGAGCGCGATCCAGCACCTCATCGGCAATGCCGTTGCGCCGCAGCTCCTGGACGTACCTGCTGCTCGGCGACGCGTAAGGCAGGGCCTGCAGCACGTTCTTGCGGACCACCCGGCCCGCCGCTTCGACAAAAGCGTCGCCGCCGCCGGTCTGCTCCAGCAGCGCCTGCTTGCGGTAGTCCTGCTGCACGAAGCGCAGGAATTCGGGAATGTCGCCGCAGGGGCGGGACATCAATTCAGGGGTGGGTTGGGTCATGGATTGCCGGCCTTGCGCATTCAACGCAGGGCCTCTGGCTTCAGTTTAAGGTCCTGGACGACTTGGCGGTAGTAGCCGATTTCGTCCGCCAGGCTCGCAGCCAGCACCTCCGGCGAGCCGCCGACGATGGCGTAGCCCTGATCCTGCAATGTAGCGCGCACTTCCGGCAGGGCCAGCACCCGGTTGAGCTCGCGATTGAGGGAGGCTACCGCCGTCGCGGGTGCACCCGCAATCACGTAGACGCTGGCCGATGTCGACATGCGCATGTTGGGCCAGAGATCCTTCAGCAGCGGCAAGTTCTGGTAGGGCGGCGCCGGTGGGCCGGACGTGGTGGAGGCGAGGATGCGTATCTGCTGCGAAGCGACCAGCGGGGGCGCCGCTGCGCGCGGCGTGAACATCACATCCACATGCCCGGCGACCAGGGCGTTGATCGCGGGCGCGACGCTCTGGAACGGGATCGTGACCATTCCCCCGCCGAGCAGCAGGCCCAGACGCTCACAAGCCAATGTCGTCTGCCCGGGCAAGGCGGCGCAGTTCAAGCCGCCGGGGCGCAGCTGCGCCAGGCGCTTCAAGTCGTCGGGTGTCCGCGCGTCCAGCGCGGCATTGGCGACCAGGAAGATTTCGCCGCTGGCAATCTTGATCACCGGCTGCAGGTCCCGCTGGATATCGAAGTCCAGCGCGTGGGTGGTGGAACTCACCGCGAACGAGGTCGACACGAGCAGCAGCGTGCGCCCGTCGGCGGGCAGGCGCAGGACATAGTGCGTAGCCACCGTGCCGTCCCCGCCCGGCCGGTTCTCCACCATCACCGAAGTCCCCTGGCCCTCGAACATGTAGCGGGCCAGCAGGCGTGCTACACCGTCCAGGGTACCGCCGGCCGCATTGGGCACGACGATGCGGCCGGCAAGCTGTGCCAGGGCGGCAACGGGCAGCAGCAGGCCCATGGCGAGCGCCGCGATCCAGTGCCGCCATTTCGGGCCACAGGCCCAGGAACGTTCAGGTTTGAGCATCTTTTTCAAATTTGATACGAAGCTGCGCGGCCATCTCGGACCGCATCACCTTGCCGCCGGTGTTCTTGGGCAAGGTGGGGGCGAAGATCATTTGCCCGGGTACGAGCGAAGTGCCCAGCCGCTCGCGGCACAGCTTTTGCAGCTCGTCCTTTTCAACGGGCGCGGTCGCTACCACGACCGCCACCAGCATCCGCAAGAGCGAGCCTTCCGCCTGCAATGCAACTACAACCGATTCGAGCACTGCCGGGTGCGAATTGATGACCTGCTCGATCTGCACGGGATCGATCTTTCGCCCGCCGATGTTGATCAGGTGGTCCACCCGCCCCGCGAGTGTCAGGTAGCCGGCGCTGTCGACAGACCCCAGGTCGCCGGAGTAATTCCAGCCGTTGCGAAACATTCGCGCATTGGCCTCGTCGTCCTGGAGGTAGCCCGCCACCAGGGTCGGGCATTTGAATCTCAGGACGCCGGCCTGTCCCGCCGGCAACGGCTGGTCTTGCTCGTCCACCGCCTCGGCCTGGACCCACATGTGAACCCGGCCCGCCGACTCGGGCCGAACCGACAATGTTTCGTTGTTGGCCAGTGCAAGCGGTCCGGCCTCGGACGAGCCGTAGTTGATCTCGATGCGCGGGCATATGCGTGTGACGATGCCCTTGCGCAATGACGGCGAGACGCTCGCGCCTGCCACCGTAATCACCTGCACGCTCGAACACATGGCCAGGCTTTGCGGCAAAGCCTGGGCCGCATGCGTCACCAGTTCTGCCGCCACACCGGTGGTCGTCACCACCCGCGTGGGCTGATCCCGTTGTATGACGTCGAAAACATGCCCGAGCTTCACCGAGCTGGTGAGCACGATGCCGGAGCCGGACAACAATGGCCTCATTGCGTTGCCGATGCCCATCGAAATCGAGAGATCGGCCAGTACCAGCACCCGCTGCTCGCCATCATTCATGGCCCGCCCGAGGCCGTGGGACACGATCGCGCGCTCGTGCGTCTGGGGAATGCTCTTGGGGACACCCGTGGTTCCCGATGACAAGGTGATCAGCCAGGGCTCGTTGTCCACATCCTGCGGCACCGGCGCGGGGGACAGATCATGGTCCTGCGCCGAGCGCTTCAAGAGCTCGTTCACGTCCAGATAGGCATTCGATTCAAGGACGTCGGTGCGCCAGGCATCGCCGTGGTCCTGGATCACCCACCGTATGCCGTTGCGAGCCAACAGGGTCTGCTTCATCGGCTCGGGCCGGTCGGTCTTGAAGGGCGTCGCCACGGCGCCCATGCGGGCGATGGCCAGGATCATGAGCAGATAGGCCAACGGGCTTTTCACCGAAATCGCGACCACGTCGCCGCGCCGCACGCCCGCCCGGGCCAGCTTGGCGGAGCCGAGGTCCGCTATCCCGCACAGCACACCGTAGCTCATGGGTCGGCCGTCGTAGATCACTGCCACCCTGTCGGGGAATCCGTGGCTGTTGCGCCAGATGCCTTCGGTGATGTTCATGTCGGCTCCTCGTTCACAGGCTTTGCCTGGGCCGGCGACGCACCGTCGGCTTCCTTGGCAAAGAGCGCGTCCAGTCCGTGACGCTGCAATGTTTCCGGAAAGGTTCCCGCATATTGCTCGATCGTGAGCTTCGCAGGCACGCCATTGGCGCCGAGGATGGATGCGTTGACGCCCGGGTCTCGCCACGAAGTGTTCTCGCGCGGGAGCACCCGCAGGCTGGCCGGAATCTCCCCCGTTTTCAAGCCCAGCAGCGAGTCGACGACATGGGCCGACTCCACCAAATCACGATAGTGGGTTACCACAGCTCCGGGGCACAGCGCCTGAAAGTGACGCCGCACCGTCTCATGCATGCACAGGAAAATCCGGGAGGCGCTTGGCTTGCGCTCGTAGATTTCCATCTGCGTGACGATGTACTCGTCGAACGACAAGGGTTCAACGGCGCGACGATGACGAAACTCCATCGCCTTGTAGTACGAGGCCCTCAGGAACCCCAACGGGTCGCGCAAGACGATGCTCAGTGAAACAGATTCCAGGAACCCCATGGCGTGCCACTGCTCCAGCGGAACGTCGTCGCCGCGCCTTGGATTGGCCACCAGTCCCGAAACGCTTTCCACCAGCGACTCGTCCGAGTACAGCACCGGCTTGTCGCCCAGGGCATTGGCCGTGGCCTCAAGACATCGAGCCGCCAAGCGCGCGATATTCATGCGCGCCTTGCTGCCATCCGTCGCCGGGTCCTGGCTATAGGCCTTCAGCAACATGATGAGCGAAGGCATGACCATGCGCAGGGATCCCATCGCCTGCGGGTCTCCCGCGTGGTAGCGCTTGCTCGCATCCATGATCATTTGATGCGGCTTGAACTCGCCTGGGATGAACGAGTTGTCGGCGTTCTTTCCGAGATAGTGGACGTTCCGCAGATTCGGGAACACCGCCTTTTGCAAGATCGTGGTGCCGGTCCGCGGCGCTCCTGCGTGAATGAATATTCTTGTCATTGCGCGTCTGCGGCAAACATCCGGTCCAAACCGCGGCGCGCCAATACATCCGCAAACGTGCCCGCATACTGTTGAATGGTCATGCCGGGGGCGACACCGTCGGCTTGAAGAATGAAGTCGTTGGTCTTGGGCTGCCGCCAGGACTGGTTGTCGCGCGGCAAGTCGGCCAGGCACACCGGCACCTCGCCGGTTTCGATGCCCAGCAATGTATCCAGTGCATGCGCGGAACCTGCAAGCTCCCGGTACGTCGTCAACACCGTGGCCGGGCACAAGCTCCTGAAGTGCGCCGAAGCGGCGCGATGCATGCCCAGGAAAATGCGGGATGCGCTCGGCTTGCGTTCGTAGATGGCGAGCTGGCGGCGGATATATTCATCGAACGAGAACGGCGCGCCGCCATAACCCTGCTGGAATTCCATCGCCTTGTAGTACGAGGCTTGCAGGAACTCCGCGGGCTCCCGCAGGACCACGCTCAGCGATGCGTGTTCCAGGAAGCCGACGTCGTGAAGCTGTTCGAGCGCGACGTCGTCGCCGAACGCCAATTCACCCCGCAGGCCGGACATGCTTTCCGTCAACGATTCATCCGAATAGAGCACGGGCAGGGGCCCCAGCCGCTCCGCGGCCATCTGGACACAACCAGCCCAGAGGGCGGCCAACTCACGCCGCTCGCCGCCCTGGTCCCGGTTCTGGTTCTTCAGCACCTTCAGCATCGACGGGAGCAACGCACGCACGGTCTGTATCCCGGCCGGGTCGCCTGCAAGGTGCCGGTCGCATGCGTCCGCCAGGACCTTCCTGGGATCGAATTTCCCCGCGAGCGGCTGGTTGTCCGCATTCTTGCCGATGTAGTGAAGCTTCTCCATGCGCGGGAAAACTTCCTTTTGCAGGACCGTTGTCGCGGTCCGTGGAAGCCCTGCATGGACGAAAACCTGGGTCACTACGCCCGCTTCTTTCCGGAGGCGTGAACCCGGCGCGCCTGGCTGGCCTTTTTCTTCTTCAGCGCCACGGCCAGCACGCTTTCTCCGGCGCCACCGGTCGAACTCGCTGCCTTGATGTTGTGGCTGGCCAGCACATGCGGTGAAACGGCCGCGATGAAGCGCGTCGTGTTGGCCTGCAGGTCATGCTTGAGCGCTTCCTTGTCGGCGGCGGCGACGAGCTCTTCGTAATAGGTTTGGTCGCGCACGATCTTGCGCACCTCTTCCACCCAAGGGCGGACGACGTCATCGGGTGCTCGCGTGTCGCGCTTGGTCTTGACGTCTTCGGGGAAGTCGAACACCTTGCCCCCCTTTCCGACCAGCTCGGCCGAGCCACCGCTGTTGCTGGCGATCACGGGAATGCCGTTGAGCAGCGCCTCGGGGATCACACGGGCCCCGCTTTCGTGCCAAGTCGAGGGCAGCAGCAACGCGCGGGTTGCAGCGTAAACGGCGCGCATGTCCTTCTGGTGGCCGATCACCTTGACGTTCGGGAAATCCTCGGGGGTATAGCCCAGGACTTTGAGCGCGACACCCCACCTGCCACGGCTTTGCACGACCAGGAATTTGGCCTCCGGCACTTCCGTCAGGGCCATTCGGGCCAGGGGAAGGAACACATTCACGCCCTTTTCGAAGCTGGGGTTGATGAAAGTGATGAATTCAGGCTTGCGCTGCGGTGCCTTGATCAGGTTCAGGTCGATGAACTTGCCGATCGGGTGGCAGGTGAGGTTCAGGCGCTCCTTGAACAGTTGCGCCGTGGCTTCGGTGTCGGTGACGATCACCGAAACGTACTTGAAGGTGGCGGCGTCCTTGTAGCCGCCGTTGACGAGGTAGAACACGACCGGGATACCCGCCTCGCGCGCCTCCCGCATCATCGTCATCTCCAGCAGCATCCCGCCCCAGAGGATGATCATGTCGGGGCGGCGCGTCTGCAGTTCATGGCGAAACCGCTGCAAGAAGACTTCCTGCTCCTTGCAGGTCATCAAGGGACGCGATGTCTGGTCGGTCCGCACGATGAGGTGCTCCACGCCAAAGACGATGGTGCGGAGCATGTGCTTGTCCTTGTGGTCCTCGCCGGCCTTGATGACATGCTCGCCGCCCTGCGGCGAATCGAAGATGGTGGCCTGCAAGGCGACGGCGCGAAAGCCCCGCCCCGCCAACGCGCCCAGCAGGGTGCGCATGGACAGCGCCGCGCCGCTGGTGATATCGAGGATGTTGCTGGCGCAGGCAAACAGGATGCTGGGTTGCTCAGGCAAGGCGGCGGGGGAAGGAGGTGCGTTCATGCTGACCCTGGGGAAGAAAGACCGATTTTATCGAAGCGTTCACAAAAAAAAGCCGCCCTCGAAAGGGCGGCTTGGGACCAGGGGTTGCCACGGATGACCGTGGCAAATCTTGGTTTAGACGATGTCGGCGAAGACGATGGCAGTCACGCCGGTCAGTTGGATCACTGCATCAGCCGTGGTGCCGTCGGTCGAGTGCACCAAGTAACCGTCCGAGCCCACAAAACCGAAGTAGTACTGAACTGTGCCGTTGAGCGCGGCGTCAGCGGCCGTCAGCATGGCCGAGAACGTCGCCGAGGCACTCGCGTTTGCGGTGAAGTTCGTTGCCGAACCAGCCACGGCGAAGTCCAGCTTGTCGGACGCCGTCACGAAGTCGGCAGAAGAGCCGTTCGCGATGACATCTGTCACGGTCGAGGTAGCGATCGCAATGGGGGTCGTCAGCACGTTGGTGCCGGTGAACACGAACGTATCAGCGCCACCCAGGCCAGCCATCGTATCGACGCCCGCGGCACCCGCGATCGTGTCGTTATAGCTGTTGCCGGTGATCATGTTGGCCAGGCCGTTACCCGTACCGCTGAGGATCGTAGCGAGCGAGTCGTCCAAGACCAGGTTCTCGACGTTGGCACCCAGGGTGTAGGAAGCCAGGAACGAGATCACCGTGTCGGTACCCGCGCCCGCTCCTTCAGTCACCACGTCGCCGGTTTCACGCACGTAGTACGTGTCGTCGCCCGTGCCGCCTTCCATGACGTCGAGGCCAGTGCCCCCGTCAAGGAAGTCATTGCCGGCCCCGCCGGTGAGGACGTCCGAACCCGCGCCGCCGTTGAAGATGTCATTGCCGGCGCCGCCGGTCATGACGTCCGCACTGCCTGTGCCGATTGCGGTACCGCCGTCAACACCCGCAATGATCACTGTGCCTTGCGTCGTGCCTGAGGCATTGACGTAATAGGTACCGAGCCAGCCAGCCAGGTCGATCTTTTCGACCGAGCCGCCGCCCGTCGTCACGTTGGCCCAGTTGCTTCCGCCTGCCGTGCTGCCCGAAATCGTGATTGCACCGAGGTTGCCGTCGGCAAAGCCCGAAACGCTCACGTGGCTATCGTCGCCTGCAGTGATAGTGATAGTGCCCACGTCGCCGCTGGCCGAAGTCCGGACGTAACCCGAAGCTCCGCTGCCCAGCGTCTGCGTGATTGCGCCGATATCGGTGCCCGCACCAGCCGAGATAAAGGCGCCGCCGGAATCGCCCACCGTCTGCGAGATTGCGCCGACGCTGCCGTCGCTCGAGTCGAGGTAGAAGGAAACAAACGAGCCATCGCCCAAGTTGGCGGTCGACGTGCCCACATCGCCGGAGGATGTGGAGAAGTAGCCCGTGAAGCCGGTGTTGGTTCCGCCGGTCACCGAAACGGCGCCGATGCCGCCGTCACCGCTGTAGCCCGACACAGTGAGGTACGCGCCGCCGCTGTCTTCCAGCGTCACCGTCGTCGTGCCAACTGCTGCGCTGGCGTCGACGTTACCCCAGGCGTAACCGCTCACGCCAACGCTGATGGCGATGTCGCCGACGTTGCCGAAGTTGTCGCCGTTGCCGTCGTTGAAATCCAGGGCCGAAACGTTGAATTGCGCGTCGGCATGAGCGCCGACGTTCACCGTCACGTTGCCGATGTCGCCGCCCGAAGCCCATGCATAGGCCGAGGCGAAGGCGCCGCTGCCTGTGGCGGAGACCGAGATGTTGCCGATGTTGCCACCGCCGCCGCCCGACCAGCCGCCGGCCGAGGCCGATGCCGAGATGTAACCGGAACCATTGTCACCGTTGACCGCCAAGGTCAGGGTGCCGATGTTGCCGCCACCGGAGTACACGGGGAGCGTGGCGCCGTCGGAGAAGCCGCCGGCGTTGACGTCAACCATGCCATCCGCATTCGCGCCGACGTTGACCGTCACGTTGCCGACGTCACCAAAGGAAGCGTGGGCGGTGACGCCGGGGCCACCCGTGGTATTGCCGGCGAAACCACCAGAAGCGACCGTGAGGCTGATGTTGCCAATGTTGCCGGTGAATCCAGCCGAGGCACCATTGTCCGTAGTGCCGGAAACGGCAGCAGTACCGCCGGAACCGACGGAGACATTGATGTCGCCGAAACCGCCGTCGCCGCCGGAGCCGGTCGAGGTGAGGTCAGCAATGGCCGCGCCGCTGACGCCTACATTGACGTCCACATCCGCGAACGAAGTGGCTTGCATGGCGTCCAGGTCAGCGGTGCCGCTGGCAGCAGCATTCACGCTGACAGCCACATCGACCGCGCCCGAAGCCCAGATGCCGCTGTCCACGTGCACGGTCGAATCCGCTGCGGCGGTCAAGGTCACGAACTTGATGGAGTCAACGCCGTTGACGTCGTTGAGCGTTAAGCTGCCCAATGCCGTCAGCGAACCGAGCGTCAGCGACGAGGTCGTGGAATCAAGGTTGAGCTGGTCGAACACCACTGCCTTGGCGCCGGTTTCATTCAGCGTCAGGCTGCCGACGCCGTTGAGCGAGATGTCATCCATCTGGATGGCAGCGGCACCGCCGATGGTCGCCGTCAGGGCGCCCGTCTGGCCGGCCTTGTAGCTCAGGCTCAGGTCGTTGTCGATATCCGGAACTGTCGTCGTTGCGGCCGTGGACGTGATGTTCAGCGCGGTCAGTTCCGACGTCGCGTTGGTGATGGTGGCGCTCTCGGAGCTGCCGGCCAACGTGATGGTCTTGACGCCGGTGCTGCTGCCCAGGTTGAGCAGGGCGTCCGCGTCGAAGTCGGCCTTCAGGGTTTCGACACCGGTCAGGGTGACGACGCCGATGGCGGTCGTTGCGTTGAAGGACACCGTGTCGGCGCCCGTGCCGCCCTTGACGACGTCGCCGTTCGACAGGCCGGTACCGAGGTTGAACGTGTTCGCGCCCGTCGAAGCCGAGGCGTCGATCGTGGACGTGCCCTTGATGCCGCTGAACGTGAACGCGTTGGTGCCGTTGCCGGTGATCGTCACGGTTGCCGCGGCAGTGCCGGCGTTCAACGTGACGAAGTTGGTGCCGGCGGTTGCGACCTTGACGGCTTCGATGGTGCTGCCGTCAGACACGTCAACAGAGCTCGTCACGGTGGCCGAGGTGCCCACGCCGTTCAGCAGGACGCTGGCGGTGTCGGCGGTGCCGGCGGTGCTGGCGTAGTCGACGAACAGGTTGCCCTTGCCCGCGAGGCCCATGGTGGAAGCCACAGCGGCGTTGGTCACCGTCGAGGTGTTGCCGGCAATGGTGTTGGTGAAGTTGATCGAAGGTGCGTTTTCGGTCAGCAGGGCGTTGTAGGTAGCGCC
>JAQGMS010000549.1 GCA_028292245.1 Ramlibacter sp.
AGAAGGTCAGCACGAATGATTCGAGGAACAGTGCGAATCCGAAGCTGGCAAGCACCAGCGCCAGCGGGTCGTTCTTCCGGCTCCTGCCCAGGGCCAGCGAAATGCCGCCGACCAGCCCCGACGCCACGATCGCGCCCAGGATGCCGGCCGCGATGGCTCCGGCCAGCCCCAGGGCGGGGCCGAAGAACATCGCGATCGCACCCGCCAACACGGCGTATCCACCGACCGCGAGGTCGACCGTATCCGTGGCAATGAACAGGAGACTTATGGGAAACGCCAACAGTCCGTAGGTGACGCCAAGCAGAATGCCGCGAATGCCGAATTCAAGCAGGTCGTGCATTCAAATCTCCGTCTGCCGGCGGCCGACATGCACGCGCGGTTGCATTTCTTCGGCCTTTCAAGGCAGAGACGATATCGCCAGCTCAGTCAAGCCGCATGACCGTTGGCGTCGAGAGGTCACGCGCAGTAGGAAGCGGCAAGGACTTGTCTCAGAATCCGGGTACGCGCTTGAAGGCGCCATCTCGAATTTCCACCACAGTCAGTGCATCTCCGGTCCAGCCGTCGTGATCGTCCTTGGAATAGCAAAGCTCGCCGTCCGAATACGTCGTCACCTTGCAGAGACGCTCCAGCTCATCGCGCAGCAGCGGTCCGCTGACGTCGCCCTTCATGCGCTTGACCGCCTCGACGATGGCCAGAAGTCCGTTGCTGGACAGCATCTCCCCGAAACCGACCGCGGGCTTGCCGGCATTGCGCAGCATTTCGGCGAACTTCGCCTGCCGCGGCGAGGGATCGTCCCAGTTACCGAACACGACCAGCCTAACGCCATTGCCCGCGGCGCCGCTGGCTTCGATGAAGGCCTTCTGCCCCAGTCCCATCCCGCCCCAGATCGGAACATTGAGCCCGACCTGCTGGCTGGCACGGACAAAGGCGGCGCCGAGCGCGGGCGCGGTGACGTGCATCAGCACCGCATCGGCGCCGTCGCTGCGAAGTTTGGTCGCCTGGGCGGTGACTTCGATGGCCTTCAGCGGCGCGGAGGCCGTGCCCGTGATCGTGATCTTGGCGTCTTCGGCAAGCTTCTTGACGTAGTCGGCCGAATCCTTGCCGTAGGCATCCTCCTGATAGAAGATCGCGAGCTTCTTCGCTCCGCCGGCGATAGCAACGTCGAATTGCTTCTTGGTGTTGACGAGATCGTTGGTCATGGTCCGAAACACGAACGGAAACTGCGCGCTCTCTCGGGCCGTCACCGAAATCGTGGCGTTGGGCAACAGCATCGGAATTCTTTCTCTTGCCGCGATCGGGCTGGCCGCCAGCGACCCGCTGCCGGTGCTCGCGCCGATAATGGCGACCACGGCGTCATCCCGGATGAGTTTGGTGGCGCCGCGGGCGGCTTCAGTCGGATTGGTGGTATCGTCGTAAATCGATAGTTCAATCTTACGTCCGCTGACGCCGCCATTCTTGTTGATGTCGTCGACGAGAATCTGCACGGCGTCGCGCTCGGGAATACCGAACGCCGCGGCGGGCCCGCTCAGGCTCAGCAGCAGTCCGATCTTGAGCGGATTGGACCCCTGGGCCTGAACCGGGCCGTTAACAGCCGCCGTCAGCAGGCCAACCAATAAAGCACCAGCCAGCGATTTGGACATCATCATTCGTTTCCTCCATTACATGCGCGCTCATTATCGAGCTTTCGCAGATGCGGATTCACCAGAGGGGATCCGCAGTGACAAGCACCAGCTTTATTCCGCTGCGGCTTCCATGATTCCGGCGGCCGACGCCACCGACGGCGAAAGATAAGCGCCTTGTTTCAACAGTTCGCGCTGCACCGAACGGGCGTCGAGTTTCCGCGGCGCGATGCCAGCGTTGGCGGCGAGGGCAGCCGCCACGCCCGCAGCCTGGCCGGTCATCCAGCACTGCGGAATTTCCCGGAGGAAGGTATGCGAACTGGCGTCGCATGCGACGTGTCGGCCGGCGCCGAGCGCCCCTTCGATGCCGAGCGGCAGGAGAGAGCTGTACGGCACCGAAATGTTGTTCCATTTCGGCGCCAGCGAGGTGGAAACGCCGATTTCGTCGTCCCAGACCTTGCCCTCATCCCATTGCGCGCGGGTCACCATTCTTTCCGCCGCGAACCGCCGGCTGTGGCGAACGCCGACCTGCGGTGCGCCAAGCAGAAGATAAGCGTTCTCGAAGCCGGGGGCTTCCGCGCGATAGATTTCGAGATGGCCGACGGTCAATTGACGCGACTTGATCTCGACTTCTGTGAGGTCTTCGACATTGACGGCGCTGTATCCCGACAGACGCGGGCCCATGAACAGGCCGATGTCCGGCCGCCAGGAGAAGAACGGCTTTTCGAAATATTTGAGCTTGTCGCGGCCGCGCTTCATGAAATCGGAGAAACCTTGCTTGTTGCTTCTGCGGAATTCGGTCCAGCGTTCCATGTCGACGCCGCCGAGCATGAAAGCGGTATTCATGCAGTGGTGGATGTCGGTCGTGTCGATGTCGGAATGGGATTGAACGCCCGCGCGCGTCAGCAGATCGGCATCGCCGCTGGTGTCGATCACGATTTTGGCGAGGACGGCATGGCGACCCTCCTTGCTCTCGAAGATGGCGCCCTTGATGACGTTGCCTTCAACGATCGGCTGCACCGCCAGGGCGTGCAGGGTGAGGCGAATCTTGTTTTCCACCATCAATTGCATGGAAAGCGTCTTGAGAGCTTCCGGATCGATCGTCGGAGACCACGTGACGATGTTCTGAAACGCAGCCGACCGGTAGGACCAGTAATCCGCGGTGGCGGCGTCCTTTGATCCCCATTCCGCGCGCGGCGGGCCCATGACGGCTTCCTTCGGCAGCCGGTCAAACAGTTCGCGTGCGAAACCGGCGATGACCTGGGTTCCGCTCCAGTCTGTCATGCGGTCGATCCAGATCACCAGCCCGCCGGTCGAAAGTCCGCCGAGATGATTGTACCGTTCGACCAGCGTGACGTCGGCGCCCAGACGCGCCGCGGCGACGGCCGCCGACGTGCCCGAAGGGCCGCCCCCGATGACGAGCACGTCGGTTTCGACGAAGACCGGTGTTTCGCGGGCGGCTTCGCGGTGGGTTAGTGCCGGACGGGGTCGACGCTGGCGCTGGCCGTTTTCGCCGAAAATTTCCAGGCCCATGCCCTCGGAAACACTGTTGATCGACTTGTCTGCTGCCATTGAAAGCCTCCCGGTAATGCTGTTCCGGCGGTTCGCCGTCGGTCTTCTTGCGGATCCGGACGGACATTGACAGAGCGGGCCCTTTATTACGAATATGAATTTCGCAATGTCAAAATGAAAAAAACCAATGTCAGTCACCCTCAAGCAAATTCGCTACTTCGTGGCGGCCGCGGAAGCCCAGAAGGTCTCAGCGGCGGCAGTCGGACTGGGGATTTCGCAGTCCGCCGTCACCGTGGCGATCAAGGAACTTGAAGCGCTTTTGGGCGTCTCGCTGATACGCCGGAGGATCGGGGGTATCGGTCTCACCCAGGACGGCCTGAAATTTCTGCATTACGCCAAGAATATCGAGTCCAGCATCGCCGACGCCATTCATTCCATGAAGAACAAGGAGGCCGAAGCGAGCGGCAAGTTCCGGCTCGGCGTCACCTATACCGGCGTCGGCTATTTTCTTTTGCCGATCTTGGCGCGGTTCAAGCGATCCTATCCCAACGTTGAAATTGAGATGGTCGAGATGACCCGCATTCAACTCGAGCAGGCGATCGCCGAGGGCGAGGTGGATTTGGCCTTGTTGATCGTGTCCAACCTGTCGAAAGGACACGGCCTCAAGTACAAGATTTTGATGAAATCGCCGCGGGTGCTGTGGCTGTCGAGCGGCCATCCTCTCAACAGGCTGCCGGAAATTTCCCTGAAGGACCTGAAGTCGGAAACGTTCGTTCAGTTCATTTCGGACGAAGCCATCACCTCGGCGCGCAAATATCTGACCAAGGTCGGTTTCAAGCCGAAGATCATACTGAAAACCACATCGATGGAGGCCGTCCGCGGCATGGTGGCGACCGGAGCCGCTGTGACGATTTTGGCCAGTCTCGTTTACCGGCCTTGGTCGCTCGACGGTGGTCGGGTCGAGTTGCGGTCACTGAAAGAAAGCATTCCCAGCCTGGATCTTGGCCTTGCCTGGAGGGCAGACCAGGTGCTGTCCGAGGCTGAAACAAAATTTTTGGATTACTTGAGATCCGAAGGCAGCTTGCCGGCCGTTTGACAAGGAATAGCGTGCTTTCCGGACATCGGGTGGAATATCAGTGGTCCGAATTAGCTTGGAAGCAGGGCGCGGCCGTCAGGTAGATTGGGCGGGTCGGTCAACTTAACGGTGCTCAAGCCAACCAGACGAGTGGGCCCTAATCGCGATTCCGGACCAATAGATCGGCGGCTTTCTCGGCGATCATAAGGGTGGCGGCATTGGTGTTGGCCGACGGCATCGTCGGCATCACGGAAGCATCAACAACACGCAACCCGCCTATCCCGTGCACCTTCAAATCGGCGCTGACAACGGCCAGGGGATCGCGGCCCATGCGACATGTGCTGACTGCGTGATACACCGTCGCTCCTTGTTGACGGGCGTAATCCAGTAACGCGTCGTCGGTAACAATGCCCGCCCCTGGCAACGTCTCGGGTCCGCGATAGGGGGCTAACGCACTGGTATCCAAAAGACGCCGGCACCATCGGAGACCCTGAATTATCGCGTGTTGATCGGCCTCGGCTTTGAGATAGTTGGGCTGGATCGCCGGTGCGTCGTTTGGATCGGCGGTGCGCGCGCGAACAAAGCCCTTGCTCTCGGGTCGGAGCTGCCAAACTCCGGCGGTCATGCCCGGAAATCGCTGCAGTTGGCCGACCACGCCACTGGTATAGCTCGCCGGCGTGAAAACAAATTGCAGATCGGGCAATTCGAGGCCGGGCTGCGAGCGCACGAACGCTGCAACGTGTGCCGGACTAAACGCAACTACTCCGCGGCCGGTCGCCAGCCATTTGGCAATCTCCCAGTACAGGCGCATGCCATGCGCACGCTCGTTCAACGTAATGGCCAGCGTGACGCGATGAGCAACCCGCACCGCATAGTGGTCCTGAAGCCCCTCGCCGACGCCGGGCAGTGCGTGCCGGACCTCGACCCCAATTTCGCGCAACAACTCAGGAGGCCCGATTCCGGAAATCTGCATCAGATGCGGTGAGCCGACCGCGCCGGCGCTCAGGATTACCTCGCGCCCTGCGCATGCGTCGATCAACTCGCCGCTCCGGCGGTATTGGATTCCGGTGACCCGCATGCCGGTAAACGTAAGCCGCTGGACGACGGCGTTTGTCACTACCTGCAGGTTGGCCCGACGCATGATCGGGCGCAGAAAACTGTGGGCAGCGCTGACACGGCGCCCGTTCCTGATTGTGCGCTGGTAGTAGCCGACGCCCTCTTGCCTCTCGCCGTTGTAGTCGCTGTTGCGCGGCACGCCGATTTCTTCGGCGCCGGCTATGAACGCCTCGCAGATCGGGTGTCGCTCGTGGATGTCGGAAACGTGCTGCGGCCCATGGCGCCCATGAAAATCATCCGAACCTGTGGAGCGATCTTCGGATTTGCGGAAGTAGGGCAACACGTCGTCATAGGACCACCCGCGATTGCCAAGCTGCGCCCAGGTATCGTAATCCCGCGCCTGTCCCCGCACGTAAAGGTGCCCGTTGATGGCGCTCGATCCGCCCAGCACCTTGCCACGCGGAAAATGGATCGCGCGATTATTAATGCCGGCGCCCGGCTCCGTCGTGAAGCACCAGTTGAAGCGCGGATCGGCAAAGGTTTTCAAAAAACCGGCGGGTGCGGAAATATAGGGATGCCGGTCGCTGCCGCCAGCCTCCACCAGCAGCACGGACGTGCGGGGGTCCTGGGTGAGCCGGTTGGCGAGTACACATCCTGCGGAGCCGGCACCGACGATGATGTAGTCAAACGCCGCGGAGGCCATGCTGCAGACTTTCTAACGATGCTACGCGGCACGCTGATCCTGCACCGCC
>JAQGMS010000452.1 GCA_028292245.1 Ramlibacter sp.
CGTCGAACTTCAGCCGCCCCAGCAACTCAGTGAATTGCGCTTCGAGCGCCTCCTCGCGGACGTATTTACGCCGGCACGAGGCCGGGTTGCCCTGGCACTTATCAGCATAGCCGGTGCAATGATAATAGACGTAGCGCGCCTTCTTGATCTCCCCGACTACCGAGCAGCCGCAGACATGGCAGGCGATCAGCCCGGAAAAGGCGAAATCATGCTTGCCGCGCTTGGCCTTCTTGGCGAAACGGCCGTCGAGCACGCCCTGCACGCGCTCCCATAGCTCCACCGGCACCAACGCCTCGTGATTGCCTTGAATGAGCTTACCGTTCCATTCGAACCAGCCGGTATAGAGCCGGTTGCGCAGGATGGTGTGAACCGTACTCACCGGCACCTTCGCGCCGCTCCCCGGCTAGGCCACCTTGATCGATCCCAGGAACTTGCCGACTTCGGCCTTCAGACGGTTGCTGTCGCCTGACAGCGTCTGCGCTGCCGCAAACACCTGAGAGGAGGCCGAGCCGGTGTCGGTGGCGCCGCGCTGCACGTCGGCGATGTTGGTGGATACCCGGCGCGTGCCGTCGGCCGCCTGCTGGACGTTGCGGGAGATTTCGCGCGTCGCTGCACCCTGCTCTTCCACCGCTGCCGCAATGGTCGAGGAAATCCCGGACAGCTTTTCGATGGTGTTGCCGATTTCCTTGATCGCGTTCACGGACTCGGCGGTCGCGGTCTGAATGCCGCTGATCTGCTGGCCGATTTCGCCGGTCGCCTTCGACGTCTGCTCGGCCAGCGCCTTCACCTCGGATGCGACGACCGCAAAGCCGCGGCCGGCTTCACCGGCGCGCGCCGCCTCGATGGTGGCATTGAGCGCCAGCAGATTGGTTTGTCCGGCAATCGTGTTGATCAGTTCGACGACGTCGCCGATGCGGGCGGCGGCTTTCGACAATTCGCTGACACGCGCGTTGGTGCTGCGGGCCTGCTCGACGGCTTCGCCAGCCATGCGTGCGGACTCCTGCACCTGGCGGCTGATCTCGTTCACTGACGAGGCCATCTGTTCGGTGGCCGATGCCACCGACTGCACGTTCGTCGTGGCTTCGCCGCTGGCGGTCGCGACCTCGTCGGTCAGCTCTTCCGAACGCGCCGCGGTTGCGGCGAGGGTCCGCGCCGAGGTTTCGAGCTCGCTCGAGGAGGCGGAGACGGTTTCTATGATCGCGCCGACCGCGCTCTCGAACTCGTTGGCGAGGTTGACCATGTCGGCCTTGCGCTGCTGCGCCTGCCGGCCCTCGGTCTCGGACTGCTCGGTGCGCAGCCGTTCGGTCTCCAGTATGTTGCCTTTGAAGATCTTCACCGTGGCGGCCATGTTGCCGACCTCGTCCTTGCGCGCCAGGCACGGGATCTGGACGTCCGAGCGGCCGCCGGCGAGCGCGGTCATGGCCTCGGTCAGTTCGCCGAGCGGGCCTGTGATGGAGCGGCCGATGAGGATCGCGCCGCCGAGCACGATCGCGAAGATCACGCCGCAGCCGATCATGATCGACGTGCGGCTGAAATTGTACTGGTCTTCAGCTGCCTGGCTGATCTCGCGCGACAGCTTCTTGTGCTTGTCCAGGAGTTCAGCGGCCTGCTTCTTGGCCTCCTTGAACAGCGGCAGCACCTTGACCGTCACGTCTATGCCGAGCTGGCTGTAACCTTCCGCCTCGTCCTTGGCGACCAGTTTCGCCGCTTGGCGGAGGGCGTCGGCCAGCTTCACCTCGGCCGCCTCGACACGGTCGATCTGCTCGGGATAGAGCTTGCCGGCGCGCGAATTGCGATAGTCCTGCAGGATGGTGACCTTGGTCTGCAGCGCCTTCTCAAGCGCATCGGCGTGAACCTGGACGCTGTGATTGTGGAATTTCACCGCCGGGATGGCCGGATTGTGCTGCACGGCGAGCAGCAGCTCGCGAAACGCCTCCTGCATCAGCTCGTTGAGCTGTCCGATCTGCTCGATCGGCTTGACCGCTTCCGCTTCGGTGCGCGATTGCATGTCCTGCACCGCTCCGGTCGACAAGATGCCGATGGTGCCTACCGCAGCCAGCGCAAACAGGCTGATGATGGTGAGCGCCAGCAGGCGCGAGAACACGCTGATTCGGGAAAGCATTTGCGGAAAGCCCCATGCAAGATCAAACGCGGCGACGGTAAGTGCGCGAATGTTTAAGCAAGGTAAAAAAAGCGAGCCGTCCGACTACGGATATAGGACGATCGACCAGATGTCCGATGATGGTCGCCTTGTCTTGACGGGAAAAGGCTCGGGTCGTAGCCGTCACACGCTCCAGACTGGCGTACGAAGCGTGGTCTACGTAGCAGACGCCATTGCGGCCTACCGTGAAGCGTGGGTGTTCATCAACGCCCATGGATTTATGAGTTCACGCCCAAATCGCTGATCGGCCGGTATCGGCGGCGAGCCGCATCTCCGGATTTCCTCAAGGACCCGCTGGAACTCTGGCTCTGGCGCAAGGCACATAGTTCTATAAGTGTTCAAGAACGGCAGCCACGCCTTTCCGTCGTCCAGTTCCAGCGTCATCTCGCCACCAACCACGACGCCATAATCGATGGTGTCCGACGTGTGCATGCCCGGAGTGCGGCTTGCTTCACCTTTCGAAGGTGGCGCCGGGCCGCGGCTTTGTAG
>JAQGMS010000529.1 GCA_028292245.1 Ramlibacter sp.
ATGCAGGTCTTCTCGCTGGTGAACAGGAAGCGCTGGTGCGCGACCGATGCGCGTGGCGATTGCTTGGTGATGTCCATCGACTCGGCGCTATGACAGTTGCGACATTCGAGCGAGTCATTGGCCTTGAACCGCGCCCATTCGTGCAGCGCCAGTTCTAGCCGGTTCTCTCGGAACTTGTCCGGGGTATCGATGGTGCCGAAGAGGTGCCCCCAGACCTCCTTGGAGGCCTGCATCTTGCGGGCGATCTTGTCGGTCCAGTTGTGCGGGACATGGCAGTCCGGACAGCTTGCGCGGACTCCGGAACGGTTGGAGAAGTGAATTGTCGATTTCAGCTCCGAAAACACGTTGTCGCGCATTTCGTGGCAACCGGTGCAGAATTTCTCGGTGTTGGTGACCTCGAGCGCGGTGTTGAAGCCGCCCCAGAAGATCACCCCGGCAACGAATCCGGCGAGTACCAGGACGCCCAGTCCGAACACCGAGCTCGGCCGCCGCAGCACGTCCCATAGTTCGACGGCGAAAGCCCACACCCGCCGGGGGAACAATGGACGCTGTGGCTGTTCAGCCGTACTCATCGGCGGCCGCCCGGTGCTGCGCGGCTCAGCATGGCGTCGATATCGATGAAGTCGTTGGTGACGGGCGGCGTCACCATGCTTTGGGGAACGTGGCACTCGGTACAGAAGAAGCGTCGCGGCGATACCGAGGCCAGGAACTGCCCGTCGCGGTCCATGAAGTGAGTGATGCTGACCATCGGGGCCTTGGATTCACCGGTGCGGGCGCGTGCGTGACAAGACAGGCATTTGTTGCCGTTCATGTCGATCTGGTAGCCCTCGGTAGTGTGCGGGATGACCGGCGGCTGTTCGGGATAGTTGCGGATTTCCTTTTCCGCGGAGTTGCGCAGCGGCGCGATCGGCGCAGCTGGGCCTTCCTGGTTGAGCGGCGTCGAGCCGCGCAGTCCGGAACTGACGTTCTGTGCCACCAGCGACGTCGACGCGGTGGCCGAGATCACGGCCAGCGCCAGGAGCCAGGGTTTTCCGATCATGTGACTGCTACCCGCTCGATCCGGACGGCGCATTTCTTGTAGTCGGTCTGCAGCGAGATAGGGTCGGTCGCGTCGAGCGTCACCTTGTTGATCAGCTGCGCCTCGTCGAACCACGGCACGAACACCAGCCCGCGCGGCGTCTTGTTGCGGCCGCGGGTTTCGACGCGGGTGCGGATGTAGCCGCGCCGCGACTCCACCTTGATCTCGTCGCCTCGTCGGAGCTTGAGTTCGGCGGCGTCGTCCGGATGCATGAAACAAACTGCTTCCGGAAAAGCCTTGTAGAGTTCCGGGACGCGGCGGGTCATGGTGCCGGAGTGCCAGTGCTCGAGTACGCGGCCGGTCGAGAGCCAGAACGGATACTCGGCGTCGGGCGATTCCGCCGGCGGTTCTTAAGGCAGCGCGAAGATGCGCGCCTTGCCGTCCGGAAAGCCGTAGAACTCGACGTCCTTGCCGCTCTTCACGTAGGGATCGAGGCCCTCACGGAAGCGCCAGCGCGTCTCCTGGCCGTTGACGACCGGCCAACGAAGACCGCGCACCTGGTGGTAGGTGTCGAACGGCGCGAGGTCGTGACCATGGCCGCGGCCGAACGCGGCGTATTCCTCGAACAGCCCCTTGTGGACATAGAAGCCGAACGCCTTTGACTCATCGTTGAGGTAACCGGCCTCGATCTCGGACACCGGGAACTTGTCGACCTGGCCGTTCCTATAGAGCACGTCGAACATCGTCTTGCCGCGGTATTCCGGCTTCTTCGCCAGCAGGTCCTCGGGCCAGACTTCCTCGATCTTGAAGCGCTTGGAAAACTCCATCAACTGCCAGAGGTCCGACGTCGCATCCCCGGGAGCGGAGACCAGTTGGTGCCAGAAATGCGTGCGCCGTTCGGCGTTGCCGTAGGCGCCTTCCTTTTCGACCCACATCGCCGTCGGCAAAATGAGGTCGGCCGCAAGCGCCGTCACCGACGGGTAGGCGTCGGACACGACGATGAAGTTGTCCGGATTGCGGTAACCCAGATAGGTCTCTTCGTTGGTGTTGGCGCCGGCCTGCAGGTTGTTGTTGACCTGGACCCAGTACGCGTTGAGCAGGCCGTCCTTCAGCATCCGGTTCTGCAGCACCGCGTGGTAGCCGGGCTTGTCGGGAATTGTGCCTTCCGGCAGCTTCCAGATCTGCTCCGCCTTGTCGCGGTGCGCCTTGTTGGTCACGACCATGTCGGCCGGCAGCCGGTTCGAGAACGTGCCGACCTCGCGCGCCGTGCCGCATGCCGAAGGCTGCCCCGTCAGCGAGAACGGGCTGTTGCCTGGTTCGGAGATCTTTCCGGTCAGAAGATGGATGTTGTAGATCAGGTTGTTGCACCAGACGCCGCGGGTGTGCTGATTGAAGCCCATGGTCCAGAAGCTGACGACCTTGGTCTTGGGGTCCGCGTAGAGCTCGGCCAGCGCTTCCAGCCGGTTGAGCGGCACGCCCGACATCTCGGCGGCCTTTTGCAGGCTGTAATCCGAGACGAATTTTGCAAATTCCTCGAACGTGATGTCGGTGGAATCGCCGGCCTTGCTGCGGCCGGTAGCCTTCTGCTCGAGCGGGTGCTCCGGACGCAGGCCGTAGCCGATGTCAGTCTGGCCGCGTTTGAAGATGGTATGCTTGTCGACGAAGTCCTTGTTGACCCGGCCGGTCTTGATGATGTGGTTGGCGATCGCGTTGAGCAGATAAAGATCTGTCTGCGGCTTGAAGACCAGGCCGATGTCGGCGAGGTCGAACGAACGGTGCTCGAAGGTCGAAAGCACCGCGACTTTCACATGCGGCGCGCTGAGGCGGCGGTCGGCGACCCGGGTCCACAGGATCGGATGCATCTCCGCCATGTTGGAGCCCCAAAGGACGAAGGCGTCGGTGGCCTCGATGTCGTCGTAGCAGCCCATCGGCTCGTCGATGCCGAAGGTCCTCATGAAGCCGACCGCGGCGGAGGCCATGCAATGGCGGGCATTAGGATCGAGGTTGTTCGACCGGAAGCCGGCCTTCATCAGCTTCAGCCCGGCGTAGCCTTCCCAGATCGTCCACTGTCCTGAACCCAGCATGCCGACGCCGCTCGGGCCGCGTTTCTTCAGCGCCGCCTTGAACTTTTCCGCCATGACGTTGAAGGCTTCGTCCCAGGACACCGGCGTGAACTCGCCATTCTTGTCGTATTTGCCGGCGGTCTTGCGGAGCATGGGCTGGGTCAGGCGGTCATGGCCGTACATGATCTTGGAGAGGAAATAGCCTTTCACGCAGTTTAAGCCGCGGTTGACCTCGGACTTGATGTCGCCATGGGTGGCGACGACACGGTTTTCCTTGGTGGCGACCATGACGCTGCAGCCGGTGCCGCAGAACCGGCAGGGCGCCTTGTCCCATTTGAGTTCGGATTCCGCTCGTTCGGTAACAAGGTTCGCGGCCATCGCGGGAACAGGCATGCCGCCTGCGAGCGCCGCCATCGCGGCGGCCTTCATTTTGAGAACCTGGCGGCGGTCGGGTTGCGATGCGGTCATGGCGATTCCTTACCCGTGCGGGTCAAGCTGCGTCGATGGCGTGGAAGACGAGCGAAGCCGTGTAGACGTCGGGAAGGAGCGCGAGCGTGTTGAGCGTGGACCCGATGATCCCGGCTTCCGGAGCATCGACGACGACCACAAGCTTGCCTTTCGGGTCGCGGGCGTGGATCTCGCAGCCGGCGATTGCCAGGATGGCGGCTTCGACGTCGGCGAGGCGCTCGGGTCGGGCCTGCACCAGGATGCTGGCGATCTCGCCGCCTGGCGGTGGAATGACGGGATCCGGGTTTGCGATGCGTCCCGACATGAAGGCGCGGCGGTCGATGGCGGTGCGTTGGCTTGACGGGCTCGACACGGCGTGGCCTCGCTTGGTTGCACTCACTTCGCTGGCGGTCCGGGAGGACCGGCGATCATTTGATAGGTCCAGACGGCGAGCCCGTAGCTGCCCACGGTCGCGACCGCGAGCGCCGGCATCAGCACCGCCGTCAGGAATAGGAACGCGAAAATCTCCATGCGTCGACGGCGCGACCGTCCGTCCGCATCTTTAATGGCGGGCGACATACTGTATCTCGCAACGATTTAGGTGGACGGCATCTGAGCCGTTAACAGTCGGACGCTAGGCCCTAATCGGGCTGCTGTCTCAATCATTCGAGGGTGCAGTGCACTGGTTGGCCAAAAAACCTGTATTGCCCGTCGCAACTGCGAATCGAGCGCAGGCACTTGGCCGGCGAAACCTGGTCGATATTGCTCACGGAAGGTCAAATCCGTTCTTATCCGCGGCCGGGTCGGGAAGAAGGACTATCGAGAAAAGGGCGATGAGGCCGATCTCGCAGCCGATGAACAGTATTGTCGTCGTGAAGGCGGGCATGAGAATTCCTCTTGGCGGACGTTTCCGTGCGCGGGCGGGGTTAAAGCAGGGCTTTGAGCCTGGTGGTCGCACGGCCGACGAGATGCTGCACGCCGGGCCAATTGCCCCGCTCGACCACCAGGCGGAACCCGAGGTTGTCCGGAGGGACTCCGACCGCGCATCCGCCGGCCTTGGCGTCGCGGATGAAGTCGGTGACGTAGGCGCGGTGCTGGCCTTCGACGACGCGAACGCCGCAGTTCGGGCTCTCCGAGATGACCTTGCCGCCGTCGTCGAGTACGCGGCGGACGAAGCAGGTCGCGGTCCATTCCCAGACGTTGCCGCCGATATCCTGCAGGCCGTTCTCGTTGGCGCCGAAGGCGCCGAACGTACGCGTTCCCGGATCGGACGGCGCCCGGTCGGCCTCGCGCTCGTAGCGGGCGATCCAGCGTTTTGACGGATCGCCGTCGTCGATGGCGATGCCGTCGTCCTTGAACTTGCTGCCGGCGGCAGATGCCCACTCCTCGTCGGTCGGCAGGCGCCAGATTTCGCCGGTCTTGCGCGAAAGCCAGCCGGCATAACCGGTGGCGTCGTGCCAACTGACCTGGACGGCCGGGCGGTCGGCGGCGACGACCACGCCGCGGTCGAGCGCGCGGCAGGCGCCGTCGTTGACGCAAGATTGGTAGTCGGATGAACTGACCTGATGTTTCATGACGGCGAGAGGCCTTTGGAGGCTCACCTGGACCAGCGGCGCTGCGGCCTGCTTGCCTGCATGGGTGAAGTCGCCGTTGACGCGGTAGGCGACCGACCCGCGATGCAGTTCGACC
>JAQGMS010000145.1 GCA_028292245.1 Ramlibacter sp.
GGCGCGCTTCTATTTCGCCAAGCTGTTCCCGGAGACGGCCACGCTGATGCGCACGGCCCGGGCCGGCAGCAAGGTGCTGATCGACACCGACCTGGCCCTGGCTTGAAAGGCCCAAGAACATGAGCCGCTTCCAGGTGAAGAAAGTCGCCGTGCTCGGCGCGGGCGTGATGGGCGCGCAGATCGCGGCCCATCTGGTCAATGTGAAAGTGCCGGTCGTGCTGTTCGACCTTCCCGCCAAGGAAGGCCCGAAGAACGGGATTGTGACGAAGGCGATCGAAGGCTTGAAGAAGCTCAAGCCGTCACCCCTCGGTGTTGCAGAGGATGCCGCCCTGATCGGCCAGGCCAACTACGAAGAACACATGGAGGAGCTGCGCGACTGCGACCTGATCATCGAGGCCATCGCCGAACGGATGGACTGGAAGCTCGATCTCTACAAGAAGATCGCGCCTTTCATCGCGCCGCACGCGATCGTCGCGTCCAACACCTCGGGCCTGTCGATCACCAAGCTCAGTGAAGCGTTGCCGGAAGAAATCAAGCCGCGCTTTTGCGGCATCCATTTCTTCAACCCGCCGCGCTACATGGTCCTGGTGGAATTGATCAACACGCCCACCACCGACGCGCACATCCTGGACGACCTGGAGACGTTCGTCACCTCCGGACTCGGCAAGGGCGTGGTGCGGGCCAAGGACACGCCGAACTTCATCGCCAACCGCGTCGGCATCGCCGGCATGCTGGCCACGATGCACGAGGTGGAGAAGTTCGGCCTGACCTACGACGTGGTCGACGACCTCACCGGCAAGAAACTGGGCCGCGCGAGTTCGGGAACCTTCCGCACCGCCGACGTGGTGGGCCTGGACACGATGGCGCACGTGGTCAAGACGCTGCAGGACAACCTGAACGCGCAAACCGATCCCTTCTATGCCAGCTTCGGGACACCCGAGGTCTTGAAGACCTTGCTCGAGATGGGCAACCTGGGGCAGAAATCCAAGGCCGGCTTCTACAAGAAGGTCGGCCGCGACGTGTTGCGCTTCGATCTTGCGAGCAAGGACTATGTGCCGGGCGGCGACAAGGCCGACGAGGTCTATGGGCGCATGCTCAAGAAGGCGCCGGCCGAGCGGCTGAAGCTGTTGCGTAATTCGGAAGGCGCGCAGGGGCAGTTCCTCTGGGCGATCCTGCGCAACAGTTTCCACTACGCCGCCGTCCACCTGGCGTCGATTGCTGAAACGGCGCGCGACGTGGACTTCGCGATGCGCTGGGGCTTCGGCATGAAGCAGGGCCCGTTCGAGCTGTGGCAGGAGGCCGGCTGGCTGCAGGTGGCCAACTGGATCAAGGAGGACATCGAGGCCGGCAAGGCGCTATCCAACGCGCCGCTGCCCGAGTGGGTGTTCAAGGGCCCGGTGGCGCAGGCGGGCGGCGTGCACACGCCGGAAGGTTCGTGGAACCCGACGGCGAAGAAATTCGAGCCGCGCCGCGTGCTGCCGGTGTATTCGCGCCAGCACTTCCCGGAGGCGGTGATCGGCGGCAACGCGCCCCGGTTCGAGACGGCCGGCAAGACGCTGCACGAGGACGATTCGATCCGCCTGTGGACGATGGACGGCGAGATCGTGATCGCCAGCATCAAGACCAAGATGCACGCCATCAGCCCGGAAGTGGCCGAGGGCCTGCAATTGGCGGTCGACATGGCGGAGAAAGACTACCAGGGAGTCGTGATCTGGTCGGGCGACGATCCGTTCTCCGCCGGCGCCGACCTGCAGGCCATGCTGCCGGCGTTCATGGCGGTGGGCGTGAGCGCCATCGACGAGGCCGAGCACCACTTGCAGCAGACGATGTTGAAGCTGCGTTACGCCAACGTGCCGGTGATCTCCGCGATCCGTGGCATGGCGCTGGGCGGCGGCTGCGAGATCGCCGTGCATTCGGCGCGCCGTGTTGCGGCGATGGAAAGCTACATCGGGCTGGTGGAAGTCGGCGTGGGCCTGGTGCCGGGCGCCGGCGGACTGACCTACATCGCACGCCGCGCGGCTGAGAACCAGGCGAAGTCCACGCACAAGGACATCCTGCCTTTCCTGACCGAGGGCTTCACCGCCGCGGCGATGGCGAAGGTCGGAACCAGCGCGATCGAGTCGCGCCAGCTCGGGTATCTGCTGGACAGCGACATCGTCGTCCCGAACAAGGACGAACTGCTGTTCGTCGCGATCAACGAAGCCAAGGCGATGTTCACGGCCGGCTATCGCCCGCCGCTGAACCGCCAGTTCGCGGTGGCCGGGCGCAGCGGCAAGGCCACGATCCAGGGCCAATTGGTGAACATGCGTGACGGCGGCTTCATCAGCCAGCACGACTTCCACATCGCGTCGCTGATCGCCAACGTGGTGACTGGAGGCGACGTGGATGCCGGCACGATGGTGAACGAGGAGTACCTGATGACGCTGGAACGGCAAGCCTTCTGCTCACTGCTCACGCACCCGAAGACCCAGGAACGGATCATGGGGATGCTGTCGACGGGCAAGCCATTGCGCAATTGAGCGAGGCGAAATTGGCGAACGGCGAGGCCCTCACCCCGGCCCTCTCCCGCAAGCTGGAGAGGGAGGAGGAGCGAGCCGACCAAGGGGCTGATTCCCTCTCTCGCTTGCGGGAGAGGGAGGAGGAGCGGGCCGACCAAGGGGCTGATTCCCTCTCCCGCTTGCGGGAGAGGGCTAGGGTGAGGGCGCGGGCGTTGAGACAAGGCCAGACAGACGCAGAGGCCATGCTGTGGTCGAAGCTTCGATCCAGGCAGATGCTGGGCCTGAAGTTTCGGCGTCAACACCCTCTTGGCAACTACTTTGCCGATTTTGCGTGCATCGAAATTGGCTTGGTCGTGGAGCTCGATGGCGGGCAGCACGGCGAGCAACGCGCGACGAGTTACGACGAGAAAAGAAGTGCCGACTTCGGAGCAATGGGATTCCAAGTGCTGCGCTTCTGGAACAACGACGTGCTGAACACAACCCAGTCGGTGCTGGAAAAGATCCATCAGACGGCGGAAGCCCTCACCCCAACCCTCTCCCGCAAGCGGGAGAGGGAGTGAAGACAGATTGACAAGGAGCATCCCTGTGAAACAAATCCAAGAAGCCTATATCGTCGCCGCCACGCGCACGCCGATCGGGCGCTCGCATCGCGGGTTCTTCCGCAACATGCGGCCTGACGACCTGCTGGCCACCACGCTGCGCGCCGCGCTGGCGCAGGCGCCGGGGCTCGATCCGCATGCCATCGAAGACGTGATCTGCGGCTGCGCGATTCCGGAAGCGCAGCAAGGCTTGAACGTCGCTCGCATCGGCGCGGTGATGGCGGGCCTGCCCAAGAGCGTCGGCGGCATCACCGTGAACCGCTTCTGCGCGTCGGGCCTGTCGGCCGTGCAGATGGCCGCGGACCGCATCCGCGTGGGTGAGGCCGACGTGATGATCGCCGCGGGCACTGAGAGCATGAGCATGGTGCCCATGATGGGCAACTCGCCCTCGCTCTCGCCGACGATTTTCTCTAACCCCGACGACATCGAAAGCTACGGCATCGCCTACGGCATGGGCCTCACGGCCGAGAAGGTGGCACAGCAGTGGAAGGTGGGGCGCGAAGCGCAAGATCAATTCGCCTACCAGTCGCACATGAAGGCGATCGCCGCCATGAAGGCCGGCGAGTTCGCCGACGAGATGACGCCTATCGAGGTCGCAGAGCGTTCCGTCGACCTCGAGTCGGCGGAGGTATCGATCAACAGCCGGAC
>JAQGMS010000544.1 GCA_028292245.1 Ramlibacter sp.
CGGGCGCCAGGACCACACGGCTTTGCCGTCCGCTCGTGCTTGCGTTCGTCTTGCGCAAGCGCTCGCGTCCACCTCATCCCACCGCGCGTTCATGACGACTCGCGATCCGCCCCTCTCATCGGGTGAGACGGGTGAGGATATGCACTGATTTGCCATTTCTGAAAATCAGAATATTTTTAGCCGATGGGCTTTACAGACCTTGGGTGATTTGCCCGTCAGGCTGCTTTGTCGCAGGCGGGGCCCGAGATTTAGCTTGCACGCACAGGCGAAGCAAAGGCGAAGCAGAGCCCAAGCAAAGCCGCGAGGCGGGTTCTGGCGCATCATTTGAACCAACCGCGCTCAAGTTCATTGGGAAATGACGCGTAGCTGAATGCAGGAGACCCCGGGGTGCGCAGGCTCGAGAACCAGACTTTTCTGCTGTTGCTGGCCCTGGTCACGCTGGCGTTCGGCTGGATCCTGGCGCCGTACTATGGCGCCATTCTCTGGGCTGTGGTCCTGGCCGTGATCTTTACGCCGCTGAATCGCAGATTGCAGGGCTGGCTGGGCGGCCGGCCAAATCTCGCCGCGGCCATGACAGTGCTCATCGTGCTTGCGATGGTCATTCTGCCGCTGGCGCTGATCACGGCTTCGCTGCTTCAGGAAGCCTCCGGCTTCTACGCCCGGATGAAATCCGGAGAATTCAACCTGGCCGGCACGCTCCAGGTCATGTTCAATGCGCTGCCGGGCTGGGCGACCGGCCTGCTCAATCGTTTCGGCCTGACGGACATGGCGGCGGTGCGCGACAGCCTCGCGGCCGGCGCCCTCAAGGGAGGCCAGGTGCTGGCGCCGCAGGCGCTCAGCCTCGGCATGAACACGTTCGACTTCATCGTCGCCCTCGGCATCATGCTGTACCTGCTGTTTTTCCTGTTGCGCGACGGCAGGGCGCTCGCAGAGCGGATCAGGCAGGCCATTCCGCTTCGCGCCGATCACAAGGCTTCCTTGTTCGGCAGGTTCGCCGATGTCGTGCGCGCCACGGTGAAGGGCAGCATCCTGGTCGCGATCGCGCAGGGCGCGCTGGGAGGGCTGGCGTTCTGGTTTCTCGACATCGAGGCGCCGTTGCTGTGGGCGGTGCTGATGACCTTCACGGCGCTGCTGCCGGCGATCGGCGCCGGGCTGGTGTGGCTGCCGGTTGCGATCTATCTGCTGGCGACCGGCGCGGTGTGGCAGGGCGTCGGCCTGATCGTGTATGGCGTGGTGGTGATCGGCCTCGTCGACAATCTGCTGCGTCCCTTCCTGATCGGCAAGGAGACCAAGCTGCCGGATTACCTCGTGCTGATTTCCACCGTGGGCGGCAGCCAGGTGTTCGGCCTTAATGGCTTTGTCATCGGCCCCCTGATCGCGGCGATGTTCATGGTGACCTGGGAGATACTCGCCGGAGCGAGGCAGACAGCGCTGCAAACGGGAAGGTAGCCGTGGGGAGGAAGTGTGAGACTCAGCGGAGTTCAAGGACTTCATGATCGCCGCGGCTTCGACATGATCTATCAGGAAGCGGCCGGCTTCGCGGACTCATAAAGGCGGACAAGGAGGACAACGGCCAGGCGCTGAAGTCGCTGGGGTTGGCGAAGTGAGGGAATGGAGTTAGTAGGATGGGTTGAGCCATTTGCGAAACCCATCGAGGCATGAACGAATACCAGGTGATGGGTATCGCTCCGCTCGACCCATCCTACGGGCTAGCGGGTGTACCCTGCTAGTTCATCGGACGAACTTCGTTATGGATATCCATTAGCTGAGGAACACCCTCCGTCTCCTTTTGTGGCGCGTCGAAATTGAATCCAAATTGACGCGACTGAGCCGCGTTGAAGTTCACGCCGTCCACAAGCTCGCGCAAGTCTTCCCGTGCCTTGACTGACCGGAACAGTCGGTAGGCCGCGATGCGATCGGTATTTGCGTAATAGCGACCGACAATATCCATCGCTTCAGAAACAAGGGGAGCGCATACTTCATATTGTGATAGGTCGAGCTGCCGCTTCCTAGCAATTAGTCCGACGCAATACAGCACGTGGAATGAGCCCTCAACCAACCAATGCTCAACACTGGCAGCCGAAAGGCCAGATAAGCGAGTGTGATTGCCGATGCCATTTGCACGTGGTCCGATCGAGAGTCCGAAACGCCAAACTTCTTCGGATAAAATCGTGGGTGTAGTTCCATCCAATGTACTGAGGCGATTCGATAGCTAAGGCTCAGTTTGAATGCGGCATAGCTCGAAAAATTGCGTCTCGAAAGTGCTGCCGCAAGGCGACATCCAAGCACAACATTGTCTCGGGAGACGGTGTGACGTGAACCCAGCAAGTCATCCGGAGACAAATCTTCGAGATGCTTCCTGTCTCGTGGAACCACGACGGCGTCGGCCATCTCAAATGAGCTAGTGCCGTCAATAATTGTGAGAGCAGTCTGTAATAAGTTGAAGGCTCTCTGTGCGGCCAGCCTCGATTTAGCTTCGGCAATTATCTGAGGCGCGATCCAGACTTCGTCACCGTTCGAAATGGTGTGGACGCTGTATAGCGAGTACTTCCCGCGCATTGAGCTAAAGTGGCGTTCCCAAGCTCTAGATCCATGGCGAGCGTAGGGGATCTCTGCAGACATGAACTTCCAACCGAC
>JAQGMS010000558.1 GCA_028292245.1 Ramlibacter sp.
CAGTTACGATTTCTACCAGGCGACGTTCAGGCAGGCGGGTATCGTCGAGATCCGGGAGATTCACGAAGCCGTCGATTACATCAAGGCTTTCGAGTCGCGCCGTTTTCCCGCGGGACGCAAAGTCGCGGTGATGGGCGGTTCCGGCGGATCGGCGATCGTATTCGCCGACGCGGGCGAGCACGCGGGGTTGACGCTGGGCGAATTCACCGAGGAGACCAAACGCAAGCTCGCGCGCGTGGTTCCCGACATCGGCGCGGTTCATAACCCCGTGGACTTCACTGCCGGGTACATCGCAGGCGGCAATGCCGAGAACTTCGGGACGGCGGTGCAAGCCGTTCTGGATGATCCCGGCGTCGACGCGGTATGCCTCAACTTTGCGACGACCGCGGGCGCTGCGTGTCATGCCGGCGCGCGGGTCCTCGCGCGCATCGCATCGAATGCCGGGAAGCCGATCGTCGTCTTTCTGTCGACCCCGCCTAGCGAGTCGGGAGACGCGTTGCCGGTGTTCGCGGAGGCGGGTATCCCGGTCTTTCCGTCGCCCGTCCGCGCGGCGAAGGCCATCGCGATGCTTGCAGACTACGCGCGGGCACAGGCGCGCGAAGCCGAGCGGCTCACCGGCGCATTCTCCGCTGACGAAGACCTCGGGCAGGGGTTCCGGCCGGCGCTCCTCAGAAACGCCGCCGGCGCGCTTTCCGAAGCCGATTCGAAAGGAATCCTGGGAGGCATGGGTGTCGCGGTCACGCGCGATGTCCTCGTGCGCTGCATCGACGACGTGCCGTTCGACTCGATGACGCCGCCCTTCGCAGTGAAGATCGTCTCCGCCGACATCGCCCACAAGACCGAGATCGGCGGCGTGAAGCTGAACGTGCGCACACGCGACGAGCTTTCTGCGGCCATCGACGAGGTGCTGGAGAACGCGCGGACCCTTGCTCCGCAGGCGCGAGTCGACGGTGTCATCGTGTCCGAGATGCTGAGCGGCGGCTTCGAGCTCATCGCTGGTGTCGTGAACGACGTCATCTTCGGGCCGGTCGTCGTGGTCGGCGCCGGTGGAATCCACGCGGAGATACTCGACGATACCGCGTGCCGCCTCGCGCCTTTCGACGAAAGAACCGCGCGTGACATGGTGGATGAGCTCCGCTGCCGCCCCGTACTGAACGGCGTGCGGGGAAGCCCCGGGCTCGACCTCGGCGCAATCGCGCGCACACTCGTCACCCTGTCGCAGTTCGCGTGGCGCAACCGAGACACTGTCGCTGAAGTGGACCTCAATCCATTGTTTGCGCTGCCCGGCGGGGCCGTGGCGGCGGATGCATTGATCGTGATGCGACGGGCGAAGTGATAAGTGATGAAGTGACCAAGTGTGTATGGTGCGTGAACGCACCTTACGCACTTAAAAAGGAAAAGCATGAGTGATCTAGAGCTGACGATCAAAGACGGCGTTGCCGTTGCAATTCTCAACCGCCCCGAGAAGAAAAACGCGCTGAGCCCGGAGATGCTGCAAGGGCTGCGCGAAGCTTTACAGCAGGCGCAGGACGACGCCGACGTCCGGGTGTTCGTGATTACCGGCGCGGGCAATGCGTTCTGTTCCGGCGGCGACCTCGGCCGGCGTGCTGCCGAAGGCGAGCCGACGCCGCTCGACCGCAAGAACCGGCTCCAGCACGGCACACACAAGACCGCGATTGCGATCGAAGCCTTCGACAAGCCGCTGATCGCTGCGGTCAACGGTCCTGCGGCAGGCGCCGGCATGGACATGGCGCTGATGTGCGACCTGCGCTTCGCCGCGCGGTCCGCGCGCTTCTCCGAGGCGTACATCCGCGTCGGCCTCATCCCCGGCAACGGCGGGTGCTATTTCCTGCCGCGCATCGTCGGTCCGGCCAAAGCGCTCGAGATGCTGTGGACCGGCGACTTCGTCGACGCCGACGAGGCGCTCCGCATCGGTCTCGTGAACCGCGTGTACGACGACGACAGGATGATGGAAGAAACCCTGGCGTTCGCAAGCAAGCTCGCGAGCGGCCCGCCGCTCCAGCAGCGGATCATCAAGAAGCTGATGTATCAGTCGCTGAACACCGACCTCAAGACGAGCCTCGAGACGGTCTCGTCGCACATGGCGGTGGTGCAGTCGACCGCGGACTACAAAGAGGCGATTGCGGCGTACAAAGAAAAACGGCCGGCGAAGTTCACCGGCCGGTGAATGCAGAAGGGACCACAAGGTCTCTTTTCATTCACCGGTGAACGCCAAAGAGGTAAACCAGGGTTTCCCTGCCTCCGGCAGGAGGCGGTGACGCCAAGGAGGGAACCAAGGGTTCCCTCCTTGAACCTCTTTTCCTTTGGCTCGCCGTGCCCCAGAGCACTGCGGTGCTACGCCCCCTCGGCTTCGAGGGCCAGTGCGGCGGCGCCGATGACCGCAGCGATCCGGCCCACGTCCCGCAACTGCAGCGCCGTGAAGCCGTTTTCCTTGAGCATCTTGTAGTGCGACTGCACGCAGAAGTGGCATTTGCCGACGATGCTCGCCGACAGCGCGAAAAGCTCGAAGCGCTTCTTGTCCACCCCGCCGTGGGTCGCGTAGGCGTTCATGCGTAGCTCGGCGCGCTGGCTCTTCAGATCCGGATCGTCAGCCATCTCGACGTACGGATACCACACGTTGTTCAT
>JAQGMS010000219.1 GCA_028292245.1 Ramlibacter sp.
TGGTGTGTTGCCATGTGCTTTCCACCGCCTGCTCTCAAAAGGAGAATTCCTTGAAGACGTCGGGCATGTCGCCGCGCAGCGCCTCCGCTTCCTTGGCCTCGTACATCGCCTTGTCCCAGAGCTCGAAATGGTTGCCCATGCCCAGCAGCATGGTGTCCTTCTCGATGCCCGCCGCCGCGCGCAGCTCGGGCGACACCAGCACCCGGCCCGTGCCGTCGAGCTCGACGTCCATCGCATTGCCCAGGAATATTCTCTTCCACCACTGCGCGGCCATGGGTAACGCGCCGATACGGTCGCGGAATTTTTCCCATTCGGGGCGGGGGAAGATCATCAGGCAGCCGTGCGGATGCCGGGTGATGGTGAGCTGGTTGCCGGCGGTCGCCGCCAGCACGTCACGATGCCGGGTGGGCACCGAGAGCCGACCCTTGCCGTCGAGACTGAGCGACGAAGCGCCTTGGAACACCTGTGTGAGCCCTTGCTACAGAGAAAGCGCAAAAGCGGAGTGCGAACGCACGATTCACCACTTAATTGCACTTTTTTGCACTGTAGCAGGAAAACTCAGCAACGCAAGACTCGCCTCATGCAGTTTTTTGTAATGAAATCAAGGACTTAGAGCTGATTTTAGATCCGCTTGGGCGCCAAAATCCGTTCTAAATGAAGCACTTAGCACATGCAGTGAAAGTGAATCCTCAGCAAAAGAGCTGATTGCGGGAGTGTTGCGCTTCAGTCCGCGCGCGCCAGCACCCGCGAATGCTCGCTGATGCCGATGACGTTGAAGAATGCGGCCACCAGTCGATGCACTTCGACGAACTGCACCTGCCGGCCCTCAGCCTGCCGAGCCGTCACCCAGTTGAGCAAGGTACCCGCGGCGGAAAAGTCGATGCGGATCAGGCGCGCGCAGGAAATCACCATGACGTCGGCGCCAGCCAGCTTGTTTTCCAGCGTGTCCAGCGCTTCGGTGGCGTCGCCCAGGATCTGCCCCGCCAGTTCGACGGTGGAGATATTGGACATCTGCGAATTCAGCGCCGCGGCATGGGTGTCGCTGTAACCCATGCTCATGCCCGAAGACAGCGAGTCGCGGAAGGCTTCTCCGATGATCGTATGCCCCGGCACGTAGCTGCCGTCTTCCTGGAGCGGCTTGTATTCGCAGCGCGCGCTGTCCCAGGAAGGCGGCGAAACCTCGTAGGTGACGCAATAGTCCAGCGCGACCAGCTCGAACTCGTCGGGCCGGTGCATGACACGCAGCACCTCCATGCGCAGCTTCCACCAGGCGGGGTTGATGCCCTTGTCGCCCGATGGCGTGAAGTTCTTGAGCACCTTCTCGAAATTGTCGGCGCCCATGAAACGCAACTGCACCGGCTGGGCACCCCATTGGGTGAAGAGCTTGGTGAGGCCCTCCACCGCGGCTTCGTCGATGGTGTGGAGCTTTGTCCACGACAAGCGCCACGGCGCCTTGGCCTTGCCCAGCGCCACGTTCATCGCGGCCAGCGTCTGGGTGCCGAACGTCGCCGGGGAGGTCCAGTTGGGCGGTTGCTGCGCACCGCCGGCCGGCGCCGCGGCGGGCGGGGCATGCATGCGGCTCACGGCCTCCGGAATCGAGAACCATTGCGGCGCCGACCGCCCGAACCGCCCGGCGAAATCGATGGCGGCGGTCTCGAAATTGTCCTGCTGGCCGGTGGCGCGATACAGGTCGAACAAGGTCAGCCAGGTTTCATCGTGGTCGATGCGCGCGCCCTGCGGGCCGAGCACCTCCATCAGCCCGGCTTCTGCGCCCGCGTCGTCGCCGTTGGCGAAACGGATGGACGCCTCCTCGAGTTCCGGGTCGTGCGCGAATTCGTCGACGTCGATTGCGAACAGCTTCGAAGCGGAGAAGCCGGTGTTGCCGGGTTCCGAGCTCGGCCCGGCCGCCGTCACCGCCGAAATCAGCGGAGCAGCAGGCGGGCGCGCCATCGGCGTGGGCGCGCGCGCGGGCGGCGGCGGCTCGGCCGGGCGCGCGGCAACCGGCTCGGCGTGTGCGGGCGGCGGGTTGTAGGACTGCGGGTTGTAGGCCTGCGATGGCGCGGGCGCATGCGCGGTGAAATCCAGCATCGGAGGCGCCTCGACCGGTTCGGCGTCGTCGGCCTTGACCGGCTCCAGCGGCTGCGGCTCGGTCTTGGTATAGGCCGTCGAGCGCTGCGCCGGCGGACCGCTCGGCCGCCCGCCCGGGTCCGGCGGTATGTGCGAGGACATCGGGAAATTCGTGCTGCTGCCGCTGCGGCTGGACGGCTCGCCATGCTTGGTCTTCCACCATTGCATGGACATCTGGGCTTCGATCTCGTCGATCTTCTTGAGCGTGGTGGCCCGGTCGTCCGGCTTGGACGGCATCGAGCTCTGGAAGAACGAAGGCCGCGCCGCCGGGTCCTGGCCCGCCATCACCTCGCTGCGGCGCATCTTGCGCAGCATGTCGAACTCGCGTTTGCGGACGAAGTCGTTGCGCCTCTTGCGCTCGATCATCTCCTTGAGCATCTGCTTGGAGTAGTTGCTCTCGCGGTCGGCCTCCTGCTGGTCGAGGTCGGCCCAGTTCGTCGTGGGGTTCTTGACGAACTTCACTACCTTGGAAAGCAAGCCGTTGTTCTCTTCCTTCGGCGGCATGGCAGATAGTGTGACTGGGGTACTGCGGGGAAACGGGCTCGGGGGTCAGTCCCCGAACATCTTCTGCTTGAGTTCGCGGCGCTGCTGCGCCTCCAGCGAGAGCGTGGCCGTGGGCCGCGCCAGCAGGCGCCCGACGCCGATCGGCTCGCCGGTTTCGTCGCAATAGCCGTAGTCGCCGGCGTCGATGCGCTGGATCGATTGCTCGATCTTCTTCAACAGCTTGCGCTCGCGGTCGCGCGTGCGCAGCTCGAGCGCGTGCTCCTCCTCGATGGTGGCGCGATCGGCCGGGTCCGGCACGATGACGGTGTCCTCGCGCAGGTGCTCGGTGGTCTCGCCAGCGCTGTTCAGGATCTCCTGTTTCAGTTGCGTCAGCTTCAGGCGGAAGAATGCCATCTGCTTCTCGTTCATGTATTCCGAGTCGGGCATGGCCATCACTTCAGCGTCGGAAAGCTGTTCGACGGCCTTGTTCTTCCAGTTGTTGGCGAGCTTGGGATCTTTCTTGACGGCCAACAGAGGGGGCGGGGTGAGGACGGAAGGGGACATTGTCTGGGTGTAACTTGCTTTGGCGGCGGTCGAGGCCACGGATTGCGCCATGGAAGGCACCGTGATCTGCGCGAGCCGCGCCGAGGGTTTGGTGGCCCGTGCCGGTTCGGCGCCCAAAGTGGCGGCGTCGGGACGGGGAGGCATGGCCCGCGGCAGCGCCGGCCCGGACGCCTTGGTCTTGGCGGGGGTCTTGGCAGGAGCCGACTTGGGCTTGGTGGCTGCCGCCTTGGCGGCCGGTTTGGCCTTGGCGGAAGCCGCAGGTTTCTTGGCAGCGGGCTTGGCCGCCTTTGCCGGTGCTTTCTTCGCTGGGGCCTTGGCCGCCGGCTTGGCGGCCGCCTTCTTTACGGGCGCCTTCTTGGCGGCCGGCTTGGGCACCGCTTTCTTGGCCGAAGCCTTGGCGGCCTTGGCCGCAGGCTTGGCCTTGGCGGCCGGTTTGCCGGCCTTGGGTTGGGGCTTCACTTCCTGTCTCCTCGCGGCAGCTGCATTGGCATGGATGTGCCCCGCACCCGCCCACTGTCTTTGTTCTGGTGATGGATCGCCTTCATGAGAGCGAGTTATACCCTGATTGTTGCCCCCCGGGCGCTCGCGGCTGGGGTTTTCACCCCTGCGCTCGGGCGCCCCGCTGCCAAAGGGGAAACCCATAAGTTGCAGAATCGAGACAATCATCCGGCGCCCCCGCCCAATTTTTGGAAGGCGCTAGCCTAACTCAAATGAGGCACTGCTCGAGCCCCTGCAGGAAGATATCTTTGGGCAGCTCGATGCCGATGAACACCATCTTGCTGTTGCGCTTCTCGCCCTCGGACCAGAGCGGTCCGAGATCGCTCCCCATCAGCTGGTGCACACCCTGGAAGATCACCTTGCGGTCGGTGCCATTCATATGGAGCACGCCCTTGTAGCGAAGCATGCGCGGGCCGTAGATGTTGACGATGGCACCGAGGAAATCCTCCAGCTTGGCCGCGTCGAACGCGCGATCCGACTTGAACACGAAGCTCTTGACGTCATCGTCGTGGTGGTGATGGTGGCCATGGCCTTCATGCGCATGCGATGGGTGGTCGCAATGCTCTCCATGTTCATGCGCGTGGGCATGGTCATGGTCGTGATGCTCGTGTTCGTCTTCCTCTTTCAGGAAGTCCGGATCGATGTCGAGCTTGGCGATGAGGTTGAAGCCGCGCAGGTCGAACACTTCGGACAGCTTCACCTCGCCGAAATGCACCGCCTTCTGCGGCGCGCGCGGGTTCATGTGCTTCAAGCGGTGGATCAGGGCGTCGGTCTCGTCCTTGGC
>JAQGMS010000234.1 GCA_028292245.1 Ramlibacter sp.
GCCGCATCCTAGAGATCGAGGGCCTGCCCGACCTGAAGGTGGAACAGGCGTTCGAGCTCTCCGACGCTTCGGCCGAACGCTCGGCCGGCGGCTGCACGGTGCACCTGAACAAGGAACCGATCATCGAGTACATCAACAGCAACATCACGATGCTGAAGTGGATGATCGCGACCGGTTACTCGGATGTGCGGACCATCAACCGCCGCGTCAAGGCGATGGAAGCCTGGCTCGCGAACCCGGTGCTGTTGAAGGCCGATGCGGATGCCGAGTACGCCGCGGTGATCGAGATCGACCTGGCCGAGATCCACGAACCGATCGTGGCCTGCCCGAACGACCCGGACGATGTGAAGACGCTCTCGGAAGTGGCTGGCGCCAAGATCGAGGAAGTGTTCATCGGCTCGTGCATGACCAACATCGGCCACTTCCGCGCGGCCTCCAAGCTGCTGGAAAACAAGCGCGACATCCCGGTCAAGTTGTGGATGGCGCCGCCCACCAAGATGGACGCCAAGCAGCTGACCGAAGAGGGGCACTACGGCGTGCTGGGCACGGCCGGCGCGCGCATGGAAATGCCCGGCTGCAGCTTGTGCATGGGCAACCAGGCGCAGGTGAAGGAGGGCGCCACGGTGTTCAGCACCTCGACGCGCAACTTCCCGAACCGCCTGGGCAAGAACAGCAACGTCTACCTCGGAAGCGCCGAGCTCGCCGCGATCTGCTCCAAGCTCGGACGCATCCCGACCAAGGAGGAGTACATGGCCGACATGGGCGTGCTCACCGCGGCCAGTGACAAGATCTACCAGTACCTGAACTTCGACAAGGTCAAGGATTACACGGACCTGGCGGATCCGGTCAGCGCCTGAGGGGGCTGGACAAGAAAAAAAAGCGGCCGCGAGGCCGCTTTTTGTTGTGCTGGGTGCGCCTTAGTTGCGGTCAGCCTTCGCGACCTTCTTGCCGGTGCTGGGCGTGCCCGACGACAGGGTGGTCGTGTCGCTGGAGCTTGCGCCCATGCTGGTGGTCGAGCCGCTGCCCAACGACGAGCCCGTGGCGGTGGACCCACCCGCGGTGTTCGTGCCGCTTGTTGCCGCGGCGCTCGGCGTCGTGGAAGCCGTGCCAGCCGCTGTCGTGGCATCCGCCCCGTTGGCCGAGGTGCCGGCCGCCGCTGTCCCTGCCGTACCGCTCGTGCCCGCGGTGCCGCTTGCACCCGCAGTGCTGCTCGCGCCTGCCGTGCCGCTCGCGCCCGCAGTGCCGCTCGCGCCCGCAGTGCCTGCGCTTGTGCCGGCGGCTGCCGTACCTCCGGCCGCCGCACCAGCAGCCGTTCCGCCAGCCGATGCGCCTACGCCGGCGGTTCCCCCGGCCGATGCGCCGACGCCGGCTTGCGACCAAGCCAGGCCGAATGTGCCGGCCAATGAGGCCGCCACGATAGTCATGGTCAATTTTCTTTGGATCGATTTCATCTGGAGCTCCCTGTGGGTGTGTGACGTTCAAGAGATGCTGCGATTCGCACGAAGCAAGTGCCGCTGCCGACACTGATCCGCTGAACGCAGGCTGTCCCATCTTGCGCAGCTCGTGCGCAGCGACGTGTGGGAGCCCCTCTCAGCCGCTTGTCGGCATCGGCTGACACGGCGTGCAGGCACGCCTGAGCTTCACGTACTGGCGTGCCAGCCTCCCTCGCGCCATCACCCCGGCGCCAGCTTGCGCAGGACTTCGCCAGTGGCGGCGTCGGCAGGAAAGAACGTCTCCATCGCCAGCTCCTGCAGCGTCACATCGACCGGTGTACCGAAGATCGTCGTGGTGCTGATGAAGCTCAACACGCCCAAGCGGGTGCGAAAGCGAAATGGCATCACGACGCCCAGGTGTTCGCCTTCCATCTGCAAGTCTTGCGCGCCTTCGGGCACCGGATAGCCGCGCAGTTCTTCCAGCAGGTCGGACAGCATCGCGTCGCCGGTGGCGTGGATCTGCTGGCGCAGCCGCTCGAACAGGTGGTTGCGCCATTGCGCGAGGTTGACGATCTTCGGCGCCAGCCCCTGCGGATGCAGCGACAGGCGCAATACGTTCACCTTGCCTTGCAACAGTGACGGATCGGCGCCTTCCAGCAGGTGGGGCAGCATCCGGTTGGCGGCGACGAGGTTCCAATGCCGGTCAACGGCCAGCGCGGGGTAGGGCTCGTGGCTCTTGAGGATGAGCTCTACGGCTTGCCGTGCCGCCGTCAATGCCGGGTCGTCAAGCGGGCGCTCGCGGTACATGGGCGCATATCCGGCAGCGGCCAGCAGCGCATTGCGCTCGCGCAAGGGAACGTCCAGCCGTTCCGCCAGGCGCAGCACCATTTCGCGGCTGGGAAGCGACCGGCCGGTCTCGACGAAGCTCAGGTGCCGCGTGGAAATCTCGGCTTCCTGCGCCAGGTCCAGTTGGCTCAAGCGGCGGTGCCGCCGCCAGTGGCGCAGGTATTCGCCGAACGGCCGGGGCGCTGCGCGATGGGCGGAATGGGTGGCAGTGTTCATGTCCGCATGGTAGTGCGCACCCTGCGCAGCGCCCATTACCTGCGGCGTAATCGACCGGCGGCGCGGCAACGCCAATCATCGGGCCCATTGTTCAACCGAAAGGAGCCTGCCATGTCGATCTTTGCCTCGCCCCGATTCCTGCGCAACGTGCTGTTCGCCGACGCCGCCTCGTGCCTGGCAACGGGAGCGTTGCAATTGCTGTTCAACGCGCCCTTGGCGCAGCTGCTCAACCTGCCCGGCGTCCTGCTGGCTGGTACCGGTTGGTTCCTGCTGGCTTATGCAGCCCTGGTCGGCTTCGTCGCAACCCGCGACCCTTTGCCGCGCTCGCTGGTCTGGCTGTTCGTGGCAGGAAACGCGGGATGGGCTGTTGCCTGCATCGCGCTGTTGGTCAGCAGGATGCTTGCGCCGACTGCGCTGGGCATGACGTGGATCCTGGCGCAGGCAGCTACCGTGGCCGTGCTGGCCGAGCTGCAATGGACGGGGCTGCGCCGCACTCGCGCGGCCGGCTGGGCCTGACCGAATTTCAGAGGACAGGAGGGACTTTTCTTTCTTGTATGCTGTGAAACCTTTGGCGCTATCGCATGCGCCGTGCCGATTCTCCACCCACCAGCAGCGAGAGAGAAAGTCCATGACCCGCGTCTTCAATTTCAGCCCCGGCCCCGCCACTCTGCCCGAACCCGTGCTGCGCAAGGCAGCCGAGGAAATGCTCGATTGGCACGGGTCCGGCATGTCGGTGATGGAGATGAGCCACCGCGGCAAGGAGTTCATCTCCATCCATGCCGAAGCCGAGAGCCTGCTGCGCGAGTTGCTGGGCGTGCCGGCCAACTACAAGGTGCTGTTCATGCAAGGCGGCGCGATCGGCGAGAACGCCATCGTGCCGATGAACCTGATCGGCAAGAGCGGCAAGGCCGACTACATCAGCACCGGCGACTGGTCGAAGAGATCGATCAAGGAAGCCAAGACCTACGGCAAGGTGAACGTCGCCGCCTCGGGCGAGCCGAGCAACTTCACCGCGATTCCCAAGCAAAGCGAGTGGAAGCTCGACCCCGAGGCATCGTACGTGCACATCTGCTCGAACGAAACCATCGGCGGCGTCGAATACCACTGGACGCCCGACACCGGCAAGGTGCCGCTGGTGGCCGACATGTCGTCCAACATCATGTCGCGGCCGATCGACGTGAGCAAGTACGGCCTGATCTATGCGGGTGCGCAGAAGAACATGGGGCCGTCGGGCTTGACGATCGTCATCGTGCGCGACGACCTGATCGGCCATGCATTGCCGATCACGCCGTCAGCCTTCAACTACCAGTTGCAGGCCGAGAACGACTCGATGTACAACACGCCTCCGACGTACGCGATCTACATCGCCGGCCTGGTGTTCAAGTACATCAAGGAGCAGGGCGGCCTCAAGGCCATGGAGGCGCACAACAAGGCCAAGGCCCGGGTGTTGTACGACTACCTGGACAGCAGCAAGTTCTACCGCAGCCCGGTGGCCAAGGAGGACCGCTCGCTGATGAATGTGCCGTTCAAGTTGAAAGACGATGCGTTGGACGACGCCTTCCTGAAAGGCGCGCAGGCCAAGGGCATGATCCAGCTCAAGGGCCACCGCTCGGTGGGCGGCATGCGCGCCTCGATCTACAACGCCATGCCGATCGAGGGTGTCAAGGCGCTGGTGGAGTACATGAAGGAATTCGAGGCCCAACATGGCTAACAGGCTGTTCAAGGTGCTGGTCCTGAACCAGATTTCCGAGAATGGCCTCAAACGCCTGCCCGCCGAAACCTATACCAGCGGCAAGGACCTTGCCGATCCCGACGCCGTGCTGGTGCGTTCGGCAGACATGCACGCGATCGCGATCCCCGCCAGCGTCAAGGCCATCGGCCGCGCCGGCGCCGGCACCAACAACATCCCGGTGAAGGCGATGAGTGCGCGCGGTGTGCCGGTGTTCAACGCGCCGGGCGCCAACGCCAACGCGGTGAAGGAACTGGTGCTGGCCGGCATGCTGATGGCGGCGCGCAACCTGGCGCCGGCGCAGCGCTTCGTCGAAACGCTGGATGCTTCCTCGCCCGATCTCGACAAGGCGGTGGAGGACGGCAAGAAGAATTTCGCCGGCTACGAGCTGGCGGGCCAGACGCTGGGCATCATCGGCTTGGGCAAGATCGGCTGCCTGGTCGCGGACGCAGCCATCAAGCTGGGCATGAACGTGTTGGGCTACGACCCCGACATCACGGTCGACGCGGCCTGGAGCCTGCCGGCGCAGGTGAAGAAAGCGGCCAGTGTCACGGACGTGCTGAAGAACGCGAACTTCATCAGCTTGCACGTGCCGCTGGTCGAGGCCACGCGCGACCTCGTCAACGAAAAGAACGTGGGCTTGGCAAAGCCGGGCACGGTACTGCTGAATTTTTCGCGCGAGGGGGTGGTCAGCGATCCGGCTGTGCTGGCGGCGCTCGACAGCGGCCAGCTCGGCTGGTACATCTGCGATTTCCCGAGCGGCAAGATATTGAAGCACCCGAGGGTGGTTGCCTTGCCCCATCTCGGTGCCTCGACGCGCGAGGCCGAGGAAAACTGCGCCATCATGGTGGCCGACCAATTGCGCGACTACCTGGAGCACGGCAACGTCACCAATGCGGTGAACTTTCCCCAGGTCGCCATGGGCCGGGAGTCGCGCTTTCGCGTGGCCATCGCCAATGCCAACGTGCCGAACATGCTCGGGCAGATTTCAACCGCCATGGCGCATGCGGGCCTGAACATCCACAACATGGTCAACAAGTCGCGCGGCGACATGGCCTACACGCTGGTCGACGTGGACAGCCCCGTGGGCGATTCGGTCATTGCGGCGCTCAAGGGTATCGAAGGCGTGCTGGCGGTGCGCTACCTGCCGCAGGCCGAATGAGAGCTTGTCATTGCGGGTCAAGCCCGCAATGACAAGGGTTGTCCATCTGGCTGCAAAATGGCGGCAAGACCAACAACAACCGAGGTTGTGATGCCGCACGCTTTCGCCGATACCCTCCAGACTTTCAAGACGGCCCCGGGCAAGAGCGGCAAGTTCTTTTCCCTGCGCGCCCTGGCCCGGCAATTTCCCAAGATCGACCGGCTGCCGGTATCGATGCGCATCGTGCTGGAATCGGTGCTGCGCAATTGCGACGGCAAGAAGGTCACGTCCGAGCATGTGCGGCAACTGGCTAACTGGTTCCCGAACGCCGACCGCACCGACGAGATTCCGTTCGTGGTCGCGCGGGTGGTGCTGCAGGACTTCACCGGTGTGCCGCTGCTGGCCGACCTGGCCGCGATGCGCAGCGTCGCGGCACGGCTTGGAAAGAAGGCCGGAGCGGTGGAACCGCTGGTGCCGGTCGACCTGGTGGTCGATCACTCCATCATGGTGGACCACTACGGCGCAAAGAACTCGATCGACCTGAACATGAAGCTCGAGTTCCAGCGCAACCGGGAGCGCTACGAATTCATGAAGTGGGGCATGCAGGCCTTCAAGACTTTCGGCGTCGTGCCGCCGGGTTTCGGCATCGTGCACCAAGTCAACCTGGAATACCTCGCGCGCGGCGTGCACCGCTCCGCCGACGGCGTGTACTACCCGGACACGCTGGTCGGCACGGACAGCCACACGACCCTGATCAACGGCATCGGTGTGGTGGGCTGGGGCGTCGGCGGCATCGAGGCGGAAGCGGCGATGCTGGGGCAGCCGGTCTACATGCTCACGCCCGATGTGGTGGGCTTCGAATTCACCGGGCAGCTGCGCGAAGGCTGCACCGCTACCGACCTCGTGCTCACCGTGACCGAGGTCCTACGCCGGCACAAGGTGGTCGGCAAGTTCGTCGAGTTCTTCGGCGAAGGCACGCGCACGCTCGCGCTGCCCGACCGCGCCACCATCGGCAACATGGCGCCCGAGTACGGCGCAACCATGGGGTTCTTTCCGGTGGACGAGAAGACCATCGAGTACTTCAAGGGCACCGGCCGCACGAAGGAGGAGATCGATGCCTTCGAGGGCTATTTCCGCGCGCAGGGCCTGTTTGGCGTGCCGCTGGCCGGCGACATCGACTACTCGCAGGTGGTCCGCTTGGACCTGGGCGAAGTCACGCCGAGTCTCGCGGGGCCCAAGCGGCCCCAGGACCGCATCGAGATCGGCAAGGTTGCGGACCAGTTCGCCAGCCTGTTCAGCAAGCCGCCCGCCGAAAACGGCTTCAACCAGCCGGCCGAAATGCTGCTCACGCGGCACCTGGTGGGCGCATCGGGGGAGGAACCCAGCGCAAAGGTGCCGGCCAATCCGCCCACCGCGCCCGCGGCGCCGCGCGAGGTGATGGAAATGGAAGGGAACAAGCCGACCCTGGCCTCCGCCCACTCGGAAGCCACGCCGCCGTTGATCAAGGTGACGGACATCACCATCGGCAACGGCGACGTGCTGATCGCCGCGATCACCAGTTGTACCAACACTTCCAATCCCAGCGTGCTGCTGGCGGCGGGGCTGCTTGCGAAGAAGGCGGTGGAGGCCGGCCTGAGCGTGAAGCCGCACGTCAAGACATCGCTGGCGCCCGGTTCGCGCATCGTGACCGAATACCTGACGCAAACCGGCTTGATGCCTTACCTGGAAAAGCTCGGCTTCGCGCTGGCGGGTTACGGCTGCACCACCTGCATCGGCAACTCGGGCGACCTCACGCCGGAGATCAACGAGGCCATCAACAAGAGCGACCTGGTCTGTGCCGCGGTGCTGTCGGGCAACCGGAATTTCGAGGCGCGCATCCACCCCAACATCAAGGCGAATTTCCTGGCCAGCCCGCCGCTGGTGGTGGCGTATGCCATCGCGGGCACGGTGCTACGTGACCTGATGACCGAGCCGGTCGGCAAGGGCCATGGCGGCAAGGACGTCTGGCTGGGCGACATCTGGCCCACCAGCGACGAGATCCACAAGCTGATGAAGTTCGCGATGAACGGCGGGGCCTTCCGCGCGAACTACGCCAAGGTGAAGACCGAGCCCGGCGCGCTGTGGGAGAACATCCACGGGGTGAAGGGCGAGGTCTACACCTGGCCCAAGAGCACCTACATCGCGCAGCCGCCGTTCTTCGAAGAGTTCACGCTGGCGCACGCTGCCGCGCAAGAGCCGGTGACGGTCCGCAACGCCCGCGTGATGGCGATGTTCGGCGACTCCATCACGACCGACCACATCTCGCCGGCCGGCTCGATCAAGGAAAGCTCCCCCGCCGGCCAGTGGCTGCTGGCCCACGGCGTGCTCAAGCCCGACTTCAACAGCTATGGCTCGCGCCGCGGCAACCACGAGGTGATGATGCGCGGTACGTTCGCCAACGTGCGCATCAAGAACCTGATGATCGCGCCCGGGGCCGACGGGTCGCGCGAAGAGGGCGGCGTGACGCTCTATCGCGATGCCCGGGGCCAGGCGCAGAAGATGTTCATCTACGACGCGGCGATGAAGTACATCGCCGAAAACCGCCCGACCGTCATCTTCGCCGGCGAGGAGTACGGCACCGGTTCGTCGCGCGACTGGGCGGCCAAGGGCACGCAACTGCTGGGCATCAAGGCGGTGATCGCAAAGAGCTTCGAGCGCATCCACCGCAGCAACCTGGTGGGCATGGGCGTGCTGCCGCTGCAATTCAAGGGCAGCGACACCTGGCAGTCGCTGCGGCTGACCGGCGACGAACTGATCGACGTGTTCCCCGATCCGCAATTGCGTCCGCAGAGCGACGCCCAATTGGTGGTCACGCGCGCGGACGGCAGCCGGCAGGAACTCACCGTGACGCTGCGCGTCGACACGCCGATCGAGGTGGATTACTACCAGCACGGCGGAATTCTGCCGTTCGTGCTGCGGCAACTGCTGGCGGCCTGAGAACCCCGGCACCGGTCAGGCGGCCTGCGGTGTCGCCTGGGCCAGCTGCGCCAACGCGTCGATGGCGTATTGGGCAACGGGTGATTGGGTACGCCCAGCCAGGGTGACGACGCCCAACTCCGAATAGGCTTGCGGAAAATCGGCCGGCAGCACCGGCCGGATTTTCTTCGCGGCCATCTCCTCGGCCACGATGGCATCCGTGCTGACGATGATGGTGTCGGTGGATAGCGCGATGCACTTGAGCAGGTGCACGTCGTCGCATTCCACCGCCACCGGCAGCTTCTCCTCCGTCCCCAGGCCCATGAGCTTCAGCAGGAACGCGTTGATTTCGATGGGCAGGCGCCCCGAAGCGATGCCGTAGGGGACCAAGTCGGCCAATTTGACCGTCGCGCGCTTGAACAGCGGATGCTTGCCGCGCGCATAGAAGCCCCCGGCTTGCCGTCCGATCAAGCGAACGGCGAAGGGACCGTCCCGCAGCACGTCGCGCGTGTCGCCCACAAAGAAGTCGTGCTCCTCGTTGCGCACATAGTCCAACAGGTAATGCGGGTTGTTGACCTGTACTCGCACGATCACGCCGGGAAAGCGCTGGCGCAAGCCGGTCATGAGCGCGGGCAACAGGGCGGCCGTAGCCAAGGGGCCGGCACCGAATGAAATCTCCCCCACCTTGCCGTCACCGAACAGGTGGACATCGCGATCGAGCCGCCGGCTTTCCTGCAACACGTGCCGGGCACGCTCGATCGCGAATGCGCCTGCCGGCGTGCAGGACACCTGCGCGGTGCCGCGGTCGAAGAGTTTCATGCCCCATTCGCCTTCCGCCGCCTGGATGCTGCGGCTGAAGGCGGGTTGGGTCAGGTGCACGCGTTGCGCCGCCTTGCCGAAATTGCGCTCTTCGGCCAGTGCCACCAAATGATTCAGCCGTTTCAATTCCATGCTCGCTCCCGTTCTCATGCACATGCAGTCAATGCATCGATCTTAGGTCATCAATGCATTGGACGTGTTTATTGAAGATATTAATAATTGAGGCTTCAATTAATCAAGTTGGAAGGTGTGAGCGATGACCAGCGCGGACGGTGGGCAACAAGTGCACAGGATGATGGTGGCCAGCGTCTGCCGGATGCCGGGCTCGGTGGTTGAGCAACTGCTGGGGATGCGCGAAGCCATTTGCCGATTCAATGCGCCCCGGGGCCTGCGCACGGCAGTCCTCTACAGCGGCGGCTGGTTCCTGCAATGGCACGAAGGGTCGGCCACTGCGGTGGATGAAGCCTGGGCCCAGTCGGAAATGCACCCAGGGCACGCGCACCAGCGGCTGATCCACCGAAGCGCCGGGCCTGCAACGCTGGTCAAGCGGCTGCACATCGCCACCCTGCACAGCCGCGACAAGCCCAATGACGTGGCCCGCCGTTTCTACAGCATCGAACGGGAACGCGAGTTGGGCTGGATTGCCGAGCCCGCCGAAATCTGGCAGTGCCTGAGCGCGCCCTGCCTGGTCCAGGCCGGCGACGTCATGGCTGCCGTCTCGCGCAGCCATGTGGTGGCCGTCACATCGGAATTCACCGAGTCGGTGGACTTGATCAAGTCGATCGGGGAGCGTGCCCGCGCACCGGTGAGCTACCAGCGCTTCGCCGACGGCGACATCCGCAAGGGCGAGATCGGAGCCGCGTATGTCGACTTGACGAACGGCGGGCAGATGACGCGCTTGCAAGCGCTTTCCAGGCGCTGCCTTGACGACGGCATGGTGAAGCTTTCGCTGCGGCGGCTGCAGTGCCTGGTCCTGCTGCTGGGCAACCGGCCACGGCAGACCGCGACGCTGGCCTTGTCCGTCGCGGGTCTGCTCGAAGGCATGGAGGCGCCACCCGCTGTTCGCCTGGTTGGCCCATGTCCCGATATTTGCGATGAGGCCGCGGCGGCGCTGGGCGCCGTGCCCGGGCTGGACATCAGCGCAATCCGTTCCGGCATTGCGGGCCGGGCCGGCGTGGACGCCGTGCTGGACCTGATCACGACGGGATGCTCTGCCCCCGCGGGGCTCGACCTCGTGTTGACATAAGCGGAGCCGCCCCAGCGCGTTGCACAATCGGCGCCAATGAACAAGCAAGCGCTGATCGTGGGCGGTGGCATCGGCGGACTGGCCGCGGCGCTGACTTGTTCGCGTGCGGGCTGGTCCGCGCGCCTGTACGAAAAGGCCCAGCAGTTCAGTGAAGTGGGAGCCGGCATTCAACTCGGGCCCAACGCCACCCGCATCCTGGCGCATTGGGGCCTGGAAAGCGCGCTGGCGAGCGTCGCGGCTTTTCCGGGCCGGCTGATCGTTCGCGCCGCGCAGGACGGCTCGCAATTGGGCACGCTGCGGCTGGGCTCAGCATTTACCGAACGCTACGGCGCGCCTTACGCCGCGGTGCACCGCGCCGACCTGCAGGACCTGCTGTTGGACGCGGTGCGCAACGCCGGTGTCGACGTGCAGTTGTCGGCTGCAGTCGGCACGGTGCTGTCCTTCCCGCATGCGGCGAGGCTTCGGATCGATGGCCGCGAGATCGAAGGTGACGCGCTGGTGGGCGCCGATGGCCTGTGGAGCGCCGTGCGCAGCCAGGTTTTCAGTGACGGTCCGCCGGTCTTTGCCGGGCACCTGGCCTACCGGTCGCTGGCGATTCAGCGCGACCTGCCCGAGCCGCTGCGCAGCCGTGACGTCACTGTATGGCTCGGCCCTCGCATGCACCTCGTTTCATATCCCGTGAAACGCGGCGAGCAGCTCAACGTGGTGGTCCTGGTGCAAGGTGCTGCGCGCGCAGCCGCAGCACAGGAGTGGGACCAGGCTGCTGCGGCCGCCGAGCTGCAAATTGCAATGGGGCCGCTATGCGCTCCCTTGCAGGACCTGGTGCAGGCGATGCCCGGCTGGCGCCTGTGGGCGCTGCACGACCGGCCGCCGATGCGCGGCGCCGACGAAATGGCGCGGGGCCGGGTCGCGCTGCTGGGCGACGCAGCGCATCCGATGCTTCCCTACTTCGCGCAAGGCGCCGGGATGGCGCTCGAGGACGCGGAGGAACTGGGCCGGACGCTGTCGATGGGCGAAGGCGATGACGATGCGCCGCTAGCGCTGCGCCGCTATGCCCAAAGCCGCTGGCAACGCTGCGCCAGGGTGCAGGCGCTTTCTCGGCGCAACGGCCACATCTTCCACGCCACCGGCCCGCTTCGATGGGGCCGCGACCTGTCGTTGCGGCTGCTGGGCGAAAGGTTGCTGGACCAGCCCTGGTTGTACGTCGCCAGCGGCAAGCGCTAGAGGTCGGTGCGCAGCTTCCAGATTTCCGGGAACAGCACGACGTCCAGCATCTTGCGCAGGTAGCTCACGCCGCCGGTGCCGCCGGTGCCGCGCTTGAAGCCGATCACGCGCTCCACCGTGGTGACGTGGCGAAAGCGCCAGAGCCGGAAGGCGTCTTCCAGGTCGGTGAGTTCCTCGCCGAGCTGGTACAGGTCCCAGTGGTGCTTGGGGTCGCGATAGCAGATCAGCCAGGCCTTTTCCACTTCATCGCTCTCCACATAGGGCTGCGTCCAGTCGCGCTCGACATGGCTTCGCGGCACCGGCAGCCCGCGCCGGGCCAACAGGCGCAGCGCCTCGTCGTAGAGCGACGGCGATTCGTATGCGTGCTGGACCTGCGCCAGCAGCTCGGGCCGGTGGGCATGGGGCTTGAGCATCGCCGCGTTCTTGTTGCCCAGTGCGAACTCGATGCAGCGGTACTGCGCGCTCTGGAAGCCGCTGGAGTTGCCGAGATAGGGACGGATCGCGCTGTACTCGGGCGGCGTCATGGTCGCCAGCACGTCCCATGCATGGACCAGCTGTTCCATGATCCGGCTGACGCGTGCGAGCATCTTGAAGGCGTTGCCCAGTTCGTCGTTCGCGACATTCGCGATTGCGGCGCGCAGCTCGTGCAGCATCAATTTCATCCACAGCTCGCTGGTCTGGTGCTGGATGATGAACAGCATCTCGTTGTGGTCGGGCGAAAGCGGTTTCTGCGCGCCCAGGATCGCGTCGAGCTGCAGGTAATCGCCGTAGCTCATGGAGTGGCTGAAATCGAGCTGCGCCTTCTCCTCGTGCACGATGGATTCGGGCGAGGAGGGCGCGGGCGTGGATGGGGGCTGGTTGCCGTTCATGTCAGGTCACCGCGTGCTTCTGGTTGAACTCGGGGCGGCGCCACTCGCCGGTCTCCAATACCTGCTTCAGGTGCTCGACAGCGCTCCATGTGTCCTCGAAGCCGATGTACAACGGCGTGAAGCCGAAGCGCAGGATGTCCTGGCGCTCCGGTTGTCCTGAGCTTGTCGAAGGATCACCTGCGCGGAAGTCGCCGATCACGCCGCGCGCGATCAGCGCCTGGACGATCGCATATGCACCTTCGCTGCGCGTCAGACACACCTGCGAGCCGCGCCGGCCATGCTCGCGCGGCGTCACCAGGCTCAGGCCGTGGCCGCCGCAGCGCTCTTCCACCAGTTGAATGAACAAGTCCGTGAGGGCCAGCGACTTGGACCGCAATGCCCTCATGCCACCCATCGGTTGGGTAGCCAGCAAAGTGTCGAGGCCGCATTCGAGTGCGGCCATGCTGAGGATCGGCTGCGTTCCGCACAGGTAGCGCGAGATGCCCTGTGCCGGCCGGTACTCCGGGGTGAATTCGAACGGCGCAGCGTGGCCCCACCAGCCGGACAGCGGTTGCTCGAAGCAGTCGGCATGACGGGGATGCACCCAGGCGAAAGCCGGCGCGCCCGGGCCGCCGTTGAGGTACTTGTAGCCGCAGCCGATCGCGAAATCGGCGTCGGCCGCGTGCAGGTCGACCGGCACCGCGCCGGCACTGTGGGCGAGGTCCCATACAGTCAGCACGCCCGCGCGGTGGGCCGCGGCGGTCACGCTGTTCATGTCATGCATGGCGCCGGTGCGGTAGTTGACGTGCGTGAGCATGAGAACCGCCACGTCGTTGCCGAGCGCTTGCTCGACCCGGTCGTCGTCGACCAACTGCAGCTCGTAGCCGCGTTCCTTGCACAGGGACTGGGCGATGTAAAGGTCGGTCGGGAAATTGCTGCGCTCGCTCACCACGCGCTTGCGCCCTGGCTGGCGGTCCGCCGCCATTCGCAGTGCCGCGCTGAGCACCTTGTAGAGATTGATGGAGGTACTGTCGGTCGCCACCACTTCACCTGGCTCGGCACCCACCAGTTGCGCGATCTTGTCGCCCAGGCGCTGCGGCAGGCTGAACCATCCGGCGTCGTTCCAGGAGCGGATCAGGCCCCGGCCCCATTCCTCGGTGATGGCCTGTGCCACCCGCCCAGGCGTTGCCCGAGGCAGCACGCCCAGCGAATTCCCGTCCAGGTAGATCACGCCTTCGGGCAGTGTGAACAGCCCGCGCAATTCGCGCAGCGGGTCTTGCGCATCGAGCGCCCGGCAGTCTTGGAGTGTGGTCATAGCTCGCGCAGCACGGCTCGCACGGGCGATGCGTCGGCTGTCATCAATTTCAAGGGCAGGGCGATCAGCTCGTAGTCGCCTTCGGGGACGTCGTCGAGCACCAGGTTTTCCAGCACGCGCAGGCCCAGGCGGCGGATCACCTGGTGGCTGGGAAGCGTCTTGCTTTCGGCGGGATCGATGCTCGCGGTGTCGATGCCGACCAGTTTCACGCCGAGCGCGGCCAGCCGTTCGATCGTCGCCGGCGCGTAGGCGGCGAGTTGCGGATCCCAGCGGTCCACCGGCGCGCGCTCGTAGGTGCGGACCAGGACGCGCGCCGGCAACTCGCGCGCCGCGTGCTGGAGGTGTTCCCATTGCACCAGGGCGCCCTTGCCGATCGCGTGGATCACGCGGCAGCGGCCAAGGTACGCACCCAGGTCCACTTCGCCTATCGGCGCACCGTCCGGGTCGTAGTGCAAGGGCGCATCGGCATGCGCGCCCACATGCGGTGACAAGGTCATGCGGCTGACATTCACCGGACAGCCCGGCTCCAGCGTCGCCGACCACTCCTGCGAGTAAGGCGTATCGCCCGGAAATACCGGCGAGCCGGGCGCCACCGGTGGCGAGATATCCCAGATCTTTTTCATGGCGATGAGTGTGCGCCGCAGCCAAAACCCGTGGTGTCGGTTAATTCCAACAACATGCGAAATAGTTTAGGCCTAAAGCAAATCGCGCCGTGGAGGGTGCGTCAACCGGGAGCAGTACTGGGGCGTTGCGGATGAACTGTATGAAATTACAGTACCCCACTTCAACGGAGGAATCATGGAACTTCAATCCGCGCGCCAGATCATCGACACCCTGTCCCAGGGCATTCATCCCGTCACCGGCGAGGCCATGCCGGCCGACAGCCCCTACAACGAACCTGCGGTGATTCGCGCACTCTTCACGGTGTCGCGAGCACTCCAAGACAAGCCTGCAAGGGTGCCACGCGAGTTGCCGCCCAACGCCGGCAAGCCGTGGGCCGCCGAGGAAGACGCGCGCCTGGAGGCGGGCTTCGCGGCCGGGGCCGACGTGAAGCAGCTCGCCGAGCAACTGGGGCGCACGCCGCTCGGGGTGGAGTCGCGCCTGGTCATGCGCGGCAAGTTGCCGCCGCGGCCGGGGATGCGCGTCAGCGCGCCGGCCGCTTCCTGAAGCTCAAGCGACTTTGCCGAGCAGGAGGAACTCCATGAGGGCCTTCTGCGCGTGCATGCGGTTCTCCGCCTCGTCCCACACGACCGACTGCGGGCCGTCGATCACCTCGGCCTGGACCTCCTCGCCGCGGTGCGCGGGCAGGCAGTGCATGAACAGCGCATCCGGCTTGGCCATCCGCATCATGTCCGTGTCCACGCACCAGTCGGCGAAGGCCTTCTTGCGCTCTTCGTTCTCGGCTTCGTAACCCATGCTGGTCCACACGTCGGTGGTCACCAGGTCAGCGCCGCGGCAGGCCTCCATCGGGTCCTTGAAGACCTTGTAGCTTTCGTTGCTGCGGATGCCGGCCACCGCCTGGTCGACTTCGTAGCCGGTCGGCGTGCTCAGGTGCACCGTGAAGCCCAGCAGCTCGGCTGCCTGCAGCCAGGTATTGGCCATGTTGTTGCCGTCGCCTACCCAGGCCACGACCTTGCCCTTCAGGAACGCCGGGTCCGGCAAGCCTTGCGCGTTGGCGCCGCGGTGCTCCAGCAAGGTGAAGATGTCGGCCAGGATCTGGCACGGATGGAATTCGTTTGTGAGGCCATTGATCACCGGTACGCGCGAGTGTTCGGCAAAGAGCTCGAGCTTGTCCTGGCCGTAGGTACGGATCATCACCAGGTCGACCATGCGGCTGATCACCTTGGCGCTGTCTTCGATCGGCTCGGCGCGGCCGAGTTGGCTGTCGCCGGTGGTCAGGTGCACGACGCTGCCGCCCAATTGGTACATGCCGGCTTCGAAACTGACGCGAGTGCGCGTCGATGCCTTCTCGAAAATCATCGCCAGCGTGCGGTCCGCCAGCGGGTGGTACTTCTCGTAGGCCTTGAATTTCTTCTTGATGACGGCCGCGCGCTGGAACAGCCACGCGTAATCGGCGGCGGAAAGGTCGCTGAACTGGAGGTAGTGCTTGATGGTCATGCGGTCTTCATTGCGCGAGGAATTCCTTGACCAGCGGGGCCAACAGCGAGACGACTTCATCGGCTTCGCCCTGGTTCATGATAAGCGGCGGCAGCAGGCGGATCACGTTGTCCGCGGTGACGCTGATCAGGAGCCCCGCCTCGGCCGCGCGGCTGGTCAGGACGTTGCAGTTGCGATCCAGTTCGACGCCGATCATCAGCCCCTGGCCACGGATTTCCGTGACCCCCGGCAATGCGCCGAGCTCGCGGGCCAGCGCGCCCTTCAGGTGCGAGCCGATCGCCGCCGCGTTTTCCAGCAACCCTTCCTCCTGGATGATGCGGATGGTCTCGACGCCGGCACGCATGGCCAGCGGGTTGCCGCCGAACGTCGTGCCGTGGTTGCCGGGCTGGAAGATCTTCGCGGCCTTGGGTCCGGCAACGACCGCGCCCACCGGCACGCCTGAACCCAGGCCCTTGGCCAGCGGCATGATGTCCGGCACGATGCCGGCCCACTGGTGAGCGAACCACTTGCCGGTGCGGCCCATGCCGCATTGCACCTCGTCGATCATCAACAGCCATTCGCGGTCGTCGCACAGCTGCCGCACCTGCTGCAGGTAGTCGGCGCGCATGGCATTGATGCCGCCTTCGCCCTGGATGGTCTCGAAGAACACCGCCACCATGTTCTTGTTGCCTTCGGTGGCCGCCTTCAGCGCGTCCATGTCGTTCAGCGGAACGCGGATGAAGCCTTCGACCAGCGGCCCGAATCCTTGCTGCACCTTCTCGTTGCCGGTGGCCGACAAGGTGGCGATGCTGCGTCCATGGAACGCCTTCTCGTACACCACGATTTCCGGCCGATCGATGCCGCGGTCATGACCGTACTTGCGCGCCAGCTTGATGGCCGCCTCGTTCGCCTCCAGGCCGGTGCAGCAGAAGAACGCATTGGTCAGGCCCGACAGCTCGGCCAGCGTCGCGGCCAGGCGTTCCTGGTTGGGCACGTGATAGTAGTTGCAGCTGTGGATGATCTTGCTGACCTGGTCCTGCAAGGCCGGCACGAGCTTGGGGTGGTTGTGGCCCAGCGTGTTGACGGCGATGCCGGCCAGCGCGTCGAGGTACTGCTTGCCGTTGACGTCCCAGACTCGCACGCCCTGTCCATGCGACAGCGCGATCGGCAGCCGGCCATAGGTGTTCATGGTGTGGGGCGATGCAGCCTCGATGAATGCCATTTGGGACCTTTCAAAATGAAAATCGGCTCAACGAGTGAGCCGCGGAGGCCCGATTTTAGGCACAGAGGCTGCGAGCCTTGGTTGACAATTGCGCATCACAGCGATGCGCGCCAGCAGCCGCCTGGAAGCAAGGCTGAAGTCTTATATAAGATATAATACTTGTGCACCGCAGCATATGGTTTCGAGCACCGCCAAAGAAGTCTTCATCCTGGGCCTGACCCGCGAGGGCAAGACCTTTCGCCCGAGCGACTGGGCCGAGCGGCTGGCCGGCGTGATGAGCTCGTTCCGCCCCGGCGGCCCCCAGCCGGGCAGCCACCTGAGCTACTCCCCCTGGTGCATTCCCACCCTGATCGACGGCGTCAAGGCCGTGGTCGTCCACAGCGACTTGCGGGACCACGACGTCATGGCCTGGGATTTCGTCATCAATTTCGCCCGCGACAACAACCTGCAAGTGACCGAGGCTTGCCTGCTGCCCGCGCCGCCCACGAAGTAGCCGGACGCAAAAAAGCCGTCTTGCGACGGCTTTTTTGCTTTTGCTGGCAGCGCACCCGTTTCAAACGGCGCAAGCCTTTCGGGCCTGCGGGCTGTTTGCCTGATTACGTCAGGCGGCGGCGGTGGCCAGGGTCTTGACCTTGGCCGAGAGGCGGCTCTTGTCGCGAGCGGCCTTGTTCTTGTGGAAGATCTGCTTGTCGGCAACCATGTCGACGATGCTTTGCGCCTTCGCGAAAGCTTCGGTCGCCTTGGCCTTGTCGCCGGAGGCCACGGCCTTCTCGACGTTCTTGACGGCAGTGCGGTATTTGGAGCGCAGGGACGTGTTGGCTGCGTTGAGCTTGACGTCTTGGCGTGCGCGTTTACGGCCCGACGCCAGGCGCGGGTTCTTTTTCTTGGGTTTGGCTGATGCCATGGATGTGTTTCCTTGTGTCTGAGGATGATGCCAGCAAAGCCCACCATTATATCGCGGGGCGGGATTGCCCGGGGGCGGGCTAAACTCTGCACCCACGATCCGACGCCGATGACCCTGCTCAAAGCCGCTTCCACCGTTTCCCTGCTGACTTTCGCATCGCGTGTGACCGGCCTGGTGCGCGACCTGCTGATGGCGGCCACCTTCGGCGCCACCTCTCTCACCGACGCCTTCAACGTCGCTTTCCGCATCCCGAACCTGTTCCGGCGCCTGTTCGGCGAGGGCGCTTTCAGCCAGGCATTCGTGCCGGCCCTGGCCCATTCGAAGGAAGTCGATGGTGACGCCGTGACCCATCGGCTGATCGACAGCGTCGCCACGGTGCTCGCCTGGTCGCTGCTGGCAACCTGCGCGCTCGGCGTCATCGGCGCGCCGGTGCTGGTCTGGGCGCTGGCCAGCGGCTTCAAGCAGGACGCGCACAGCTTCGAAGCCGCGGTGCTGATGACGCGCTGGATGTTCCCGTACATCGGCTTCATGTCGCTGGTGGCCCTGTCGGCGGGCGTGCTCAACACCTGGAAGCGCTTCGCCGTGCCCGCTTCGACGCCGGTGTTGCTGAACCTGTCGATGATCGCCGCCGCATGGCTGGGCGCTCCCTGGTTTGCGTCGCTCGGGATCGAGCCGATCTATGCGATGGCCGGCGGCGTGATCGTCGGCGGCGTGCTGCAACTGGCGGTACAAATCCCGGCGTTGCGCCGCCTCGGCCTGCTGCCGCGCATCGGCTTGGGCTGGACAGCGCTGCGGACGGCCTGGGCCGACCCGGGGACGCGCCAGGTGGCGCGGATGATGCTGCCGGCGCTGCTGGGTGTCGGTGTCGCGCAAATTTCGCTTCTCATCAACACGCAAATCGCGTCTTGGCTGGCGCCTGGCAGCGTGACCTGGCTGGGCTATGCGGACCGCCTGATGGAATTCCCCACGGCAATGCTGGGCGTCGCGCTCGGCGTCGTGCTGATGCCGCAACTCGCTGGCGCGCGCGCCAGCAACGACACGGATCGCTACTCGGCCATGCTCGACTGGGGGCTGCGGCTGGTCGTCCTGCTGGCGGTGCCTTCGTCGGTCGCGCTGCTGGTATTCGCCCAGCCGCTGGTGGCGACCCTGTTTCACTACGGCGCGTTCAAGGACAGCGATGTCTCCCAAGTCGCGCTGGCGCTGTCCGGCTACGGAGTGGGCCTGGTCGGCTTGGTGGCGATCAAGGTATTGGCGCCCGGGTTCTATGCCAACCGCGACATGCGGACCCCTGTGCGCATCGCGGTGATGGTTCTGGTCATCACGCAACTGCTCAACATCGCGCTGGTGCCGCTGCTCAAGCATGCAGGGTTGGCGCTATCGATCGGGCTGGGCGCATTGATCAACGCCGGTTGCCTGCTGGTCGGCCTCATCAAGCGGGGCAGCTATCGGCCCGCCCCCGGCTGGGGCGTTTTCCTGATCCAGGTGTTCGAGGCCACCGGGTTGGTCACAGTGATCCTCATGAGTGACGCCGGCATTTTCCCGTGGCTGACCCTGATAGCCCAGCCCCTGC
>JAQGMS010000262.1 GCA_028292245.1 Ramlibacter sp.
TCGGCCGGCGTCCCGATGGGCGCGACCAGGGCCTTCCAGTCGGTGGCCTCGAAACCCTTGTAGCCGCTCTCGTCGATGGTCGGAACATCCGGCAGCACCGGCACCCGCCGCGCCGACGTGACGGCCAAGGCGCGCAGCTTGCCGCCCTTGATCAGCGGGATCACCGTTTGCGGCGTGGCGAAATAGAAATCCACCTGCCCGCCCATCAGGTCGGTGGCGGCCGGCGCGGCGCCCTTGTACGGCACATGCAGAATCTTCGCGCCGGCCCGCTGCGCGAACAGTTCGCCCGACAAATGGCCGACGGTGCCGTTGCCGGCGGACGCCATCGACAGCGTGCCGGGCTTGGCCTTGGCCGCGGCGACCAGGTCGGCGACGTTCCTGATCGGCGACTCCGCTTTCACCACCAGCACCAGCGGCTGGCCGGCAATCAGCGCCACCGGGATGAAGTCCTTGATGGCGTCGTATGGCATCTTGGGATACAGCGCCGGATTGATCACCAGGTTGGCGGTCTGCCCCATGCCGATGGTGTAGCCGTCCGGCTTGCTCTTGGCCACCGCATCCAGGCCGATGTTGCCGCCGGCGCCGGGCCGGTTGTCGATCACGAAGGTCCAGCCCGAGCCCGTCGTGATCTTTTCGACCAGCAGGCGCGCCACCGAATCGGTGCCGCCGGCCGGCGGGAACGGCACGATCAATTTGATCGGCTGCGTGGGGTAACTCGCCTGCGCCAGGGCGACAGGCGCGGTGCCCGCGAGCAGCGCGGCCGCCGCGGCGGCCATGAAGGCGCGGATGCGCAAAGCGTTCATGAATCAGTCTCCGTTGACGATGTGGTTCGACTTGAGCTTGTCGATGTCGCTGTCGCTGTAGCCGGCTTCGCGCAGCAACTGCGAGCTGTGTTCGCCCAGGCTGGGCGGCTGCAGCCGCACGCCGGGCCGCGCGCCGCCGAGCGTCAGCGGCAGCAGCGGCACCCGCGTCTGCCGGCCGTCGGGCAGCGTGAGCGGCGCCAGCCCGCCGGTGGCGTTGAGGTGCGGGTCGTCGAACAGGTCTTCGGGCCGGGTGATCGGCGCGAACGGCAGGGCGTTCTTTTCGAACACCGCGCTCAGTTCGGCGGCGCTGTGGTCGGCCAGCCGCGAGCGCAGGATCGGCATCATCCAGTCGCGGGCGTTGACGCGGTCGTTGTTGGTCTTGAGCCGCGGATCCGCCTTCAGGTCGCCGAAGCCGAAGGCCTCGCAGAAAATTGCCCACTGCGTGTCGCTCACCGCCGCCAGGAAGATCTGCTCGCCGCCCTTGACGGTGAACACGTCGTACACCGCCCAGGCCGAGATGCGGCCGGGCATCGGCGCCGCCGGCTTGCCGGTCACGGCGAACTGCATCATGTGCTGCGCCACCAGGAACACGTTGTTCTCGAACAGGGCGCTCTGCACTTCCTGGCCCTTGCCGGTTTTCTCGCGCAGGGCCAGCGCCGCCATCGCGCCGATGGCGCCGAACATGCCGCCCATGATGTCGTTGACGCTGGTGCCGGCGCGCAGCGGATCACCGGGCCGGCCGGTCATGTACGCCAGCCCGCCCATCATCTGCACCACCTCGTCGAGCGCGGTGCGGTGGTCGTACGGGCCGGGCAGGAAGCCCTTGTGGCTGACGTAGATCAGCCGCTCGTTCAGTTTCGACAGGCTTGCGTAGTCCAGGCCGAGCTTTTTCATGGTGCCGGGCTTGAAGTTTTCGCTCACCACGTCGGCGGTGGCGATCAGGCGCAGCGCGGCCTCGCGGCCTTCGGGCTGCTGCAGGTCCAGCGCGATGCTTTTCTTGTTGCGGTTGAACATCGGGAAGAACCCCGCGCCCGATCCGATCAGGCGGCGCGTGTTGTCGCCGGCAATCGGCTCGACCTTGATCACTTCGGCGCCGAGGTCGGCCAGCACCATGCCACAGGTCGGGCCCATCACCATGTGGGTGAACTCGATGACGCGGATGCCCTCGTAGGGCAATTTGCTTTCAGCCATTGACGGGCCCTTGCACGAAGCCCTTGGGCAGCCCGGCCTCGGGCGTCATGCCGTACACCGGCTCGCCGGGCAGGCCGGCCATCAGCGGCGCGCGCGCGGCGATCAGTTTCTCGAGATCGACGCCGGTGTTCACGCCCATGGCCTCGAACATGAAGACCAGGTCCTCGGTGACCACGTTGCCCGAAGCGCCCGGCGCGTAAGGGCAGCCGCCCAGCCCGCCGAGCGATGCGTCGAAGGTGCGAACACCAACGTCATAGGCGGCCAGGCAATTGGCCAGGCCCAGGCCGCGAGTGTTGTGCATGTGCGCGGCGCCGGTCTTGTCGCCGACGGCGGCGCGCACCTTGTTGAAGAGGCGCCGCACCTGCGCCGGGTTGGCCATGCCGGTGGTGTCGGACAGGCCCGATTCATCGGCGCCCGCCTCGATCACCTGCGTGGCCAGCCAGACCACGTCGTCCTCTGTCACTTCGCCCTGGATCGTGCAGCCGAACGCCGTGGACATGTTCGCTTCGATCTTCACCGACGGCGCGGTCTCGTTGCGAAGCGCGACGATGTTGCGCACCTCGGCGATCATTTCCTCGCGGGTCTTGCGCACGTTGGCCAGCGAATGCGCGGCGCTCGCCGACACCGGGATCGTCAATTTGTGCACGCCCGCGGCCAGCGCCGCCTGCGCGCCGCGCAAGTTGGGCACCAGCGCCATCACCGTGAGGCCCGGCAAGGTCAGCGCATGCCGGACCACGTCGGCCGTGCCGGCCATCTGCGGCAGCAGTTTGGCCGGCACGAAAGAGCCGACCTCGA
>JAQGMS010000407.1 GCA_028292245.1 Ramlibacter sp.
TGTCCGGTCACCACCCATTTCGCGTCGTCGGCAAGAGCGGCAGCGAACATCGCGCGATCGCGCGCGGTGGGATCGGGATTTCCGGCGCTCTCGAAGATTTCCTGCATCAGTATCTTGCTCGCTGCGGCGCTCATGGCGGCATCTCCGTTGCCTGGATTTGGTCGCCGACCATCGCGCGCCGAATCTGAACCTGCTGGTCGCGCTCGACGCGCTGCTGCTGGAACCAATGTCAGCCGCGCTGCGATGCGGATCGGACTGTCGCAACCGGCCGCCAGTCACGCCCTGCAGCGGCTGCGCGATATCTTTGGCGATCCGCTGCTGGTGCGGGTCGGCGCCCGCATGGAATTGACGCCGCGGGCGCAGGCGCTGCGCGGGCCGCAGGCGCTCGACCAGGTGCGCGGGCTGTTCATCCCGGACGACTTCGATGCCACCAGCAGCGAGCGGCGGCGGCGGCTTGAAACCTGTCACGGGCGCCAGAACGGTTTGCTGACCTCATGGGCGATCGATGACCAGCAGGTTCCCATGTCCTGCAATTCGCGCTCGCCCAGCGCGGCCAGATCGCGCCGCAGGCGTGCGCGCGCCCGCCAGACTTGAACGACCGCAACGAGATCGCGAACCAGGATGATCAGCGCGTTCATCGACCGTCGCGATGGCCAATGAAATCGCGGTCCGCTGTCGGTGCAGGTGCTGGTCACGAGAGACGCTCCTGACGCTTGCCCCCGATATAGACGCTGACGATGGTGTCATCGGAAGGCTGGTGTTCGGGAGCCACCGCGGTGATCTGGGCCTGGATGCACTTCCATGCGCCGTTCTCGAACAGATAGGTATCGGTGTAGGTAGTCATCCCGGTGACTTCCTTGCCATCGCGGCGGCGGGTGGCCTTGTTCGTGGAGCGCACCAGCGCGACGTCGCCGATCACGGTGATCAGCTCGTCGCGAACGTCCCAGTAGACGATCACCTCGGGATCGAACGCCGTCGCCCAATATTTCAGGTAGGTGGCGCGGTCCCAGCGCTGGCCGGTCGGCCAGATACTGATGAATTCGGGATGCAGAATGGCGTCGTGCGAGGCGACGTCTTTGGTCACGAAATTATGGATGAAGCGCGCATTCAACGCGCGCAATTCGTTCATGGTGTGGGCCGATGGATCGGTGTGGCGGGCAAACTGCATGTTGATCTCCTCAGTGCTGTCAAAGCGCCAGCTGGCGGGCCTTCTCCGCGGTCGCATCGTCCGCCGGATAAAAGCATTCGATCTTCAATTTCTGCAGCGCCGCGTCGGTCGGCATCGCCAGCGTCGTAAAGGTGGAAAAGAAGGCGAGGCGATAGTCGCCTTTGCGGAGCTGCATGGTCATGACCGGCGACGATCCGGCGGGATTGCGCGGCAGCCGCCATTCGGCCGACAAGCCCGGATAGAGCATAACCTCTTCGAGCAGTTGTGCTGCGACCCTGCTACCCCCGGCGACCTCGCGATGAAGGATCTGGATCATCTGGCCGGCGAACTCGTCCCAGTTCACGATGAACTGGCGCAGGCCCTTTGGATGGAACACCACGTGCATGGCGTTGTCGGCGAGGCCGGATTCCATTTGGTAGGATGCGAAAAAAGGCTTGAACAGCCGTGCCGAGGCCTGGTTGCGCATCCGGACGTCCCAGTGTCCGTCGATGACGATCCCGGGATAGGGCTCCTGTTGCCGAAGAATGAAATCCAGCGCCTGGCGCACATGTTGCAAATTATCGGCTAGCAAATTCTCGGCCGCCAATCCCTCCTCGCCATAAGGCGGCATGAAGCCGGCTGAAACATGCAGGGCGTTGCGTTCCTCGAGCGGCAGGTCGAGCGCGCTGCCGAGCAGTTGCACCATCTCGCGGCTCGGTTGCGCGCGGCCGGTTTCCAGAAAACAGACATGCCTTGCCGAGACATTCGCATCAACCGCCAGTTCGATCTGGGTGAGGCGGCGAACGTTGCGCCAGTGCTTCAGCAGACTGCTGAAGCGCCCGGCGACATTATCCGACATCAAGTCTTGCGTGCTCATGGGACCAGCCTAGGCTTGCAGATCAGGAGATCAATTACCTCGAACGTAAGTCACGGTGCGCAGCATGGAGTGCAGACCTGCGTTTCGAGAGACATGAATTCGCCTTCGGGCCCGCGACGACGCGGGCCGGCGCCCGGCTTTTCGCAGTTGCCCCCTTTCGCCTCTCATGCCATCAAGCCCTGATCGCAGAGGCATGTCATGACCGTACTGATTGCAGGCGGTGGCATCGGCGGTTTGACGCTGGCGCTCAGCCTGCATCAGATCGGCGTCGCCGCCAAAGTGTTCGAAAGCGTCCCGGCGCTGAAGCCGCTCGGCGTCGGCATCAACGTGCTGCCGCACGCGGTGCGCGAACTGATCGAGCTCGGCCTGATGGAGCAGCTCGACGCGGCGGGCGTGCGCACCCGCGAGCTTGCTTATTTCTCCAAGCACGGCAAGCCGATCTGGAGCGAGCCGCGCGGCATCGAGGCCGGTTACAAATGGCCGCAATTCTCGATCCATCGCGGCACGCTGCAGCAGATCCTGCTTGACGCCGCGACCGCGCGTCTGGGCAGCGAGAATATCCTGACCAGCCATCATTTGACCGGCTGGGCCGAGACCGCGGACGGCGTGCGCGCCGAATTCATCGACAAGGCCACCGGCAAATCCGCAGGCCACCATGACGGCGCGCTCCTGATTGCCGCCGACGGCATTCACTCCGCGGTCCGCGAAAAACTCTATCCGCAGGAGGGGCCACCGATCTGGAACGGGCGCATCCTCTGGCGCGGCATTACCGCGGCGGACGCCTTTCTGTCCGGCCGCACCATGATCATGGCCGGCCACGAAATCCTGAAATTCGTCTGCTATTCGATTTCGAAGACGCCCGACGCCGACGGCAAGCACCTGATCAACTGGGTGGCCGAGCGGCATATGCCGCCGACCTATCAGTGGCGCCGCGAGGATTATAACCGCACCGCCAAACTGGAAGAATTCCTGCCGTGGTTCGAGGACTGGAAGTTCGATTGGCTCGACGTGCCCGGCCTGATCCGGAATTGCCCGCACGCCTACGAATATCCGCTGGTCGACCGCGATCCGATCCCGCAATGGACCTTCGGCCTGACCACGCTGATGGGTGACGCCGCGCATCCGATGTATCCGATCGGTTCCAACGGCGCATCGCAGGCGATCCTCGACGCCCGCGTTCTCACCCGCGAGATCCTGGCGCACGGGCCGACCCACGGCGCGTTGATTGCCTACGAGGCCGAGCGCCGACCCGCGACCACCGATCTCGTCATGCTCAACCGCCGCAATGGACCGGAGCAGGTGATGCAGATGGTCGAGGAACGCGCGCCTGATGGCTACCATGTCGTCACCGATGTGTTGTCGCTCAAGGAGTTGGAAGACATCGCCGCCAACTACAAGCGCGTCGCCGGCTTTCAGGTCGAGGGGCTCAACGCCAAGCCGCCGATCGTGCCAGTTCCCGGGGCGCCGCGGGCCGGCGCGGTCTAGACGCCGGCAGAAGCCAATTCCAGGCGCTCGCGCCGGACCACTTTCGCCCTTTCCACCAACCGGGCGCATGTCGTCGCGGTGGCGAGCATGCTTCCGTCCTCCGCCAGCAGCCTTCCCTCGACGAAAGCGACAGTCTTGCCAAGCTGCGTGACATTGGCTTCGCCGATGATCGGGCCGGGTTTGGCCGGCGCCAGGAAATTGACGGTCATGGTGATGGTCGCGGTGTAGAGTTTTCCGTCGGTCATGACGAAGACCGCCGGGCCCATGGTGTCGTCGAGCATGGCGGAGAGTATTCCGCCCTGGATGAAGCCGGACGGATTGCAAAACGCCGGTTTGCCGTCGAAGCCGATCCGGACCCATCCCTCATCGGCACGCGCGTCAAGCAGGTACCAGCCGAGCAGCTTCGAAGATGGCGGGGCGGTAAGACGGTCGAGCGCGGTGGCGATCATGGCGGCCTCCATTGGCCCCACTTTTACCGCCGGCCTGCTGACAACATGGTGTCAGCAGTGAACTCTGGCCGATGCTTGTTCCGGCCGAAGGTTTAATCGCCGAGCCCGTGCGCGATCACCTTGCGCATGACATTCGGCAGCGCTTCGTCCCTGAGCGTCGCAATCGGCACCCAGCGCATTCCCGCGGGCGCACGGACGCGCGCGGAAACCCTTGCGGTGTAGACCACGAGTTCCAGCGGAAAATGCGTGAAGACGTGGGTGACCACGCCGACCCGGCGATGCCAGCGCGCAACGCCTTTCAGGTCAGGCGCCTGTTGCAATGCCGCTCTGTCGTCCTGCGCGGCGAGCCAGTCCGAGCCCGGCACTTCGGTCATGCCGCCGAGCAGGCCTTTTTCAACGCGCGTTCGGACCAGCAGTTCGTCCCCGCGGGTGACGACGAACGCCGCTCCGCGGCGCAGCGCCCCGGTTTTCTTCAGCGTTTTGTGCGGAAAGGTCTCCTGATCGCCGCGCCGGCGCGCGGCGCAGTCCTCGTTGAGCGGGCACAGCGCGCAGGCCGGCTTCTTCGGCGTGCAGATCGAGGAGCCCAGATCCATCAGCGCCTGCGCGCTATCCCCGGCGCGGCTCTCGGCCAGCAGCGTGGCGGCCAAATGCTGGATCCGCGGCTTGGCCTGCGGCAGCGGCTCGTCGACTGCGAACAACCGCGACACCACCCGTTCGATATTGCCGTCGACTGGCATGGTGCGGCGGCCGAACGCGATGGCTGCTATCGCCGACGCGGTATAGGGCCCGATCCCCGGCAGCGCGCGCAAACCTTCCTCGGTATCGGGAAACACCCCGCCATGATCGCGCCGCACCGCCACCGCGCAGGCGTGCAGATTCCGCGCGCGCGAATAATAGCCGAGCCCGGCCCACATCCGCAGCACATCGTCGAGCGAGGCGCTGCCGAGCGCCTCGACATCGGGCCAGCGCGCCAGAAACTTCTCGAAATAGGGACCTACGGTTTTGACGCCGGTCTGTTGCAGCATGATTTCCGACAGCCAGACGGCGTAGGGATCGGCCGCGACACCGGGCAGCGGCCGCCACGGCAACCGGCGGCGATGGCGGTCATACCAGGCAAGCAGCAGCGCGGGGCGAGCCGACTCACCGCTAACCACCTGCCGTTTTCTTGTTTGCGCGACCGCAAGAGGATTCATGAGAACAGCTTTAGTATGGAGCCGCTGGTTTCTCCACGTCATGCCCGCGCTTGTCGCGGGCATCCACGTCTTTCTTCTTCGCGAACGTTCAAGATGTGGATGGCCGGAATCAAGTCCGGCCATGACGAGCCAACGGTTCCTGCCGCAGAGCACCACGTGCTATAAGTCCCCCATGGCAAAACCCGGCCCGATCAGCGCAAAGCCGCTTTCCGTCCTGCTCAGCGACGTGTTTTCCGACGCCTACGCCAAGCAGGGATTTGCCGCGCGCGAGCTGGTGACGCGCTGGGGCGAGATCGCGGGTCCTGAAATTGCCGCCCATTCCGAGCCCCTGAAAATCCAGTGGCCGCGGCCGGTGGAAGGACAGCCGCAGGAACCGGCCACGCTGGTGCTGCGGGTGGAGGGCCCGATGGCGCTGGAGATCCAGCATGCCTCCGACGTCATCCTGCAGCGCGTCAACCGGTTCTTCGGCTGGAGCGCCGTGGGGCGGCTGGCGCTGCGGCAGGCGCCGTTGTCGCGGCGCGATCGGCCGAAAACCTCCCGTGCGCCCGACCTGGATTCGGTGGCCCAGGTGGCAAAAACCCTGTCCGCGGTCGAGGACGAGGAACTGCGCGCCGCGCTGGCGCGGCTCGGCGCCTCGATCAAGCGAAATTGAGCCGGCCACGAGGTCCGGGATTT
>JAQGMS010000342.1 GCA_028292245.1 Ramlibacter sp.
GCCCGCGTCGACCACGAGGTCGAGGACGACGAGATCCCCGGCGTTGTCGTCACGCGCGTCAACCTGTCGGCGAAGTTCATGCGCGAGCTCATCGACGCCATGGAGGACAACTACTCCAAGTGGCGCACCCGGGAGGGCATCAAGAGCCTGCCGGAGTTCGGCGGGGGCCAGGAGCCGGGTCAGCCGCCCACGGCCTGAGGAGCGCCCGCGGCGCCCCGCCGTGGCCGACACGGTGTCGCGGCTCCGGACGACGGGCACGCTCGGGGCATGGACACGAGAACACTCGGGACCGCAGACGCCGCGCTGGAGGTCAGCGAGATCGGCCTCGGCTGCATGGGGATGTCGGAGTTCTACGGCTCGGCCGACGAGGACGAGGCGATCCGGACCATCCACCGGGCGCTCGAGCTCGGGGTCACCTTGCTCGACACCGCCGACATGTACGGGCCGTTCACCAACGAGCTGCTCGTGGGCCGCGCCATCGCCGGGCGCCGCGATCAGGTCGTGGTGGCGACGAAGTTCGGCAACGAGCGCCGCGAGGACGGCAGCTGGGTGGGCATCAACGGGACCCCGGACTACGTGCACCGCGCGTGCGACGCGTCGCTGCAGCGGCTCGGCACCGACCACATCGACCTCTACTACCAGCACCGCGTCGACCCGGACACGCCGATCGAGGAGACGGTCGGAGCGATGGCGGAGCTCGTGCAGCAGGGCAAGGTCCGCCGCATCGGGCTCTCGGAGGCCTCCCCGTCGACGCTGCGCCGCGCCCACGCGGTGCACCCGATCACGGCCCTGCAGACCGAGTACTCGCTGTGGTCGCGGGACCCCGAGGCCGAGATCCTCCCGACCGTCCGCGAGCTCGGCGTCGGCTACGTGGCCTACTCGCCGCTCGGCCGCGGCTTCCTCTCGGGCGCGATCCGCAAGCCGGACGACCTCGCGCCGGACGACTTCCGCCGCCACCACCCACGCTTCCAGGGCGAGAACTTCGAGCAGAACCTCCGGCTCGTGGAGCGCGTCGAGGAGCTCGCGCGCGAGAAGGGCGTCACGGCGAGCCAGCTCGCGCTGGCGTGGGTGCTCGCGCAGGGCGAGGACATCGTCCCCATCCCGGGCACCAAGCGCGTGCGCTACCTGGAGGAGAACGTCGCGGCCACGGAGATCGAGCTCACGCCGGACGACCTGCGGCGCCTGGACGAGGCGGCGCCGGTGGGCGCGACCGCCGGCCAGCGCTACGCGGACATGTCGACGATCGACGACTGAGAGCGTCGTTCCTCCGCGGCGCCGCGCAACGGCACGGTGGGCGCGATGGCGTCGCGGTGCCCCCGCGTGGTCACCTCGACCGTCACGCGGACCCGCAGCCGGCGGCGGGCGAGGCCGGCCCCATGGTGGCCCAACGCCAGATGCAGGGTTCGCGTCCGCCCGCCCGGGACCGCCAGCCGCGCCCGTGCGCCTAGCCCGTGCCCGGAGATGCGGACTGTCCCGGAGCACCTGAGGCCACGGCGCAGGCGGCAGCCGAGCGGCAGCGCGAGTCGCCCGCCGGCCGTCACGCGCGCGACGGCCGGGACGGCGACGTCGGCTGCGCGCGGGTCAGCAGGCTCAGCGAGACACGTTGTCGCAGCACACACCGTCAAACGGCCCGTCGGCCGCTGTGATGCGAAAAGGCGCATCCGCCGGACGGGCTTCCGCGCCCGGGTCAAGTACCATCAGGGCCTTCGGCGGCTGCAGCGGGCGCCGTCCCCCCACGCGCCCGCCCGTCCGCCGTCCCTGTTCCGGCGCGCTGACACGCCGGGCTCCCCGGTCCGCCTCGCTCCCCAATGCTCGTCGCGATCCTGTCCGACATCCACGGCAACCGGCACGCCCTCGAGGCCGTGCTGGAGGACGTCGCGAAGCTCGAGCCGACCGAGACGTGGTGCCTGGGCGACGTCGTCGGCTACGGCGCCGACCCCAACGCCTGCGTCGAGCTCGTCCGCCGCCACTGCGAGCTGACGCTGGCGGGCAACCACGACCTCGCGGTGACCGGCGAGCTGCCCCTGGACGAGTTCTCGCGCGGCGCGGCGCTCGCCGCCCAGTGGACGCAGGAGGTCATCGAGCCCGACGCGCTGGACTGGCTGTCGCAGCTGCGGCCCCAGGGCGAGCGGGCCGGCCTCGGCCTGTATCACGCGAGTCCGCGCGACCCGGTGTGGGAGTACGTCGTCAGCGCGCTGCTCGCCGAGCTGTGCCTGGACGCCCAGCCGCAGCGGCTGTCGCTCGTCGGCCACTCGCACGTCGCGCTGTCCTTCTGGCGGCCCGAGGGCGAGGTCGCCTCGGGCGAGCGCCGCTACGGCGGCGACATCCTGGACGTCGCACCCGGCGAGTGGCTGCTCAACCCCGGCAGCGTCGGCCAGCCGCGCGACGGCGACCCGCGTGCGGCGTGGCTCCTGCTCGACACCGAGCGCTGGAGCGCAGCCTGGATGCGCAGCCCGTACGACATCAAGGGCGCGCAGACGGCGATCCGCGAGGCCAGGCTCCCGGACTCCCTCGCCGAACGCCTCCAGTACGGTCAATGAGGATGCGCGTCCTGCCCCTCCTGCTCGTCTTCGCGCTCGGCATGGGAGCTGCGTTCCTCCTCTCGTGCGGCGGCAGCAACTCGAAGCTCATCCC
>JAQGMS010000291.1 GCA_028292245.1 Ramlibacter sp.
CCGACCAAGCGCCCGCTGATGGCCGCGGTGGTCGAGAAAAACGCCGACCGCGTGGTCGTCACCAGCGACAACCCGCGCAGCGAGAAGCCCGAGAACATCATCAGCCAGATCCTGCTGGGCCTGTCGCACAACGAGTGCGTGCAGGTGCAGGCCGACCGCGCCCTGGCGATCGCCGAGACGGTCGCCGGCGCGGCACCAGGCGACGTGATCCTGCTGGCCGGCAAGGGCCACGAGGACTACCAGGAAGTGGCGGGCGTGAAGCATCCCTTCTCCGACAAGGTTCATGCGCAGGCAGCCCTCCTGAAGTACGCACAGCGCGATTCCCTCCCTCTCCCGCTTGCGGGAGAGGGCCGGGGTGAGGGCGGAACCCAATGAACGGCATGTTCACGCTGTCGCAGGCGCTGCCGTGGATCCCCGGCGCAACGCTGGTGGGCGATGGCGGCGTGGCCGTGCAGCGCGTGCACAGCGACACGCGCACGCTCCAGCCGGGCGACCTGTTCGTGGCGATCAAGGGTGAGCGCTTCGACGCCAATGACTTTCTCGCCGAGGCGAAGGGCAAAGGCGCGGTGGCCGCGCTCGCGCATCGCGGCAAATTGTCCACGCAGCTGCCGGGCATCGAGGCTGATGACACCAAGCTGGCGCTCGGCTCGCTCGCCGCTGGCTGGCGCACGCGCTTCGGGCTGCCCCTCATCGCCGTGACCGGAAGCAACGGCAAGACAACGGTCACGCAAATGATCGCGTCCATCCTGCGCGCATGGCAGCCCGACGGCATGCTGGCGACGCAAGGCAACCTGAACAACGACATCGGCCTGCCTTTGCAATTGCTGCGGCTGCGGGCCGAGCATCGCGTCGCTGTGCTGGAGCTGGGCATGAACCATCCGGGCGAGATCGGCTATCTCGCGGCGATCACGCGGCCCACCGTCGCCCTGGTCAACAACGCCCAGCGCGAGCACCAGGAATTCATGGCCACCGTGGAAGCGGTGGCGCGCGAGAACGGCTCAGTGTTCGCCGCGCTCGGCGCGAGCGGCGTGGCCGTGTATCCCGCCGGCGAGGAGTTCTCGCCGCTATGGAAGGAATTGGCGGGCTCCAGGGCCTGCATGACTTTCGGCGATGCGGGAGACCCTTCGGCCTCCGGCGATGCCGATATCGTTTTGGCCGGGACTGAATGGCAACGGGGGCTCTGGCAGGTGAGCGTGAAAACGCCCGCAGGTCCGGTGGCTTACGGACTCCATATCGCCGGCCGCCATAACGTGCGCAATTCGCTGGCCGCGGTGGCCTGCGCCCTGGCTGCCGGCGTGCCGCTGGCCTTCATCGCGCAAGGGCTGGAAGCTTTCGAGCCTGTGAAGGGCCGTTCGCGCGCGCTGGCCGTGCAGTCGGGCGCACGCACGATCACCTTGGTCGACGACACCTACAACGCCAACCCGGATTCGGTGCGCGCCGCGATCGACGTGCTGGCCGAACTGCCCGGCCCGCGCCTGCTGGTGCTGGGCGACATGGGCGAGGTCGGCGACCAGGGGCCGCGGTTCCATGCCGAGGTCGGCGAGCACGCGCGCCAAAGCGCGATCGAGCAGCTGTTCACGCTGGGTGAGCAGTCCATCGCGATGAAGGGGCGCCATTTCGACAGCATCGAGGCGCTCAATGCCGCCGTGCTGGCTGAACTGCCGCGAGTGGCGAGCGTGCTGGTGAAGGGCTCGCGCTTCATGAAGATGGAGCGGGTGGTCGAGGCGATCTCCGCTGCGGCCCCACAAGAGAAGGAACCCGGCCATGCTGCTTAGCCTCGCCCAGTGGCTGCAAACGCTCTCGCCGGAGTTCGGCTTCCTGCGCGTGTTCCAGTACCTCACTTTCCGAGCCGTGATGGCCGCCATGACTTCGCTGCTGATCGGCCTGCTGGCCGGGCCCTGGGTGATCAACCGATTGGCGCACCTGAAGATCGGCCAGCCGGTGCGCGGCTACGGCATGGAGTCGCACCTGACCAAGACCGGCACCCCCACCATGGGCGGTGTGCTGATCCTGCTGGCGATCGCGATCTCCACCTTGCTGTGGTTCGACATCACCAATCGCTTCGTCTGGATCGTATTGGTGGTCACGCTCGGGTTCGGCGCCATCGGCTGGGTGGACGACTGGCGCAAGGTCGTGCACAAGGACCCGGAAGGCATGCCTTCGCGCGAAAAATATTTCTGGCAGTCGCTGATCGGCCTGCTGGCGGCCCTGTACCTGGTGTTCAGCATTTCGGAAAGCTCCAACTGGCGCGTGCTGCAACTGTTCTACACCTGGGTCGCTTCGGGCTTCGACGTCAACCTGCCACCCAAGGCCGGCCTGCTGTTGCCCTTCTTCAAGGAAGTGAGCTACCCGCTCGGCGTGTTCGGCTTCGTGATCCTCACGTACCTCGTGATCGTGGGCGCGAGCAACGCCGTGAACCTCACCGACGGCCTGGACGGCCTTGCAATCATGCCGGTCGTGATGGTCGGCTCGGCGCTGGGCGTGTTCGCCTACGTGACCGGCAGCGCCGTCTATTCGAAGTACCTGTTCTTCCCGCACATCCCCGGCTCGGGCGAGCTGCTGATTTTCTGCTCGGCGATGGCGGGCGCGGGCCTAGCGTTCCTGTGGTTCAACACCCATCCGGCGCAGGTGTTCATGGGCGACGTCGGCGCGCTGGCGCTGGGCGGCGCGCTCGGCACCATCGCCGTGATCGTGCGGCAGGAGATCGTGCTGGCGATCATGGGCGGCATCTTCGTGGTCGAAGCCGTGTCGGTCATGGCCCAGGTCATGTACTTCAAGTACACCAAGAAAAGGTATGGCGAAGGCCGGCGCATCCTGAAGATGGCGCCGCTGCACCACCATTTCGAAAAGAGCGGCTGGAAAGAAACGCAGGTGGTGGTCCGCTTCTGGATCGTCACCATGCTGCTGTGCCTGGTCGGCCTGTCCACCTTGAAACTCAGGTAAACCGTGCAAGACCTGAAAGACCGTCACGTCCTCATTCTCGGCCTAGGCTTGTCCGGGCTGGCGATGGCGCGCTGGTGCGCGCGCGCGGGCGCGCGGGTCACCGTCGCCGACACCCGCGAGGCGCCGCCGCAACTCGATGCCCTGCGCGAACACCTGCCGCAGGCACAATTCATCGGCGGGCCGTTCGATGCATCGCTGCTCGACGGTGATGTGCAGGCGGTCTTCCGCAGCCCCGGCCTGTCGCCCGAACAGGTGGCGCCGGTGTTGTCACCGGCGACGGAGCGGGAAATCCCGGTGGGCGGCGAGTTGAGCCTGTTCGCCGCGGCACTGGCGGAATTGCGCGCGCAGCAGGACTACGCGCCAGTGGTGCTCGCCGTGACCGGCACCAACGGCAAGACGACGGTGACGGCGCTGACAGGGCAATTGGTCGAGCGCGCCGGAAAAAGCGTTGCGGTGGCCGGCAACATCGCGCCTGCGCTGCTGGATGCGTTGACCGAAAAACTGGATGCCGGCGTCTTGCCCGAGGTGTGGGTCATCGAGTTGTCGAGTTTCCAACTGGAAGCCGCGGGTGAATTCGAGCCCACGGCCGCGGCAGTGCTGAACCTGACGCAAGACCATCTCGATTGGCACGGCACGATGCAGGCGTATGGCTCCGCCAAGGCCAGGGTATTCGGCAAGAGCGCGCTGATGGTCCTCAATCGCGAAGACCCGTTGGTGATGAAGATGCTGCCCGAGCCTGTGCGCCTCAAGGGCGGCAAGATGGAGCAGCGCGAGTACATCACCTTCGGCGGCGACATGCCGCAGCGACCGGGCGACTTCGGCATCGAAGTGGTGAACGGCATGGCGTGGCTGGTGAAAGCTCTGGAAGCCGACGAGACCCTGAAAAAGCGCAAGGACAACGACGAGGAACTGCACTTCCAGCGCCTGATGCCGGCCGACGCGCTGCGCATCCGTGGCCGCCACAACGCCGTCAATGCGCTGTCGGCGCTGGCGCTGGCCGGCGCCGCCGGCTGCCCACTCGGCCCGATGCTCTACGGCCTGCGCGAATACCGCGGCGAGCCGCACCGCGTCGAGCCGGTGGGCGTGATCCACGACATCGAGTATTTCGACGACAGCAAGGGCACCAATGTCGGCGCGACCGTCG
>JAQGMS010000537.1 GCA_028292245.1 Ramlibacter sp.
AGGTCAAGCCGTGTCGCGCCAACCAGACCACTGCAGAAGAAAACGCCGCCAGAAACAAACGGCTCCAAAAGTAGGAGCGGCCCCGCGCTGCACTGATGGTACGCAAATAAAGGTAAGCGCCGAGCAGCCTCCCGTAATTCTTTCTGAAATCGCCATTTAGCTTGGATATCTTGACTACTTCCGAAGTCGGTTCGGACATGCATTTGTTCCCCTGACAGCCAGCCAGGGCACTTAAGTATCGGTGATTTGCCCGACGGGGCGAGTCTTTTTGTGAAGATGGGCGATTCGAAACCGAGAGGTCTTGTGCTTGCGCTGTCCGAGTTCTCCACCGCAAGGAGTAGTGGCTTGCCCGTACCTGATGGTCCGGCGCATTCTTCCGAAATGGGGACCAAGTCGCGAGAGACTATCTATGGCAGCACGATCCGGCATTCAGCCGAACGTGCGAAAGAGGCGCGCAAGGAGGCCGATAGGCTGGCCTGCGAAGCCTGGAACTATCGCATGCTCGGCTACAAGGGTCCTGCCCAGCCGTCGCCAGCTCTTGGCGACGCCTTAAATGCTGGCTATTTCTATCTTGAGGTCCGGTGCTTGGGCTGCAACACCCACCAGACAGTAGCGCTGAACATCATTCGGCGGCCGAAGGTGACCCCGATCCACGAACTTGAGCGCTACATGCGCTGCAAGGATTGCTCGCAGGTCAGGGGTTACCCTTTCAAGCGCAGTCATCTGGTAGCGCTGCGTCCGAACAAGATTTCCGCCAGTGCGCCGCCTTCCTCATGGTGGCCTGAGGAACGATGAGACTCTCCCTTGTTCAGGACCAAGCGATAGCTGCCCGCATGGCTGTGATTGTTGGGGCAGACAATTTCGATCGGCTGTTCCGGGGCATCCAATTCCATGAATTTGATGGCAAGGTGCTCTACGTGTATGCGGAAATCGCGTCCGGGCGGGGCCGTGGTGAGATCAGATGGTACATTCGCCTGGAAGCAGGCTGATTGTCAGCTGACGACCTGCAGAGGAGTTGGAATGCCAGCCATCGGCGCCGAATCTCGCGCTTTATGCCCTGCTGGACTTCCAGCGGCCTGCTTCGAGGACGTAGGTGGCTGCATCAGCTGCAACGAAACCAGTTCCTTGCCCCCACGCCATGACCGACACGGAAATGCTTCGATGGTTGATCTTGATCAAATTATAGGAATTTGCCGCCCCCCGGCGAGTGCGCGTCGATATAGCGGTACCTGCATGCACGATCAGGATCGATCCGCTGGCGCCCACATCAGCAATTGGCCCGCTGATAGCTCGATGATGATGACCCGACAGCAACAGGTGGATGCCCGTATTTGCGATGGCCCTAAGAGCGTCAGACGCTCGTCCAGCTAACTCGAGCGAGTCTTGACCGCTTGGAACAGCTAAGGGATGGTGCGTAACGATGACTTTAAAGCGCTCGCTTGGCAGGGCCTCAAAGATCCGAGCAACGTCGGCGATCTGGCGATGAGAAAGACGGCCGTTTTTTCGCGTGAAGCGCCGGGCGCTATTTAAAGCCAAGACGGCAAGCTCGTCATCCTCATAGAAACTCAGACGTTGATCGACAGGAGCAATATAGCGGTCGTAATTCCGGAAGGGCCGAAAAATGCGGCTGAACAAGTTGTAAAGGGGCACATCGTGATTCCCAGGTGTAACGAGTTTTGGCGACGAAATGCGGTCTAGGAATAATCGCGCTTCGGCAAATTCCGCGTGTCGGGCTCGCTGCGTAAAATCGCCGCTGATGACCACGAGATCAGAATCCATTCCTGCTATGCTTGTGACGAGGTCCTCCATCACATTCAGATTATGCCGTCCGAAATGCAGATCCGAGATGTGCGCTATGGTGCGCATCGAACTACTGGTCCGTCGGCAAAGGGGCAAGCACACGGAGTGCTCGCGGCCTGGTCCGGTATTTCAGTGGGGTTCGCATTACTTGTATTTCCCCGTCACATGCTACCAGCAACCGTTTTCGACGTGAACCAACCTCAAGGCCGGCAAGTGTCAGAATTCGCAGGTCCCGTTGATTCAACACTCCAGTCGCGCACTTCACACCTAACCAAAGCAACCGCAGCCGACTTTGCTCTTTGGCCACGCAAATGCATAGCTCGCCGCCGTCAAGCCGCTCACGGCTGCTGAACGACGGGCCGTTGAGATCGTAACGATTGTTGCCGATGAAAACGCAGGGGCTGCGGACGTCGTCTTGCCATTTTCCGGAGCGGATCCGCAACCGCCGCAGCGGAAGATTTCTTATAGCGCGTAAGCCGGCCAGGAACATGGCGGGCCACTTCGAGATCCCCTGACGCGCTCTTCTCCGGTCCCGATCAAGAACGAGATAAGGATAAATACCAATAGACGAGTTGTTGATAAATATCTCGCCATTCACCTCACCGACATCGACGTCTCGATAAACTCCGGCGGAGATTGTGGCGATGGCCTCGTCGCGAGAAAGCGGAATATCGAGATCCTTGGCGAAGTGATTCAACGTTCCCAATGGAATGATGCCGAGGCAGATATGGAGTCCAATCAATGCACCGGCAACGGTGCGAATGGTGCCGTCTCCGCCGCCAGCAACGATGGCGTCAATTTCGCCCGCCTTCGCTCTCTTGGCGGCCCGCTGTGCCGCGTCCTGCAGCTCCCGACCCGATACGAATTCGATTGTTGTTGAGATATTACGTTTTCGAAATCCGGCTTCAAGCTCGTCCCGCAAGTCATGCTCCTTCTTCCCCGCTGCCGTGCCTGAGGAAGAGTTTAGTAAGATGGTCACGCGGGAAGGTTTCAGAGGATTGCCTCAATGTTTGGCGGGAAATGGCTAACGTAAGTCGGCCCAGAAGCGTTCCGGAGCTCGGCAATCTAGTTTCGCATCTCCATGTCCCGGGAAGGCTGAAGAGCCGCTCCATGCTCAAGGCGGGTCATGACAGCCCAGCACATCAGCGCCCAAGCTGACCCGATGCACCATCCGGCCAGGATATCGGTCGGGTAATGGACCCCGAGATAGACGCGGCTGACCCCGATTAGACATGTCAGCGCAACTGCGACTGCCATGAAGTAATACCGAACCCGATGTGAAGCTGTCATTTTGGCCAGGAGGGCCGCCAGTGTCAGGTACGTTATCGCAGATAGCGCGGCGTGGCCGCTGGGAAAACTTGCCGTGAAGACTTTCGC
>JAQGMS010000328.1 GCA_028292245.1 Ramlibacter sp.
TGCTTCAGGCGCCCATGGTCGCGCAGGACCGTGCGGATCACGTTTTCAGAAGGTTCTACGCTCGTCATTCTTCCAACACCTCCATGGTTTCGAATTCGGCCTGCGGTCTCTGCAGCACCGTGACAAATGCGCCGGCGTAGTCGCCGTCGTGGCTCAAGCTCAGCAATATGCGGCCAACGCCCATCTGGGCCGCCAGCTCGGCAGTACGACCGTGCAAGCGGACCTCGCAGCTGCCGTCAGCCTGCTTGCAGACTTCAATTTCGCGCAATGACACACCGGCCTCGCCGAGCTTGAGCGCCTTGACCATCGCCTCCTTGGCGGCAAAGCGCGCGGCCAGCCGTTCGGCGGTTTGCCCGCCATGCGCGTATTCGATTTCGCCGGTCGTGAACAGGCGCTGCTCGTAGGCCGCCCCGAACCGCTGGAGCGAATCGGCCACCTGGCTGACCTGGACCAGGTCGAAACCCAACCGTATTGCCCACCGGGCATCACCCCGATCGGCTTGCCCAACTTCCGGTTTGAACATGCAAAACTGCCTTTCGAATTTTGTGCGGCGCCGCGGAGACTTCCACGAGCCGTCGCTCCACAAGCGCCAAGTAAGCCCTTAAGAACGTGTCCAACGTGTAAGATGATTTCCCGTTTTTCAACGGAATTTGCCGAGACCTTCGGCGCTTCAACGAATCACAACTTGCGGGAGTCAAGCGCATGGATCGTCAGCCGACGCGGAGTGGTCAGAGCTTCGGGCCGCTGCTCGAAGCGGTGCGGCGCATCGCTTCCGAGGTGGCCGCGCCCAACGCCGCGGACGTCGACAGCCAGGCACGCTTCCCCGGGGAAACCCTTGCAGCACTGCGCGACGCCGGCGTGCTGTCGGCGGCGGTGCCGCGCGAACAGGGCGGCGCGGGTTGCGGTCTGCTGGAGCTGGCTCAGCTGTGTTCCACGCTGGCGCAGGCCTGCGGCTCCAGCGGCATGGTGCTGGCCATGCACTACATCCAGCTCGCGTGCATCGCGCACCACGGGCAGGAGAGCGAGTTCTTCAAGAGCTACCTGCGGGACATCGTGCAGCACCAGCACCTGCTGGCCTCGATGACGTCCGAGGTCGGAACCTTCGGCGAAACACGCACCAGCGTCTGCGCCGTGGAACGCGAAGGTGGAAAGTTCGTCCTGAACAAGGACGCCACCACCGGCTCGTACTGCGCGCACACCGATGCGATCCTCGTCACCTGCCGCCGCGACGCGCAAGCGCCCGGCACCGACCAGGTGCTGGTGTTGGTGCGCAAGGAAGACTGCACCATCAAGCAGACCACCAGCTGGGACACGCTGGGCATGCGCGGCACCTGCAGTCCGGGCTTTCGCCTCGAATCCTCCGGCCCCGAGCAGCAGATCCTGCCCGGCGCATTCGCCGACAGTTCCGCGCAGACCATGGTTCCCTATTCGCACGTGCTGTGGTCTTCCGTGTGGTGGGGCATCGCGGCCGACGCCGTGGGCAAGGCCGCCAACTTCGTGCGCGGCCAGGCGCGCCAGGCACCGGGCACCGTGCCGCCCACCGCGACGCGGCTGGCCGAGGCGTCGCTGCAATTGCAGAACATGAAGCAGCTCTGGCAGTCCGCGGCCACCGCGTTCGACGCCATCGGGCCCGACTCCAGGTCGCGCGAGGAATTGCTCTCCATGGGCTGGGCCCTGCGCCTGAACAACCTCAAGATTTCCTGCTCCGAGGCGGCGCCGCAGATCGTCCACCGCGCGTTGCAGATCGTCGGCATCCTGGGCTACAAGAACGACAGCCCGTTCAGCCTGGGCCGGCAGTACCGCGACAGCCTCTCGGCCTCGCTGATGATCTCGAACGACCGGATCGCGGCCAAGAGCGCATCGATGCTGCTTATCTTCAAGGACGGACCGTGACCGTTTCCTACGACATCACGAATTTCTACAACGAGCTGGTCGCGCACGGCCTGATCCTGCCCAATGGCGTCAAGGGCGCCTATGGCCGCGGCGCCGTGTTCGAGGAGATCGCCCGCGCCTTCAACGACCTGGTCAGCCGCATCGCGAAGAACGACGGCGCGCAGGAGGTGATGTTCCCGCCGGTGCTGCCGCGCGCGCTGGTCGAGAAGATGGGCTACATGGACAGCTTCCCGCAGTTGGCAGGCTCGGTCCACAGCTTTGTCGGCAACGACGCGGCCGCGCGCGAAATTTCGGAGCGCGTCCACGCCGGCCTGCGCTGGGAAGACATGCTGGAACCCACCGAGCTGATGCTGGTGCCCGCCGCGTGCTACCCGGTCTACCCGAACTTCAGCGGCCTGCTGCCGGGCGGCGGCCGGTTGATCACGGTGTTGAACTGGGTGTTCCGCCACGAGCCTTCGGACGAGCCGACGCGCCTGCAGTCGTTTCGCATGCGCGAGTTCATCCGCATGGGCCAGCCTGACGACGTGCTGGCCTGGCGCGACGAGTGGCTGCGGCGCGGCCTCGACCTGTTGCAGGGACTGGGCCTGCCGGCGCAAAGCGACGTGGCGAACGATCCCTTCTTCGGCCGCACCGGCAAGATCCTGGCGGCCAACCAGCGCGAGCAGCGCCTGAAGTTCGAGATCATGGTGCCGGTGATTTCGCTGGAGAAGCCCACCGCCGTCGCCTCTTTCAACTGGCACCAGGACCACTTCAGCTCGTTGTTCGGCATCAGCAATGCCGACTCATCCGTGGCGCACACCGCGTGCCTGGGTTTCGGGCTGGAGCGCGTCACCTTGGCGCTGATCAAGGCACATGGGTTCGACCCAAAGACTTGGCCGGAAGAGGTGCGTGGGCAGTTGTGGCCTTAGGGTTGTTGTCGCTCGCTGAGGTTTGACGCCTGCACCTGGGCACGGCCGGTGGCCGGGGTGGACTGTTCTCCGGTCACGCTCGCGGGCGCGCACCTGGGCCCGCCACCATCATGGCGTCAAGAACAGGGCCACACGCAATGTGATGGGCAACCGCGACTGGACCTGCGCCCAGCCCACCCCAACCACCGGCCTTGAAGCGAGTTGGTGAGCGCGCGGCAGAAAACACGGTCGGACCCGAATTTCTGAACGAACCAACCACGCACCGACCGGCTGGTGGTCGGGGTGGGTCGGGCGCAGGTCCAGTCGCGGTGGTGTGAGCGCGGCCTGCAGACACGGTCTTGACGAGAAGATGTTGGTGTGCCCTTCCGTCCGACCGCGAGTGTGACCGGAGAACGACCCACCCCGGCCGCCAGCCGTGCCAACCAACGTGGAGCGCCACGGCAACGCGATCGGCAAAGGAAACGCCCCTTTTAACGCCCAAGCGTGCGGTAGCGCTCACAAGTAGGTAGCTCTTCGGAGCTATCGCGGCCCCACAGCGGTGCGGGCGTGACTACCATGCCCTGAACTATGGTCAAAGCAAGTGCTGTATTTACGGGCGATGGCAGCCTACTGATTCAATGCGCGCAAGCGTGGCGCAAGCGCGGCCACGAAATTCGCGCCGTCGTTTCGCACAATCCGGCCATCCTGGAATGGGCGGCGTCCGAAGACGTGACTGCGATCCGCACCGACGGCGACTCGCGGTTCGAGCTGCCCGAGATGGAGTTCGACTACCTGTTCAGCGTCGCCAACCTCCAGATGCTGCCTCCAGCACTCACTTCACGCGCGTGCAAGCTGGCGATCAATTTCCATGACGGCCCCCTGCCCCGCTACGCCGGATTGAACGCGACCTCCTGGGCGCTGATGGCGCAGGAGGGCACGCACGGGGTCACGTGGCACGAGATGACTGGCAGCGCGGACGCCGGACGCATCGCACAGCAGGCGCTGTTTCCGATCCTGCCCGGCGACACGGCCCTGAGCCTGAACGCACGATGCTATGAAGCAGGACTGGCAACGTTCGAGTCGATGGCCGACGACATCGGCCGGGACGAGCTCGCGCTGACGCCGCAAGGCGAGGGCCGCAGCTATTTCGGGCGCGCCCGCCGGCCCGCTGCATTGGCCACGCTCGACTTCTCACGGCCGGCGGCGGAACTGGCCGCGCTGGTGCGTGCGCTCGATTTCGGTTCGTATCCCAACCCGCTGGCGCGGGCGAAGGTCTACCTTGGCGACAAGGTGCTTTACGCGCAGTCGGCGCGTAGCGCGGAAAGCGTGCGCGCCGCCGCACCGGGAACGGTGCTCGGCCTCGACGGTGATGCGCTGCGCGTTGCCACGGGCGAAGGTGACATCGTGCTGGGCGGCATCTGCGATGCGGACGGCCGCCCTGCCGTTCACGGCGTCGCGCCCGGAATGGTCCTGCCGCTGCTTGGCGACGCGTTGCGCGGCAAGCTCGACGCCTGCATCCCGCGGGTCGCCAAGGGCGAAGCGTTCTGGGTCAAGGCATTCGCTGCGCTGTCGCCTGTCGAGCTTCCCTATCCGAGAACCGGTTCACCGCGCGCGGCCGGCGAGCCACGGTTCACGCGCGTGCGCGTCGATGCGGTCGCCGGCGGCGCCAGGACCGTGGCAGCCTTCTTCGCCTGGCTGTCGGCCCTGACCGGACAAGAGCGCGTAACGGCCCGGTATTGCGACAGCGCGCTGGCCGGACAGGCGAACGGGCTGGAGAGCTGGCTGTCGGCCTGGGTGCCGCTGACGCTCATCACCTCTTCCACGCTGCCGGTGCAGCAAGCAGTGGCCCGTGCCCAAGCCCGCATCGCCGAGGCGAATGACGCGGGACCCTACCCGCACGACCTGCCGTCGCGTCTTGGGGAAAAGCACGGCGCGGCCGCGCAGCCGCACAAGATCTGCATCAGCCGGGGCACGGCCTCACCGGCGAGCGATGCCGAGCTGCTGCTGGCCATCGACGCGTCGGGTGACGGCGCCATCGAACTGGTCGCGGATGAAGCCGCATTCTCCGGCGAGACCGTCCGTGCCATGGCCGCGCACCTGGCCTGGTATTTAAAGGCCTTCGACAGCGCCATTGCCTGCGTCGCCGATGTGCCGCTGATTCCGGCGCGCGAGGCGCAAGCCGTCGCCGCCCTCAACGCCACCACGACGTTCTTCGACACCGCCTCCTGCATTCATGACGCCATCGCTGCGCAGGTGGTGCGCACGCCGCACCAGGAAGCGATCCGCTGGCAAGGCCAGGCGCTGAGCTACCGCGAGCTGGACGATAAATCCGATGCGCTGGCACGCGCGCTGGTGCGGCGCGGCGTGAAAGCCGGCGACGTGGTCGGCCTGTGCCTGGAACGAACGCCCGACCTCGTTGTCTCGCTGCTGGCGATCATGAAGGCCGGCGCCGCCTACCTGCCGCTCGATCCGGCGTATCCGCGCGAGCGCATCGCCTTCATGATCGAGGATTCCGGCACGCCGCTGGTGGTGACCACCTCCGCGCTCGCCGCATCGCTTTCGATCGGCACGGGAAAGGCCTTGCTGCTCGACGGCCCGGCGACCACCGGCACGGCGGTAGTGGCGCTGCCCATCGCGCGGCCCGAAAGCCCGGCCTATGTGATCTACACCTCCGGCTCGACCGGCCAGCCCAAGGGCGTGGTCGTCACGCACCGCAACGCGATGAACTTCTTCGCCGGCATGGCCGGCCGAATCGCGCACGATCCGCCCGGCCGCTGGCTGGCCGTCACCAGCCTGTCGTTCGACATCTCGGTGCTGGAATTGTGCTGGACGCTGGCGCACGGCTTCACGGTCGTGCTGCATTCGGACAGCGTGGTTACCGAGTCGCAGCAGCCCCAGTTCAGCCTGTTCTATTTCGCCACCGACAACGCGCGCGACCCGAAGGACCGCTACAAGCTGCTGCTGGAAGGCGCGAAGTTCGCCGACCGCGAGGGCTTCGAGGCAATCTGGACGCCCGAGCGGCATTTCCATGCGTTCGGCGGGCTCTATCCCAACCCGGCGCTCACAAGCGCGGCGGTTGCCGCCATCACGACCCGCTTGCAGATCCGCGCCGGCAGCTGCGTGCTGCCATTGCACCACCCGATCCGAGTGGCGGAGGAATGGGCTTTCGTCGACAACATCTCGCAAGGCCGCGTCGGTGTCTCGTTCGCGTCCGGCTGGCAGCCCAACGACTTCGTCATCGCGCCGCAGGCCTTCGCCAACCGCAAGACCGAGATGCTGGAAAACATCGACGTGGTGCGGCGCCTCTGGCGCGGCGAAAGCGTCGCGTTCCCGGGGCCGCAGGGCAAGCCGGTCGATATCACCACGCTGCCGCGGCCGATCCAGAAGGAACTGCCGATCTGGCTCACCGCCGCCGGCAACCCCGAGACTTTCCAGCAAGCCGGCGAGATGGGCTGCCATCTCCTGACGCACCTGCTGGGCCAGAAGATCGAGGACGTGGCCGCGAAGCTGAAGCTGTACCGGCAGGCCTGGCGTGACGCCGGCCATCCGGGCGACGGCCATGTCACGCTGATGCTGCACACCTTCGTCGGCGACGACGACGACCAGGTGCGCGAAACCGTGCGCGGCCCGATGAAGGACTACTTGCGCAGCTCGGTCGACCTGATCAAGCAGGCCGCCTGGTCGTTTCCCACCTTCGTGCAGCGCGGCGCCGAGAACGGCAAGAGCCCGGTCGAGATCATGGACGCCAAGCCCCTGTCCGATGAAGAGATGGATGCGCTGCTGGAACACGCCTTCTCGCGCTACTACGGCACCAGCGCGCTGTTCGGCACGCCGCAGCGTTGCCTGGCGCTGGTGGACAAGCTCAAGGACGCGGGCGTGGACGAGATCGCCTGCCTGATCGACTTCGGCGTGGACGCCGACACCGTGCTGGCGCACCTGGAAAATCTGAAGCAATTGATGCAGCTGGCGCACCGGCCGCGGCAGACCGCGCAACGCGTGTCGGTCGCGCAGGAAATCACGCAGCACGCCATCACCCATTTCCAATGCACGCCATCCATGGCGTCCATGCTGGTGGCCGACGCGCCGGGACGCACCGCGCTGTCACAACTCTCGGTGCTGATGGTCGGCGGCGAGGCACTGCCGCTGCCGTTGGCGCGCGAGCTGCGCGCTTTGGTGCCGGAATCGGTCCTCAATATGTACGGCCCGACGGAAACCACCGTGTGGTCGACCACCTGCGAGCTGGGCAATCTCCAGGACTTCGTGCCGCTGGGCCGGCCGATCGCCAACACCCGCCTGTCGGTGCGCACGCCCTGGGGCGGTGAATGCCCGGCGCTGGTCCCCGGCGAGCTGCTGATCGGCGGCGAAGGCGTGGCGCGCGGCTATTGGCAGCGCCCGGAACTCACCGCCGAGCGCTTCGTTGCCGATCGCACCGAGCCGGGGGCGCGGATGTATCGCACCGGCGACCTGGTGCGCCGCCATCCCGACGGCGCACTCGAGTTCCTCGGCCGCATCGACCAGCAGGTGAAGATTCGCGGCCATCGCATCGAACTGGGCGAGGTCGAGACCGTGCTGCTTCAACAGCCCGGCGTCAAGCAGGCGGTGGTGGTCGCGCGCGATGACGGTGCGGGCGGCCAGCAACTCGTCGGCTACGTCACGGCAGCGCCTGGCCTGGTGCTGGAACCGGGGCCGCTGCGCGACGCACTTGGCCGGCAACTGCCCGAGGTGATGGTTCCGCAACAGGTGCTGGTGCTGCCGGCACTGCCCCTCACGCCGAACGGCAAGGTCGACCGGCGCGCGCTGCCGGACCCGCGGGCCGCCATCGCGGTGCGCGTCGCGGCCGCGCCCGGCAACGCGTTGGAGAAAACCATCGCCTCGATCTGGGCCGAGGTGCTGGGCTTGCCCGGCGTCGGAACCTCGGACAACTTCTTCGACCTGGGCGGCCATTCGCTGCTGGTGGTGCAGGTGCAGCGCCGGTTGCGAGAAGCCAGCGGCCATGAGGTGTCGATCACCGACATGTTCCGGCTGCCCACGGTGCGCGCGCTGGCCGCGCACCTGGCCGGTAACGGAACCGCCGACGCGGTGGCCGATGGGCTGAGCCGCGCCCAGGCGCGCCGCAACATGCGAACCCGTGTCATTCCCGAGCCCACCGCTGCGGCGTGAGCGGACCAAAGCGATGGAAGCAGTACCCCCAGACATCGAGCCCGGCAGCATCGCGATCGTCGGCCTGGCGGGCCGGTTCCCCGGCGCCCGTTCGCCCGCGCAGCTGTGGTCGCTGCTGGAAGGCGGCCGCGAAGCGACGCAGTGGCTGACGCCGGACGAATTGCGCGCGGCCGGTGTGCCCGACGCCGACATCGACGATCCCGACTACGTGCGCGCCAGCCTGGTGCTGCCGGACATGGAAATGTTCGACGCCGAGTTCTTCGGTTTTTCCAAGCGCGACGCGGCGGTGCTCGATCCGCAGCACCGCCATTTCCTGGAGTGCGCCTGGGAAGCATTGGAAGACGCGGGCCACATGCCCGAGAACTTCAAGGGCGCGATCGGCGTGTTCGGCGGCTGCGGCATGCAGGCCTACTTGCCGTACAACCTGCTGACCAATCCCGAGCTCGTCAAGTCGATGGGCCTGTTCCTGCTGCGGCATACCGGCAACGACAAGGATTTCCTGTGCTCGCGCGTGTCGTACCTGCTCAACCTGAAGGGGCCGAGCATCAGCGTGCAGACCGCCTGCTCGACCTCGCTGGTCGCGGTGCACATGGCCGGCCAGAGCCTGCTGTCCGGCGAGTGCGACATGGCGCTTGCCGGCGGCGTGAGCATCGAGCTGCCGCACCGCCAGGGCTATCACTACGCCGAAGGCGAGATCCTGTCGCCCGACGGCCATTGCCGCGCTTTCGATGACCAGGCTGCGGGCACGCTGTTCGGCAGCGGCGCCGGCATCGTCGTGCTGCGCCGCCTGGAAGACGCGATCCGCGACCGCGACAACATCTATGCCGTGATCCGCGGTTCGGCCGTGAATAACGACGGTTCGCAAAAGGCCGGCTATCTCGCGCCGAGCGTGGACGGCCAGGCGCGCGCCGCGGCCGAGGCGCTCGCCGTCGCCGGTGTGGCGCCGGCCACGGTCTCGTACATCGAAGCCCATGGCACCGGCACCCCTGTAGGCGACCCGATCGAACTCGCGGCGCTGGCGCAGGCCTATGGCGGCGCGGCGCGCGGCTCCTGCGGCATCGGCTCGCTCAAGACCAACATTGGGCATCTCGACACGGCCGCGGGCGTCGCGTCGCTGATCAAGGTGGCGCTCGCCATGCGCCACGGGCTGATCCCCGCGAGCCTCAATTTCAGCCGGCCGAACAGCCGCTTCGAATTGGCGGCAACGCCGTTCCGCGTGGTCGACCAAGCCAGGCCCTGGCCGCGCGGCGGCGCGCCTCGCCGCGCCGCCGTCAACTCGCTGGGCGTCGGCGGCACGAACGTGCACGTGATCGTCGAAGAGCCGCCCTTGCAGCCAGCGGTGGCCGATACGGGCTGGCACGTCGTCACGCTGTCGGCACGAACGCCGGCGGCGCTCGAGCGCCTCAAGGCCAAGTGGCGCGATTTTCTCGATACACCGCCGCTTGGCCTGACGCTGGCCGATGCCGCGTACACCACGCAGGTTGGCCGCCGCACGTTCGAACACCGCTGCGCCATCGTCGCGCGCGACCTCGCGGATTTGCGCGCCGTGCTGGGCGCGAAGAACCATCCGCGCTGCTTCAACGGCAAGGCAACAGCCGCAGCACCGGGCGTCGCGCTGATGTTCCCCGGTGGCGGCGCGCACTACCCGGGCGCCGGCCGCGAATTGCTGGGCCAGCCGGCCTTCAGGCGCGCGGTCGACGAATGCTTTGCGCTGATGCCCGCCGACGCGCCGCCGGACCTGCGCACGCGCATGTTCGAAGGCGATCCGCAGGACGCCGCCGCCGCGAGCACGCTCGAGCGGCCCAGCTATGCGCTGCCGGCCCTGTTCACGCTCGAATATGCGCTGGCCAAATTGTGGGAGAGCTGGGGCATCGTCCCCGCCGCCGTCATCGGCCACAGCGCCGGCGAATACGCCGCCGCCTGCCTGGCGGGCGTGATGTCGCTGGCCGATGCCTTGTCGGTGGTCGTCGTGCGCGGCCGCCTGTTCGAGGAAGTGCCCCTGGGCGGGATGCTCTCGGTCGACCTGGCGGAGCCCGAGCTGCGCGAAGCGATGGAGGGGCTGGACCTGGACATCGCGGCTATCAACGCCCGCGACTTGTGCATCGCCTCCGGTGCGTTGCAATCGATCTCGCGGCTGGAAAAGCGCCTTGCCGACAAGGGCATCGAAGGGCGCCGGCTGCACATCAACGTGGCCGCGCACTCGCACCTGCTCGACGGCGTGCTGGGCGCTTTCCGCCAGCACGTGTCGCACATTCGCCTGAGCGCGCCCTCCATTCCCTTCGTGTCCAACCTCACCGGCACCTGGGCCGATGCGCAGGCGCTGGCCGACCCCGAGTACTGGGTCAAGCACCTGCGCAACCCGGTCCGTTTTTCGGATGGCGTGCGCACGCTGCTGGAGCTGCCGGACACGGTACTGGTCGAAGCCGGCCCGGGCCAGGGCCTGTGCGCGCTGGCGCGCCAGAACTGCCAGGGCCAGCCCCGCACGATCCTGCCCTCGACTTCGAAGGCGCAGGAGCCGAACGCCGACCTGGCGCAGATGATGTCCGCCGCGGCGGGGCTGTGGACTCGCGGCGCGGCCCCGAAATGGGAGGTGCTGCGCGGCACTGCGCAGCCGCGGCGTGTCTCCGTCCCGACCTACGCCTTCGAACTCCAGCGGCACTGGATCGAGCCCGGCGTCGTGCAACACCCGCAGGCGCGAACGCAGGAAGCCAAGCCGGCCCGGTCGGCATTGATCGACCGGCTGGAGTCCCGCGACGATTGGTTCACGACGCCACGCTGGGCTGCCATCCCCCCCGCAGCGGCCGCCGCCGCGCCCGTGCACTGGCTGGTCTTCGGCAGCCGCTCCAAGCTCACGGCCGATGTCGTTGCGCAGGCGGCGCGCGAAGGCGGCAGCGTCACCGTCGTGCGCCGCGGCGATGCGTTCGCCAAATTGGCCGACGGCAGCTTCACGATCGATGCGCGCAACGCCGCGCATTACGGCGAATTGCTCGCCGCGCTGGAGCAGGCGCAGGCGCTGCCGGAGCAGATCCTGCACCTGTGGCCGCTCGACACGATCCAGAGCGCGGGCAGCCGGCGCATCGCGGGCCAGACGCTCGCCTTCGACAGCCTGCTTCACCTGGCCAAGGCGGTGCAGGAGCGCGACATGGATTCGCCGATCCGCCTCACAGTCGTCACGGCCGGTTGCCAGGCGGTGATGGGCGAAGCCGTGCCGCACCCCGAGCGGGCGCTGGCGCTGGGGCCCTGCCGCGTCATCCCGCATGAGCTGCCCAACGTGCGCGCGCGCATGATCGACCTGGCTCCGTTCGACGTGTCTTCCGAAGGCGCCGCGCGCCAGATCGTTGCCGAGAGCCGGTCGGATGACGACATCGACCTGGTTGCCTTGCGCGACGGCCAGCGCTGGGCGCAGCAACTGGTCGAGGACGCCGCGACGCCGGCATCCGGCGCGGCGCAGCGCGTGCGCAATGGCGGCGTGTACCTGATCACCGGCGGGCTGGGCGACATCGCGTTGGACCTGGTGGCCTGGCTGGCGGTGACGCACCAGGCGCGGGTGGCCCTGGTGAGCCGCCGCGCGCTGCCGGCCAAGGCCAATTGGCGCGGCCTCGCGGCCAGCGGCGACCACTCCAGCGAAGTGCGCGTGATACGGCGGCTGCTGGCATTCGAGGACGAGGGCGCGCAGGTCGCGGTGTACCGCGCCGACGTGGCCGACCGCGACGCGATGGCCAAGGTGGTGGGCGATTGCCGCGCGCAGTTCGGCACCATCAACGGAGTCTTCCACGCGGCCGGCACGCTGGAGGACGGGCTCATCGCCGCCAAGAGCGCCGACAGCGTCGAGCGCGTGCTCAACCCCAAGGCCTGCGGCGCGCAGGTGCTGCATGAATTGCTGCCGCCCGGCGACCTCGACGTGTTCGCCGTGTTCTCGTCGACCAGCGTATTCCTGGGCTCCGCGGGACAGGTCGACTACGTCGCCGCCAACGCATTCCTGGACGCGCTTGCCGCATCGCGGTCCGACGGGCTGGTGATTCACTGGGGCATCTGGGGCGACAAGGGCATGGCCGCGCGCGCCTATGGACGCCACGGCCTGGGCCACGCGCCGGAAGGGACCCATCCGCTGCTCGGCCTGCAAGCCGGCAGCGGGGAAGGCATTGCCTTCGAGGCCAACTACTCGCCGCGCGACCTCTGGGTGCTGCAGGAGCATTCGGTGGCCGGGCGCCCGGTGTTGCCCGGCACGGCTTACATCGAGATCGCGCGCGCGGCGATGGGCGTGCTGCATCCGGGCGCCGGCATCGAGATCTGCGCGCTGTCGTTCGAAGAGGCGATGGTGTTCGACGGTGCGTCGGCGCGGCTGGTGCGCACCGAGATGCAACCGGCCGGCGAGGGCTACGAATTCCTGGTGCGCAGCCGCGGTCCGCTGGACGAGCACTGGCTGGAGCACGCGCGGGCCCGCGTCAGCGTGTACGCGGGGACCCTGCCCGCGGCATCGCCCGTGCGCAGCGGCGGTGAGTGGCGCAAAGGCGCGATCCCGCAGGCGCAAGCCGTCGCGTTCGGCGCGCGCTGGAACAACATCGCACGCATGCAATTGAATGAGCGCAGCGCCATCGCCGAAATCTCGCTGCCGGAACAATTCGAGGACGACCTGGCGGAATACACCAGCCACCCGGCACTCACCGACATGGCGGCGACGTTCGGCCTTCATTTGGTGGACAGCGCGCAGCGCCGCGCCAACCTGTTCGTCCCCCTTTCGATCGAGCGCATCCGGCTGGTGGCGCCGGTGCCGCGCACCACCATCAGCCGCGTGCAGTTGAAGGGTGGTCCGCAAGATCGATTCGCGGCCTTCGACGTCAGCCTGCACACGCCCGATGGCCTGCCGGTCGCGACCTTCGAAGGATTCTCGCTGCGCGGTGTGCAGCCCGCGGCCATGTCGCACCAGGATCGCAACCGCGCGCGGCGCGAGCCCAGCCTGCCCGAGGCGATGCTGGCCCGCGGCATCAAGGCCGAGGATGCGCCCGCGCTGTTCGACCGCATCTTCCGTGGCGCGAGCCGCGACGTCGTGGTTTCATCCATGGCGATTGCCGACATCCGGCGGGCGATGGCCGCGGCTGCGCCCAAAGGCGCAATGCGCAAGGCCGCTGGTTCCGGCGAACCGGCGCAGGCCGCGGGCGAAGGCCTGAACGCGGTCGAGCGCACGATCGCCGATGCCTGGCGCGAACTGCTGGGGGTGGAAGAGATCGGCAGGGACGACGACTTCTTCGCACTGGGCGGCCATTCGCTGGCGGCGGTGCGCCTGTTCGCCAAGATCCGCAAGAACTTCGCGGTCGACCTGCCGCTGGCCACGCTGTTCCAGGCTTCCACCCTCGGCGGGCTGGCCGCCGTCGTCGCGCACAGCGCCGGCCTGGAGACGCCACCGGTCGCCGACGCGCCGAAGAAGGCCGCGTCGAACGTGATCCCGCTGGGCACGCGCGCCTGGTCGCCGCTGGTGGCGATCTGCCGAGGCCGCGCCGACCGCAAGCCCCTGTTCTGCGTGCACGGCGCCGGCGGCAACGTGCTGAACTTCAAGGTGCTGTCGGACCGGCTCGGCGCCGACCAGCCTTTCTACGGGCTGCAGGCGCAAGGCGCGGACGGCCGTTTGCCGGCCCTCACGTCGGTGGAGGCAATGGCCGCGCAATATGTCGAGGCGATCCGCACGGTCGATCCGCAGGGGCCTTACCGGCTCGCCGGCTATTCGGGCGGCGGGATGATCGCCCTGGAGATGGCGCAGCAGCTGGTCAAGACCGGCGCGAAGATCGACCTGCTGCTGATGATCGATACGCTGTCGCCGGCGGCGGCGCGGCGCAAGGTGTCGTATTTCAAGAAGCTGTGGCTGATGCGCCACTGGTCGCTGAAGTTCGCGCTGGACTGGCCGGAGCGCCGCCGCAAGAGCAAGTTGATGGACCTGAACTATGGGCTGGCCCTGGAAAAACTGGCGCGCGGCGAGCCGTTGCCGCCTGAGCTGGTGGAGCATCACCTGTTCGTCAACTTCGTCGCCGCGCAGGCGCACTACAACCCGCAGCCTTATGAAGGACCGGTCGCGCTCTTCAAGGCGACCGAAAGCGAGATGCTGTACCTGCAAGCCGGGCGCAGCCTGGGCTGGGAAGAGCACATCCGTGGCGAGATCCGCGTGACGGACATCGCCGGGTCGCATTTCTCGATGATGGCCGAGCCGGGTGTTTCGGAATTGATCGAAGGGATGAGGAAGGAACTGTCGGCCGCCGACGACAAGCCGGTGCATCCGCAAACGCGGGTGGCGTGAAATCCGGGCGGCGCGGCACCGTCCTACAGGGGTCCGCCGAAAACGGTGCTAAACCCGAGTGCGTGTCGTCCTTCGAGACAACGGCTGGTGGAGATTTTCGTGACGGAAATTCGGGTGTTCGTGGTCGATGATGCAATGAAGATGCGCGGCACCTTGGGCGAACTGTTGTCGGCGATCGGCAACTTCCGCGTGGTCGCCAGCGCCACCACCGAGGCCGAAGCCAACCTGTGGCTGGACGAACACCCCGGCGGATGGGACCTGGCGGTGATCGACCTGCTGCTGGAGGAGGGATCGGGCCTGGGCGTGATCGCCCGCTGCCGGGCCCACGCCCAACGCGGCACGGTGGTCGTCTTCAGCGGCTACGCCACGCCCGGCGTGCGCGGGCGCTGCATGGAACTGGGCGCCGCAGCGGTGTTCGACAAGAGCGACCTGCAGGGGCTGCTGGATTTCTGCACCGACATGGCCAATCCACCGCTGTCGGCCGCGTAGCCATCATTCGCATCAGGGCCTGCGGCAATGGTGCATGATGGCGGCGTCGATAAAGGAACCTGTCATGGAAGACCCCGAAAACGAATCCCCGCCGGCAGCAACCGCTGAGCCGCGCAATTCATTCCTGGAAGAAAAAGCATTCAAGTCGCGCACCGTGCTGTTGTTCGGTGCGATCTCCGACGCGACGGCCAGCGACGTGGCGCGGCGCCTGATTGCCCTGGACGCCGATTCGGCCGCGCCGATCGACATGCTGGTGAGTTCGCCCGGCGGCCACCTGGAGTCGGGTGACGCCATCCACGACATCCTGCGCTTCATCACCGCGCCGGTGAACATGATCGGCACCGGCTGGGTCGGCAGCGCCGCCACGCACTTGTACCTGGGCGTGCCGCGCGAGCGGCGCTTCTGCACGCCCAACACGCGCTTCCTGATCCACCAGCCCAGCGGCGCCTCGGGCGGCCAGGCCACGGACATCGCCATCCACGCCCAGGAAATCCTGAAGGCGCGCGAACGCATCGCGCGCGTGATCTCGCGTGAAACCGGCAAGCCGCTGGACTCGGTGCTGCTGGACATCGAGCGCGACCGCTGGCTGTCCGCCGAGGAGGCCGTGGCCTACGGGCTGGTGGGCCGCGTCATCCAGAACAAGGCCGAACTGAAGCGTTGATCAGCCGGACGGAAAGCGGCGGTCGAACATCTCTTCGTACGCCGTCTCCAGCGCGTCGGCCAGGCCCGCCCCGTCGCACAGTTCGCTGTTGCGCATGCGCTCGCGCTGGGTTGCCCGCAACTCGCGGCGCAGCGGGAGGTCCCGGGCCAGCGCGACAACCTTCGCCACGTAGTCGTCGGCGTCTTGGGCAATCCACTCCGGATGACCCAGGCCATGGAGCAGCGAGGCCGTGACCCGCTGCGCCAGCCGGTCGCCGGGCAGGGTCACGACGGGCACGGCCATCCACAATGCGTCGCAAGTCGTGGTGACGCCGCCGAGTCCGCCGATCGGGTCGAGCGCGATGTCCAACTCGTCGTAGGTTGCCAGGTGCGAGGCGAAGTCCGTCCTGCCGCGCAGGACGAGCCGGCCCTCGGGAACACCCAACTGCGCGAAAGCAGCTTGGACCCAACGCCGGTTGGACTCGTCGTCGAGTTCACCGGCCTTGAGCAGCAGCTTGCCCTCCGGCAGCGCGTGCAGGACCTTCGCCCACAACGCCACCGTGGCGGGTGTGACCTTGTTCAGCTTGTTGAAACTGCCCAGCATCACGGTTGCGTCCCCATGTGGGCGCCACATCGCCCCGGGGGCGGCCTCCGAGCCCTGGTAGCTGAGCCACACGCGTGGCAGCCGCCAAGGTGTTTCGCTGAAATGGCCCTCGTCCGACTCGGGCATGAGAACCCTGTCGCCGATCCAGTAGTCCATCTGGGACAGGCCGGTGCTCGCAAAGTAGCCGATGTAGTGTGCCTGCACCGGCGCCGCGCGCCGCGCGAATACATCGAGGCGCGAATGCCGGGTGTGGCCCGACAAGTCGATCAGGACATCGATCTCGGCTTCGCGGACCAGGCGGCAAGCCTGATCGCTGCCCAGGCCGAGCAAGCTGTGCCAGCCATCGGCCAAAGCGCGCATGCGGACGGTCGTGCCGTCTTCAATGGCACTGGTGGAATAGGCGATCACCTCCACGCGCTTGCGGTTGTGCAGCAGGAACAGAGGCTCCAGGAATTTGCTCACCGGATGCTCCCGCAAGTCACCGGACACATAGCCGATGCGCAGCCGCCGGCCCGCTCTGGGCGTCCGCTGGAAGAGGTTCGGATCGGGCAGGGCTTCCGCGGCGCCGCCAAACGCTACCATCTCCCAGGTGCGCGCTTCTTCCACGTACTGCGCCGGCGTTACGTTGCAACAAAGCGCCATGGAATACAGCAGGTTGGTCTGCGCGTCGTAAAAACCTGGCCGAAGCGCAACGGCGCGCCGGTAACCCTCCTGCGCTTCTTCCGGCCTGCCCAAGTCCTGCAGCGCATTTCCAAGATTGGCGTACGCCTCGGCGAGATCGGGGTTGAGCGCGATGGCGTGCCGGCAGCTCGCCTCGGCTTCCTCGAATTTCCTGCGGGCATGCTGCACATTGGCCAGGTTGACGTAGGCCTCCGGGAGATCGGCCTTGATGGCGATGGCGCGCCGGCAGCTGTCTTCGGCTGCGTCCAGCCGCCCCAGGTGCCGCTGCGCGGCCGACAAGTTGCTGTAGGCCTTGGCAAAATTCGGGTTCAGCGCAATTGCCCGCAGGTAGCTTGCCACCGCGTCTTCCAGCAGTTCCAGCTCTTGCAGCGCCCCGCCCAGGTTGCAATGCGCCTCGGCGAAGTCGGGCTTGAGCTCGATCGCGCGCCGGTAACTGGCCACCGCTTCGTCCAATCGCTTCAGTTCCTTCAGTGCGTTGCCCAGGTTGTGGTGCGCGCCGGGCGAATCGGGCGCCAATTCGGCGGCCCGGCCAAAGTACCGCAGCCCGTTGGCCCAGTTCTTTTCGATCATGGCCAGGATGCCCAGGCTGTTGGCCACGGCGGCTGAATTCGGGTCGAGCGCCCAAGCGCGTTCGTACGCGGCACGCGCCTCGTCGAAGCGCCGGACCTCATGGAGCGCGGTTGCATAGTTGGTCCACGCGGCCACATTCCCCGGCTCTTGGGCCGGCACCTTCTGCAGCGCCTGGAGGGCGCCGGGCAGGTCGCCGCTTTGGCGCCTGAGCCCGGCCAGCAACGTCCACAACTGACTCATGTGCGGCTTCAGCGAAGCGGCACGCTCCGCGTCGGCCAAAGCACCGGCGATGTCGTTCGAGCGCACGCGAAGCATGGCCCGGTTGGCGTGCGCCTCCGCGTAGTCGGGCCGCAGGCCGAGCGCTCGCTCCACCCATTGGGTGGCCTCGCCCTCCTGCCGGTTGGCGCCCAACGTCGCGGCCAGGACCAGGCACGCTTCCGGGTCGTCCGGTGCGCCATCGCACGCAGCTCGCGCGGCCAGCAGCGCTTCCGCGGCCCGGCCCTTCTTGAGGTGCAGGCGAGCCTGGCTGCACTGCACGAACGGGTCGCCGGGCGCAAGCGCCTGGGCCTGGGCCAGCACGGCCTGGGCTTCATCGTCTTTCTTTTCCAGCAGCAGCAGCTGGACCAGCAGCGCCAGGGCGCGGACATCGCCGGCGTGCGTGCCGAGCCAGCCGCCGACCATCCCCGCGGCTTGCGCGTACCTGCCCGCCTCGCGCAACGCGATCGCCGCCGACAGCAGCGCCGCGCCTTGATTTGCAATTGTTTCCATATGGAGACGGATGTTCGCACGTTCCGTTCCAGGCGTGCCCGGCGCCTCAGTCCGCCCGCTCGATCGCCTCCAGGGAGCGCCGCGCCGTCTCGGGCCCCAGGACCGTGACGACGAAGGCGCACAGCAGGAACACCCCGGTGCAAAGCGCGATGACGGCGGCGGCGGAGCCGGCCTGGTACAGCGTCAGCACCAGGTAGGGCACGAAGATTCCGGTGACCCGCGCAGCCGTGTTGGCAAAACCGTTTCCACGCATCCTGTACTCGGTCGGGAACAGCTCGGGCACATAGCAGCCCATGCCCAGCGCCGCCACCAGGTACAGCCCCACGACCAGCGCCATGCCCGCTGCGATCAGCACCGGGTCGGACGAGGCGCTGAGGTAGACGATGCCGGCGAGCGCATCGAACAGCAGCACCGCGACCAGCGTTTTCTTGCGCGGCGCGCGATCGGCCAGCCAGATGCCGATCAGGCAGCCCAGCGGCGCCCCGGCGGACATGAGCGTGGTGAACGCCAGCGACTTGGCGACCGAGAGTCCCTGCCTGACGAAGAACGTGGGCAGCCAGGCCACGAAGCTGTAGATGACGATCACCAGGGAGACCGCGATCACCGTCGAGACGATCGTGCGGGGCAGCACCTGCCGGCTGAAGAGAACGGTCCAGGACACGTGCTCCTGCCGCGGCGCCGGGGTGGCGACCACTTCCGGCAGCGAGTGCGTCTTGCCGACTTCCGCCTCGATCGACGCCATGACCGCAGCGGCTTGCTGGTGGTGGCCTTTCGATTCGAGCCAGCGCGGCGACTCCGGCATCGAGCGGCGCAACAGCCACACGACCAGGGCCCCGACGCCGGCGATCACGAACATCCACCGCCATCCGAAATTCGGAACGACGACATAGGAGACTGCCGGCGCGACGAACACACCCATGTTGACGATCAGCGCCAGCATCGCTCCCCACTTGCCGCGCACCTGCGGCGGCACGAACTCCGCGAGCAGCGCGTACCCGATCACGCTCTCCGCGCCCAGGCCGACACCGATCACGAAGCGCAGCCCGATCAGCACCTGCATCGACGGCGCGAACGCGGCGGCGATCGACGCGAAGCCGAACAGCAGCAAGTTGAACTGGTAGGCGAATTTCCGTCCATACCTGTCACCGACGACGCCGCCGAAGAACGCGCCCACGGCCATGCCGATGAAGGTGGCGGACATGAAGAGCGCGTTGAGGTTCAGGTCCGACCAGCCCTCGCGCATCACGGCGGCCAGGATGCTGCTGCCGATGTACAGGTCGAAAGCGTCGATGAACAGGCCGGCGCCGATCAGCGCCAGGATCCGCCAATGAAACGACGAGACAGGCAGGCGGTCGAGACGATCGCCCGCATGCGCCGTCAATTCACCCACGGGCTGTCCCACGACGGCGTGACTTCAGGGCCATGCGTTTGCTTGGTGTACAGGCGCACGCGCCGGCCATCCGGATCTTCCACCACCAGCAGCCATCCGACCAGCCCGGCCAGGACCGGCGAATGGTTCAGGCCCTTGGCCTGGAAATGCGCCTTCCACTTTTCCAGGTCGGCCACGCCATCGACCGTGAGCGTGATGGGATCGAGCCCCTTCTGCGTTTTGGCGGCAGCCGGGTCCAGCCGCAGTTCGAGCTCCGTGCCCAGGCCCGGAAACCCGAGGATGACGCCGAACAGCACGCCGTTCCTGCGATGGTCCATCGCCACGACGCGCTTGACGCCGAAGGCCGCCTCGTAGAAGGCCAGGCTCTTGTCGACGTCGGAGACCACGAACTTCAGGTGATGGATGCCAAGGGCCGCCGGGCCGCCCGAGGTCGGGACCAGTTCGGCGCCCTTGTGGGCGGCCGGCGGCGTGCCGGCGCAGCCGGAAATCGCCATCGACACGGCCAGCGCGACCATTCCACCTATGCGGTTGTATTTCATGCCTGTCTCCTTCTGCTGCCTGGAACTGCGTTCAGAACGAATGCCGGATGCCGGCGCCGAAACTGGTGGCGCTGGCATCGACCTGCCGCGGCGGCGCGGGAAGCGTGGCGGTCGATGTCCGGTCGTTCATCACCATAAGGTACACGTCGGTGCGCTTGGAAAGAAAATAGTCATAGCCGACGGTCGCCACGCGGCGGCTGATGTTGCCGCCCGGTGCAGTGGCCGGAACCGGCGCGGCGGCGTCGCCGGTGCGCCGCGACCCGTAGCCGGCCAGCACCTGCCCGGCGCCCACTGGAATCGAGCCGCTCACGCTCCACAATTTGTGGTTCCGGTCCGCCGGCGCCGCGAAGGTACCGCCGTCATGGATGGCGCCGATGTTGGCGAACAGCTTGGCCACCTTGAAATCATAGGAGCCGGACATCAGCCACGACTTGGTTTGCGAAAAGGAAGTGCCATCCGCAAAAGTCAGCGGCGTCTTCTTCACGTCCTGCCAGGCCAGGCCCAGGCTCAAGTCGCCTTGCCGGTAAAACGCCGCCGCGCCCACGTTGTTCTTGCCGTTGCCCTCCGCCAGGGCGGTGGACAGGCCGAACGAGAAGCCGCCGAAGACCGGGCTGTCGTACAGGATCTGGTTGTTCCACGCGGTGCCGCCCGACAACGGCCCGCCGACGAACATGATGAGGTTCATCGGCGAGAAGGTGGTCGATGCGCCGAAGGCATTGTTCGACAAGGAATTGAGGAACATCAGCGTGGTCGCGTTGCCCAGCCGCAGCGACCCATAGCGCGCGTGGCCCAGGCCGACCCAGGAAGTGCGGCTGAAGAACTGGTCGCCGCCCAGGTTGGTCGGCGGGCCCAGCGCGTCGCTGCGGCCCAGCGCGCCGGTGTCCGCGCGAATGAACATGGAAAGCTCGAACGCGGCGTAGGCGCCGTCGCCCAGGTCTTCGCGGCCGCGAAAGCCGAGATGGCTGGTGGACAGGCCGCCGCCGTTCACCACCGTGATCGGGCCGACCGAGGAGTTCACCCCCGGCAAGGCGGCCATGCGGCCGGCGAACACATCGACCTGGCCGTACACAGCCACGCCGGTCTGCGCATGGACAGCACCCCCGATTGCCATCAGCGCCGCGGCGCCGACAAGACTCAATTTCGTTTTCATCCTCGTCTCCATTCGTTGGTTGATTTGATTCAGGTGGCGCCCCTCAGCGCTCCAAGGTTTCCACGCGCTCCGTCACGGCAACTTCCAATAAGCCCACGCCCTCGATCTCGGCGGCGATTTCGTCTCCGGCCTTCAAGTACGGAACCCCGTGCGACTTGGCGGAACCGGCCGGTGAACCCGTGAAGACCACATCGCCCGGCTCCAGCGTCACGAAGCGGCTGATGATGCTGAGCTGCTCGTACACGCTGTAGAGCATTTCGCTGGTCGATGCGTCCTGCCGGACCACGCCGTTCACCGACAGGCGAAGGCGCAGGCGTTGCGGATCGGGAACGAACGCAGCCGGCCGGATGTGCGGTCCCATCGGGCTCATCGTGTCCTGCGACTTGCCGCGCGCCAGGTCGACGTGCATTGCGGAACCTGGAGGAAGGATCAGCTCGCGCGCGCTCAGGTCCAGCCCGACGGAGTAGCCGGCGATCCCGCGCCGCGCTTCGTCCTCGGTTGCGTGCGACAGGCGCTTGCCGATGACGACCGCCAGCTCGATCTCCCAATCGAACTCGTTCGTGTCGGTGGGGATGACGACCGTCCGCCCGGGACCGACCATCGACGTCGTCGGGGGCTTGAAGAAGAACGGCATCGGGTTCCAGCGCACCACGGGCAGCCCCATCTCCGCCAGGTGGCCGCTGTAGTTCGCGCCCACGGCGATCAATTTGTTGGGGTATTGGATCGGCAGCTGCAGCCGCGCGCCACCGTCCCGCAAGCTGGGCAGGTCGGAGCGCGGATCGGCGCAGGCATCCGCCAGCGCGGCCAGCCGGTCGAAGGCCGCCGGCCAGTCGGCGAGCAATTCCTTGACGCCCGCGCCCGGCGGCACGTCCAGCCCCTTGCCGCGCAGCATCTCCAGCGACCAGTACTTCCCGTCCACCTCCAGCGCGGCGACCGGCCGTTGATCGAGTACCGTTGCAAGCCCGAACTTCATCCGATTTCCTTTGCGCCGCAGCCGGCGCCATCTGTTTGACCCATAACCGTCTGGTTCCATACGGTATGCGCATATGCTATTCGGCTTGCATTGGAGCGGGGATTGGGGTATTCCCGGAGTGCGGTGGGCGGGCATGCCGGTGGCTTCCTAGAGGTCGAGCACCAGCATTTCGCTGCGGGCCCGCGAAACGCAGACCATCATGGTTCGCCCCGCCTCGCGCTCGCCCTTGGACAGGACGTAGTCGCGGTGGTCGGGCACGCCTTCGAGCACGGTCGTCTCGCAGGTTCGGCACATGCCTTCCCGGCACGAGCAGGACAACTCGTAGCCGTTTTCCTCCAGCACTTCGAGGATGGACTTGCTTTCGGGCACGGCGTAGACCTGGCCGCTGCGCTGCAGCTTCACCTTGAAATCCGTGGCGGGCTGCCGGGTGACGGCCTCGGCCGGCGGCGAGAACCACTCGAAGTAAGCCGGGTTGTCCGGGCGGCCCTGCGAGAACCGGTCCACCGCGTTCATCACGGGCGTGGGGCCGCAGCAGTAGATCGGCACGCCCGGATCGACCGCGAACGAGGGTGCGCTGAAGTCGAACAAGGCGCGCGCCTCGTCGTCGAAGTGAAAGCGCACGCGTTCTTGCCCGAGCGCCAGCAGCTCATCCTGGAAGGCCGCGTGCGCGCGAGTCCGCGCCAGGTACAACAGGTTCCATTTCCAGCCCTGGCTTTGGCAATGGCGGATCATCGACAGGATCGGCGTGATCCCGATGCCGCCCGCGATGAACTGGAAGGTGTCGTGCCCCGGCTGCAGCGCGAAATTGTTGCGCGGCGCGCTGATCTCCACCAGGCCGCCCTGGCGCAACTGCTCATGCACGCAGGACGACCCGCCGCGGCTTGCGATCGCCTTGGAAACAGCGATCTCGTAGCGGCTCGGGTCGCGGCAGTCGTTGACCAGCGAGTACTGCCGCGTCAACCCGTTCGGCAGGAACAGGTCGATGTGCGACCCCGGCGTGAAACCGGGCAGGTGGTCGCCGTCCGGCCGGCGCAACGTCAGCTTCACCACGTCACGGGCCTCGTCGCTGCGCCCGTCGATCGACACGAGGATCTTGTTCATGGCGTCAAGGACCTTCAGGCCGCTGCGCTCTCCTCCTTGATCCGCTTTTCGATCACCCAGCGCAGGTGCGACAGCGGCCCGTCGGACGCGATCGCCTTGAGCTTGAACGACGGGTCCGCGTCGAGCACCTTCTGCTGCGTCTCGATCATGACCTTGTCCTCGTGGAAACCTTCCAGGATGCTGTCGTGCAGCGAATGCGCGATGCGTTCGATGTCCTTGGTCTGGTTGTGCATGTACACCCAGAAGAAATGCGTCGTGCCGTCCGTCTCCGGCGTCATCGCCTGGAAGTTCCGGAACTCGATCACGCCCTCGCGATTGCCCTCCCGGATTCCGCTGCCGGCCGGCGAGAAGCCGGATTCGAGGAAGAAGTAGCCCGGGACTTTCATCTGCGAGGTATTCCAGCGATCCACCTTGGTCACCTTCTTCTCGATCTTCTTGACGAAGGGCGGCAAGTCGGTGTTCATGTGCCACTTGGTCAGCCTGAAGCCGTCGTCCAGCCGCTCCATCGGGGCCGCTTCGCTTTCGATCGCGTACTTTTCGGAACCGCCGAGCGTGTTGGTGTGGACGTACGCGATGTGGTTCAGGTCGGCCAGGTTGTCGGCGATCAGCAGGTAGCTGGCGTCGTAGTGCAGGTAGTCCGGGATGCCGTGCCACTGCGGGTTCTTCAGGTACGGGAAATCGGGGATCTTCGATTCGTCCGCCAGCGCCGGGTCGCCCATCCAGATCCAGACCAGGCGCCCGCCGTCCACCACGCGGTAGCTCTTCACCTTCAGGTTCGGTGGAATCATTTCCTGCCCCGGGATCTGGATGCACGCACCGGTGCCGTCGAACAGCAGCCCGTGGTACATGCAGCGCACGCAGTTGCCCTCGAGCCGGCCCAACGACAGCGGCGCACCCCGGTGGCAGCAGCGGTCCTCGATCGCGACCACGTTGTCGTCTTGGCCGCGGTACAGCAAGACCTTTTCATTGAGTAGCGTGCGTCCCACCAGGGCGTTGTCTTTCAGCTCGTGGCTCCAGGCGGCCACGTACCAGCAATTCTTCATGAACATGTCTTCGTCTCCGGTTTAGGTAGGGTCGACGGCCATCACGCCGATCGTGCAGCCGCAGGAAAATGCGGGAATGGGTTCGTAGCACCAGATCTCGCCGGGCTTGCCCGACGCCGCGCCTGCCGCGGCAATGAAGGTGCGGATTTCGTAGCCGCCCTGCCCGCCTTGGGCGTAGGTGTCTTCGTCGGTGTAGCCAATCAGCGCGGCGCGGTCGTTGCGGGTCCAGCGGTCCAGGAAGTCCCGGTCCCAGGCTTCGTTGATCTTCCCGGTGTCGGGCGTGCAGGGCCAATGAGAGATGCCGCCAGTGCCGATCACGGCGATGCGTTCGGACATGCTGTCCGCGGCATCGGCAATGGCCTGGCCGAACGCATACACCCGGTGCAGCGGCGCCATCGGCGGGGCCTGGCAATTGATGTTCACGGGAATCACCGGCAGGTCGTAGTCCGGCGTCAGGTGGTGCAGCGGCACCATGATCCCGTGGTCGAACTTCCATTCCTCGCAACAGGCGACGTCCGCCCTCTGCATCACGCCGTCGATCAGCTTGCGCGAGATCGCCGGGCTGCCCGGCACGTTGCGGCGCGGAATGCGCAGCCAGTCCGGGTCCTCGATCGGGCCTTCATAGTGCTGCGCCATGCCGATCGCGAACGAGGGCATGTTGTTCATGAAGAAGTTGGCGAAGTGCTCCGCGGCGATGACGACCAGCGCGTCGGGCCGCGCCTCCCGCAAGGCCGACCGCATGCGGGCATAGCCGGCCTCCAGGCGCGAATACTGCGCGGGGTCGGCCTGTTCGGTGCGGGCCGTGATGCCCGGGCCGTGGCTGCAGACGCCGGCGAAGACCAGGCTCATCGTGCGCCTGCCAGTCGGTCAGCGAAGCCGGGGGGCAGTTCATAGGCGCGCACGGCCCTCTCGCGCGCGAGCACCTTGCGCACCGCCGGCCGCGCGAGAACGCGCTCCGCCAGAGCCGCATAGCGCGGGCGCTCGGGCAACTCGGCCTGGATGCGATCGTCGAAGCTCCAGGTGTAGAAGACGAAGAGGTATGCGTCGACGACCGAGAACTGCGCGCCCAACGCGTAGGGGGCGTTCCCCAGCCGCGTCTCGACTTCCAGCAAGACTTTCGCCAGCTTCTTCTTTGCGTGCTCGCGGACCGCGGCCGCCGCAACCGGGTCATCGCCCGCATAGACCTGCGGCCGGAAGATCGAGCGGTACGTCACGTGCACGGTGCCGGAGATCCAGTTCATCCACTCGTGCGCCCGCGCGCGCGCCAGCGTGCCGGGCCGCGGGATCAAGCCGCTCTCCGGCGCGAGGTCGGCAATGTAGGCCAGGATGGCGTGCGACTCGGTGACCACAGCGCCGTCCACGGCGAGAGCGGGCACGGCGCCGGCGGGGTTGATCTTCAAGTAGGCCGGGCTGGTGTTCTCCTGCGCCCGGATGTCGACTGAGACGGCCTCATAGGGCAGACCGGAATCCTCCAGCGCGATGTGCGACGCGAGCGAACACGCCTTCGGGCTGTAGTAGAGAGTGAGCTTCGGCTGCATGCGTTCGAGAATAGAAGCGCACGCCGCAAGCGCTGTCATCAAGGCGTGATGACACGGCCGTCACCCCGGGCTTGCGTTGGGGTGGTGATCGTTTGCGACACAGCCCGCCCCGCACGCGGCTTCGCGGGTATCAGGTTGGCGCGCCTGCGGTGGCGCTCCAAGTCAGGCCGAAATCAGCAAGTCGTGAAGCTCGCGGACCGACCCCACGCCGAACTTCGCGTACGCGCGCCGGCTGTAGGTGATGACCGTGTTGATGCTCAGGCCGAGCGCCGCGGCGGTGTCGCCCAGCGTGCTGCCGCTCAGCAGGTTGGAGCAGACGTCGAGTTCGCGCGACGAGAGCGGAGCGCTCGCGTTGTGGTCGAGCGACTCCCGCCAGCGCGCCACCGGCACGTCGCGCGGGATCGTGAGCTTGGCGTGGGCTTCCACGAACGACAGAAGCAGCGGCGCGGCGGCGGTGAGCGCGTCCAGTTCGGCTTCGCTGAAATGCCCGGTGCTCTTGTCGCGGTAGCAGTAGAGCAATGCCTCCGTTCCGTCCGCGCGCGGGCGCGACATGGTGAGGCGGTCTTCGATGCCGACATGCTCGTAGCAGGCGCTGCGGTATTTTTCGTTCACCACTTCTTCGCGTGTCCGGTATTTCAAGCGGACGGGAGCGGGGTCCTTCACCTTGGACGCCGGCGCCGCGTCCTGGCCCATGTCGAGCAGGTGCATGCCGTCCATGTAGCGCAGCGCGGCGCGCGCGCCATTCGCGTGCGCGACCCGGCTCGCCGTCCCGAAAAGCCGCAGCTCGGGACCGCGCAGCCGCATGAGCAGCGCGCAGTGGTCGACGCTGGCGAACTGGTTCAGCACATCGAGCATGGCTCGCGCGCAAGAGGGCTCCCCGAGCGAACGTGTCAACGGCTCGAGCGCGTCGATCGATATGCGGACATCAGCGTCACGGGTCTCGGCGATCCAGCTGCGCATGGCGTCATCCGTGCTTCAAGCTTCGCGGCAGAGCGTGCGGTCCAGCGCTTCGCGCAGCGCTCGGCCCGGGTCGGCCGCCGCCCCCGGCACGCGCCAGGCGACATGGCCGTCGGGCCGCACCAACACCGCACCATCGGCGCCGATGCCGTACAGCGCGCAGAAGTCCACCGACTCTGGCGCGAGGTCGCCGTCGGCCGCGACGCGCCAGGCCTTGATCGCCGGCAGCGGGCTGGTGCCGGCCAATGCGCGAGCCGCATCCACCCACGCCTGACCTTGCGGCCCGGCCAGCAGCGTGAAGCCGCCGTCGAACAGCATCACGCTGGAAACGCGGATGCGTTGTTGCGCCGTGCGGCCCCAGAAATGCGGCGCGCGCCAGCCGGGTTTGGCATGCGGCACGTAGTCGATCACCGGGTTGGCCACGGCGGGTGCCGGGATGTCGTCGGACACGAAAGCGCCGCGGCCGGCGCTGCCCTCGTAGTGGATGCCCAGGTCCAGGCCGGTCCAGTTGCCGTACTGGCGCGAGGCTTCGACGATGCGGCGGCGCTCTTCAACGCTGCTCGATTCGCGCAGTGCGCGCATCATCTTCTCGGTGTGGCCGGCGTTCACTTCGGCGAACGCGGAGTTGCGCAGCGCCGTCTCGCGCCGCTCGGCGTCGTAGGTATCCAGCAATGCTTCGGGCGCTTCGCCGCTCACCACCGCCGCCAATTTCCACGCCAGGTTGTGCGCGGAGTGGATGCCGGTGTTCAGGCCCCAGCCGCCGTGCGGCAGTGTACGGTGGGCGGCGTCGCCGGCCAGCAGCAGCCGGCCTTGCCGGAACCGCTCGGACACTGCCGCCGTCAGTGTGTAGGTGTAGTGCTTGTGCAGGTCGATTGCCGGCTGCTCGCCTTCGGGTGCGCCGATCAGGGCCTGCAGGCGGCGCACTACCTCCGCGCTGCTCCAGGTGTCGGGCTGGTCGCGGCTGGGGTCGTACATCATGTGGCCGGCCCAGGTGGTCTTGCCGTCCAGCGGATGGAACACACCGATGAAGCCGGGGGCGAGCGTCCAGATCAGCGCGCCTTCGCGGCCGGCGGTGAAGCGCGACAGGTCCGCATGGAAGTGCGTTCCCACGAACGACTTGTAGGTGGCGTAGTGCGAATTGCCGATGCCGGCCGCCTCGCGCAACGCGCTCTGGCCGCCGTCGGCCGCCAACAGCCATTGCGCCCGCAGCTCGCGCGTGCCGCCGCCTGCGACGGCCACGGTGGCTTCGATGCCGCCGGCCACGTCGCGGAAACCCGTGACCTCGTGGCCAAAGCGGATGTCGCAGCCCAGCGCGAGCGCCTTGCGATAGAGCATCGGGTCCAACTTGTCCTGCGCAGCGATGCGGTATTCGCACGGCGAAAAGGCCGCGGTGGAACCGGGCGCCATGTTGCCCGGCATGATGCCCACCAGCTCGCCGGCCATCCGCTCGGTGTAGGTGAAAGAGCGCGACCACAGTGGCGGCAGCGCGTCGGCGCGCAGGTCCTCGCCCAGGTCGAGCTGGGTCAGGATTTCCACGCTGCGCACGTTGATGCCGCGTGCGCGCGGCAGCTCGTTGATCCGGGCGCGCTTTTCCAGCACCAGCGCGCGGATGCCCTGGCGCGCCAGCACGATGGCCAGCACCATGCCCACCGGGCCGGCGCCGGCGATGATCACCGGCACTTCCGCCGGCAGGGCTTTCGCCTGGTTGTCGTTCATCTTTGTCTCCTCGTCATTGTGATCACCGGGCGGCGTGCGTGGCAAGAAAATCCGCCAGGATGCTGGACCATTTCGCCGCATCGCTGCCCGAAGCGCAATGCCCGTGGTCGCTGTCGATCTCGGCGTAGCGGGCATCGACGCCGGCCGACTTGAGCTGCGCCAGGATGGCTGGCCCCTTGGACGCGGGCACTAATTTGTCGCTGCGCGACAGCACCAGCAACAGCGGCGCGCGGATCTCGCTCAGCCGCTCGCGCACGTCGAAGGCGGCCATCGCCTTGTACAGGATCAACAGGGAATTGGCATCGAACCCGCGCGCCCATGCGGCGGCCAGGCGCTGCAGTTCCCGCTTGCGCTGCTCCGTATCGGGCCACTGTTCGGCCAGCACCGCGTCAGCGCCGAAGGCCATCAGCCCGCCGACGCGCTTGCGCGTGAGGTAGCCGCTGAAGTCGGTGCCGCTGCCGTAGTAGTCGCCGCCGTTCCAGCCGGGCACGGCGGCCAGTTCGGCCCGCAGCGCGGCCACGTCCGCGCCCGGCATCGCGGGCGCGGCGATCACCGGCACCAGCGCATCCATGAAATTCGGATGGTCCACGCCCCACTGGAATACTTGCGCGCCGCCGAAGGAATGGCCTGCCACGGCCACCAAGTGCTTGGCGCCGAGGTGGTCGAGCAGCGCCTTTTGCACCGCCACGATGTCCGGCACGCGGACCTCCGGGAAGCCCGAGCCCCAAGGCCGGCCCGTTTGCGGGTTGATGCTCGCTGCATTGGTCGAACCGTACGAGGAGCCCAGCGCGTTGGCGCAAACCACGAACCAGCGATCGGTGTCGATCGCACGTCCCGGTCCGATCAAGTCCGACCACGATCCATCGACCGCGTGGCTGCCCTCCAGGATCATGTCGTGCCCCCCGGTGTAGCCGTGGGCGATCAGGACGGCGTTGCGGCCATCGGCGGCCAGCGTGCCGCGCGTGAGGTAGGCGGTGCGCACTTCGGGCAGGAAGCCGCCCTGCTGCAGCGTGACGCTGTTCAGCGTGAAGGTTCCCGCCGTGGCGGCATCGGATGCAAGAGTGGAAGATGCAATGGCAGACATGCGACCCAGCTTAGGGCGCGAGTACCATCAGCCGCATCGATGGATGGCTTGTTACTTATCGACATCGCCTATCCGCGTCGATCGCCGCTGCGAGGGATAATCCGCGCCTGCAAAGGACTCAACCGGTGCGATACAACAAAATCGACCTGAACTTGCTCGCCGCGCTCGAAGTGCTGCTGGCCGAGCGCAACGTGACGCGCGCGGCTGCCGCCTTGCACATCACGCAGTCCACGATGAGCGGCACCCTGGCCAGCCTGCGCGAACTGTTCGATGACGAGTTACTGGTGCGGGTAGGCAGGGAGCTCCAGCTGACACCCCTGGCCAGCTCGCTGCGCCTGCCGACTCAGGATGCCTTGCGCCGCATCGATGCCCTGCTCCTGACGCAGCCGCATTTCGACCCGGCGACGGCCGCCCGTCATTTCGTCATCGCCGCGTCCGACTACGTCGTCACTGCTTTCCTGACGGACGCCGTCCAGGCCATCCACCGCCAGGCGCCGGGCGTGACCTTCGATTTGCTGGCCACGGCCGAGGCGAGCGAACTGGATACGGGAAAAATCGACTTTGTCATCTTGCCGGGCCACATGGTGTCGCAGGAACATCCGCGGCAGGTGCTGTTCGACGACGGGTACACCGTGGTTGCGTGGATCGGCAATGAGAAGGTGGGCAGCGCGTTGACGCTCGAGGCGTACCAGTCGCTCGGCCACGTGCTCTTTTACGGCGGCAAGGGCGTGCTGCCCTGGTTCGAGCAGTGGTACAGCAACCAGTACGCAGCCGCGCGGCGGGTCGAAGTGCGAGCCCACAGTTTCAGCCTTCTTCCCCAACTGGTCGTCGGTACCGATCGGCTGGCGACCGTCCAGACGCGGCTGGCGCAGCGCTTCGTGAAGACGCTGCCGGTGCGTCTGATTGCGCTGCCGATGGCCGCGCCCCGAGTGACGATTTCGCTGCAGTGGAACCGGCTGCACGACGCCGACCCGGCCAATCGCTGGATGCGCGAGACATTGCTGTCGATGGCGGGTGAGGCCGGCGGCTCCTAGCGCCGCGCATCGGAGATTCCGATAGGTCTCATCGAAAGAGATCATTTCCCCTCGTTGTGCGGCATGGCTAGAGTAGTGCTCACTACAGGAGACAACCATGACCCTCACTCGCCGCCGCGCCGCCGCGCTCGCCGCCGGCTTGCTGCTGGACGCCGGCGTCTGGGCGCAAGGGAAGAAGACGGCGCTCGTCGTCGGGTACACCGCCACGCCGGAGTTCGGGGCGATCTTTGTCGCCAAGGAACAGGGCATTTTCGACAGGCACGGGCTCGACGTGACGCTGCAGCTGATCACGGCAAGCCCCAACGTTCCCGCCGCCGTAGTGTCCAACTCGATCCAGATCGGGGGCCTCACCCCTCCGGTGCTGCTCCAGGCCATCGACAGCGGGCTCGACCTCGTGGGCGTCGCCGGTGGCAGCATCTACGACAACGCGTCTCGCGTCGTCGGGCTGGTCGCGAGGAACGGCGTCCAGGTCAATTCGGCGCAGGACCTGGAGGGTCGCAAGGTCGGCGTGCCGGCCGTCGGCGCGACCATCCATGTGCTGGTCCGGCGGTGGCTGATCGCCAACGGGGTCAATCCCCAGCGGGTGGTCTTCGTCGAGGTGCCGCTCCCGCAGATGCCCGACGTTCTCAAGGGCGGCAGCGTCGACATGGTGGCCACGGCGGAGCCCTTCATCGGCCGCATCGTGCAGGCACAGATCGGCACACCGGTTCCGGCTTTCAGCATTGACATTCCCAGCGGCTTTTCCACGGTGCTGTACGCATCGACGCGGCAGTGGGCGACGAGCAATGGTGCCGCGGTCAAGGCATTCCGTGAAGCGACTTCGCGGGCCATCGCCTGGGCCAATGCCAACCGGGAGCAGGCGCTCGGCGACATCGGAAAGTATTTCAAGGTGCCGGCGCCGGTGCTGCGCGCCACGCCATGGCCGCACTGGGAGCCGCAGCTGTCCGACCAGCACCTTCGCTTCTGGGTCGAAGCGATGCGCACACAGGACATGCTGAAGAAGCAGCCGATGCTGTCCGCCGCGATCCTCAAGTGAACCCGTTTGAAACCACAGGAAAAGCCGTGCTCGAACTCTATCACTCGCCTATCTCGACCTGCAGCCAGAAGGTCAGGCTCATACTTGCCGAGAAGAAGATCGAATGGAAAAGCCACGCGGTGAAGCTCGCAACCGGCGAACATCTCACCGAGGCCTATCGCAAGCTCAACCCGAACGGCGTCGTGCCGACCCTGGTCCACGATGGCGACCCGATCGTCGACAGCTCGGTGATCAATGAATACCTCGATGACGTGTTCCCCGATCACCCGGTCAGGCCGGGGGAGCCCAAGGCACTCGCCCGCATGCGCGCCTGGCGCCAGTACATCGACGAGGTGGCGACTCCGGCCATCCGCGTCCCGTCCTTCAACGCGTTCTTCGTCCCGATCTGGCAATCGATGTCCGATGACGAGTTTTTCGCCTACACCGAGAAGCTGCCCCTTCGAAAGCACTTCTATCGGAAGATGGGCCGCGATGGGTTCGGCGAAGCGGACATGGACGAGGCTCTCGACAAATTGGGCCAGACGTTGGACCGGATGGAGGACGCGCTTGCCGAAGGCCCCTGGCTGATGGGCCAGCGCTATACGATCGCGGACGCGAGCATCACCCCGACCATCGTGCGCATGGAAGATGCCGGCCTCGCCGGCATGTGGACAAACCATCCGGGTGTGGCAGCCTGGTATCTGCGCATCCAGGATCGTCCGAATTTTTCCGTTGCCTATATGCCGGGGTCGCGCGATATCAGCCCGAGCTGCTGAAGGCCTGCCATGCCCCGCAGCTTTGTCGACCTTTCCATCTATCTCGAAAATGGGTCGATGTCGGACCTGCCGGGGTCAGGGCCGAAGATCGACTATTTCACGCACGACACGACGCAGGAACAACTCGCGTCCTTCTTCCCCGGGCTGCACAAGGACGACTTGCCGGACGGCGAAGGCTGGGCCTATGAACTGGTCCGGCTTTCCACTCGCAGCGGCACGCACATGGCGGCGCGTGGCATCGCGATTCCGGACGTTCCGCTGGCCTGGTGCTACCAGCCTGCGGTGAAGCTCGACTTTGCGGGCCTGGCCGACGGCCATGTGGTGACCGCCGCGGACGTCGAGCGCGAACTGAAACGCATCGGCCACGTAATCCGGCCGCTGGACATCGTCGTTGTCAACACGAGCGCCGGCGCTCGCTACGGCAGCACCGGCTACGTCGATGCAGGTTGCCGCGTGGGCGGGGAAGCCACAAGGCTATTGTTCGAGGCAGGCGTGCGCGTGATGGGTACCGACGCCTGGCGGTGGAGCGCGCCCGGGACTGGCCAAGTGACCGGCTGCTGCCAGCTGGAGAAACTGCACAACCTCGAAACGCTGCCACCCGATGGGTTTCACGTCGCCTGCTTTCCGCACAAGATCCGCGGGGCATCGGCAGGATGGACACGCGCGGTGGCGATCATCCCCTGAGAGGAGTCTGCTCCTAGTCCCCGCCCAGCGCTGCAACGATCTGCTCCACCAGCCACTTGTGGGCCTTGCTCGATTCATTGCGCACGTGCCAGTGCACGCGCACCTCGAATTCCGGCACGGCGATCGGCAGCGGCAACGCCTTGATGCCGCCTTGGCGCACATACATCTGCGCCACCCGGCCCGGCACCAGCACCAGCAGGTCGGTGCGGTCCAGCAGCGCGGGCAGGTTCATGAAGTGCGGCACCCGAGCCACGACCTTGCGTGCCAGTTTGCGTTCGGCCAGCGCCTCGTCGATCAACTGGTTGCCCCGCGTGGGGGTGACCACCATGATGTGGCGCGAGGCGACGAACTTGGCGAGCGTCAATTTCTGCCCGATCGTCGGGTGGTGCTCCGACATCACGCAGACATAGCGCTCCCGGAACAGCGGCAGGCTCGACGTGCTGGCGAGCAGCGCGGGCTGGTTGCCGACGACGGCGTCGATGCGTCCCGAGGCCAGGTCATCGGCGACCTGCTCGCCGATCTTCTCGATGTCGATCTCCACCTTGGGCGCGCGCGACTGGATTTGCCGCAGCAGCGCCGCGGTGAACGACAGCGCGCCGACGTCGGACATGGCGATGCGAAAGCGCCGGGTCGATTGCGCGGGCGTGAAGCGCTGGCGCGACTCCAGCGTGCTGTCGATGCCGGCCAGCGCCTGGCCGAAGCGCTGGTACAACTGCTCGCCCACGCTGGTGGGCACCAGGCCGGTGGCAGTGCGGCGGAACAGCCGGTCGCCGCCGTACGCTGCGCGCAGCCGCGCCAGGCCATGGCTCAGCGTCGGCTGGGTGAGGCCCAGGCGCTCCGCCGCGCGCGTGACGCTGCGCGCCTCGTAGATGGTGACGAAGACGCGGACGAGATTGAGGTCCAGGGGCGGCGCTGTCATCGATGCGGCTGATGTGTAACAGGCATTCTATCGATTGGATTGATGGTGTGGGAGGACTACGCTCGTTCCGATGATGGACCGCACCGCCTCCGACACCGCTTCGCTGCTGGCGCAACTCGCCGCCGCGCCGGGCGTGGGCGACCTGGTGCCGGGCGACGCGGTAGAGCCGGCGTACCTGGGCGACTGGATGACGAAGGCGCCGGCCGGCACAGCGCTGGCGCTGGTCCGGCCGCGCGATACCGCCGCCTTGAGCGCCACGCTGGCGGCCTGCCACAGCTTGCACTTGCCGGTCGTTCCGCAAGGCGGCCGCACCGGCCTGGCCGGAGGCGCCGCGCCGGTTCCCGGCTGCGTATTGCTGTCGCTGGAGCGAATGAATCGCATCGAAGGCGTCGATGCGGCCGGCGCAACGCTCACAGTGCAGGCCGGTGCCACCTTGCAGTCGGTGCAGGAGGCGGCGCGCGAGGCGGGCCTGTTCTTCCCGCTGGACCTGGGCGGGCGCGGCTCCTGCCAGATCGGCGGCAACCTGTCGACCAATGCCGGCGGCAACCGCGTGCTGCGCTACGGCATGGCGCGCGACCTGGTGCTGGGCATCGAGGTGGTGCTGGCCGACGGCACGGTGCTCTCGCACATGAACACCATGCTCAAGGACAACACGGGTTTCGACATGAAGCAGTTGTTCATCGGGACCGAAGGCACGATGGGCGTGATCGCCCGCGCCGTGCTGCGCCTGCACCCGCAGCCGCGCAGCACGCAGACCGCGCTGTGCGCCCTGCCCGACTACGCCAGCGTGCTGAAACTGCTGCGCCATGTGCGCGAAGGCGTCGGCCCCACGCTGTCGGCGTTCGAATTGATGTGGCCCGACTTCTATGGCCTGGTCACCACCCGGGTGCCGGGGCTGGAGCCGCCGCTGCCGCACGGCGCGGGCGCCTATGTGCTGGTCGAGGCGCTGGGTGTGGAACCGGATGAGGACGCGGCGCGCTTCGAGCGTGTGCTGGGCGCGGCCCTGGAGAGCGGCATCGTCGGCAACGCGGTGATCGCGCAGTCTGGAGCCGAGACGGCCAAGTTGTGGAAAGTGCGCGATGCCTCGGGCGAACTGCGCTCGATCTTCTGGCCGCACGTGGGCTTCGACGTCAGCATCCCGACGCGCGCCCTGGGCGACTTCGTCGGTGAACTGACGGAACGCCTGCGCCGGCGCTGGCCGCAAGTGCAGACAGTGTTCTTCGGCCATGTGGGCGATTCCAACGTGCACATCGGCGTGAAGGTGGGCGACGGCGAGCAACCCGAGGCGCAGATCGAGGAGTCGGTCTACGCCGTGGTCGGGCAGTGGCAGGGCTCGATCTCGGCCGAGCACGGCATCGGCCTGCTCAAGCGCGCCCACCTGCATCATTCACGCAGCCCGCAGGAACTGGCGCTGCTGCGCACCCTGAAGAACGCCCTGGACCCGCACGGCATCCTCAATCCCGGCAAGGTGTTGCCGGCCTGACGGGCTGCAACCTAGAACATCACGACGACAGGAGACATCATGACAACCACCTTCAACCGCGCGCTGACCATCGCGGCCGCTTGCGCGACGCTGTGGGCCATGCCGGCTGCGCAAGCCCAGCAGCCGACGTTCCCGAACCGGCCGGTGCACATCACCACGCCCTTCCCCGCCGGCGCCGGGCCCGACGTGGTGCTGCGCGCCGTCGCCGACAAGTTGCAGCGCAAATGGGGCCAGCCGGTCATCATCGACAACCGGCCCGGTGGCCACGGCTTCATCGCCATCACCACCTTCAAGCGCGGCGCATCGGACGGCCACGACCTGGTGCAGCTCGACAGCTTGCACATGACCGCCTATCCCTTGTTGTTCAAGAAATTGCCGTACGACCCGGCAAAGGATTTCGAGCCGGTCGTGCCCTTGCTGCGCACCAGCTTCTTCGTGCTCACATCGACCAACGGCAAGTACAAGTCGCTGGGCGAGATCCTGGCGGCGGCCAGGGCGAACCCCGGCCGGCTGAACTACGGCTCCTGGGGCGTCGGCAACCCGGTGCACCTGGGCACGGCCGTGCTCACCACGCAGACCAACACCGACATGCAGCACGTGGTCTACAAGGACGCCAACGTCCTGTATTCGGACGTCAGCAGCGGCCAGGTGGATTTCGCGCTCGGCACGCTGGCGGCCGTACGGGCTTTCTCAGGCCGGCTGGTGCCGCTGGCGGTCGCCGCGCCGCAACGCCATCCGGGCGCGGCCGGCGTGCCCACCGTCAGCGAGGCCGGCGGTCCGGCCCGGTTCGAAGCCTCCGGCTTTTCCCTGTTGGCGGCGCCCAAGGGCGTGCCGACCTCGGTGGCGGCGCAGATCCGGCGCGACGTGGAGGAGGCGCTGGACCATCCGGACGTGGTGGCGATCTTCGCTGCGGCGGGGTTCGATCGCGCCACGCTGACGCCGGCGGCGCTGCGCGCCTATCTCGCCGCTGAACGAACGCGCTATGTGGACCTGATCAGCAAGACCAGGATCGAGATGGATTGATCAGCGGCGCGAGCCGATGCTGAACCTGCCGGGCCCGAACGCGGCCAGCAGCAGCAAGCCGCCGATGATCGCCACGTTCTTGTTGAAGGACTGCCTCTGCAACGCGGCCTGTGCCGCGGGCAAGTCCCAGTAGTTGTGGAAGACCGGCGTGATCACGGCCACGAAGAGCACCAGGCCGAGCGCCGCCCAGCGAGCCTGCCAACCCGCCAGCACCAGCAGGCCGCAGCCCAATTCGGCGGCCACGGCGATCGCGGCACACACTTCGGGGAAGGGCACGCCCTTCGACGCGATGAAGGCGGAGATTCCGGCAAACCCCATGAGCTTGGCCAGGCCGGAAGGAATGAACAGCCACGCGATCAGCGCGCGGCCGACCAGGGCCGCGGTGTCCTGCAAGGTGGGTTGCGAGATGGCGCCCTGCGACGCTGCATCGAGACGAATGCTTGTCATGTTCAGTCCTTTCAGAAACTGTGGCGGACGCCGAAATCGACGCCTGAAGAGGTGGCGTTGGGCAAACCCGGCACGGGTGCGCTTCCGCCGACGGTGAACGCCGCTCCATTGCTGTTCTGCATCCGCGCATAGGTCGCATAGAGGGCCGTGCGCTTCGACAGGTTGTGGACGTAACCAACGGCAAACTGCCGCCCGCTCGCGCCGGCGACGTTGTTGCGTTCTGTCTTCATCAGGGAAACCGGGATGTAGCCAAGGCCGACCGGAATCGTCGCACCCAGCAGGTAGGTCTGGTATTTGGTTCCCGCGATGCCGCTGTTGGACACGGTGTATTGCGCCATCAAGGTCGCGAAGCGCGATTCCCACGATACCCCGGCGTTGCTGGTGCGGAAGTCGCCGTTCGCCAGCATGCGGGTCTTGGAACTCGCGACGGCCACGTTCCATCCGGCGCGCGAGTAGCCGCCGCGAAATCCGAGGTAGCGGCCGTCGTCCGGATTGGCGGCGTTGGAACTGTTCTCTCCCAACGCGTATTGGACTTGCCCATACCAGCCGTTGCCACCGATCGGCGAAGCCGAGTTGTACAGGTAGCCGATGCTGTTGGAGTTGCGCACGGTGCTGATGCTCGGGCCCGAGGTCCCGGCGAAGAACAGGTTGCTGGCCGACGCGACGCCGAACATCATGAACGGGTCGAAAGCGGCGAAGTTCCAGAAGGTGGGAACGTAATCGCGGCCCAGCCGCACCTCGCCCCAATTGCCGGCCAGGCTCACCGTGGAGCGCCTGCCGAACGTCAGGCCTTGCCCGCCGGGCACAGCCGTCGCGGTGCCGGTGGCCTGGTTGTTGGCGTTGGTGGTGCCGCCCGTTCCGTTGTCGGCATTGATGTCGCCTTCCAGCCAGAAGCCGGCCCTCAATCCATCGCCCAGGTCTTCGGTGCCTCGCAGGCCGATGCGGCTGGCCTGCAGGCCGCCGCTGATCACCTTGGTGACGGACGCACCGCCTTGGGTCGAATAGCGGCTGAGGCCGATGTCGACGACGCCGAACAGGTTGACGCTGCTCTGCGCCGCAGCCAGGGCGGGCACGCAGGCTCCCACCAGGCACAAAGTCCTGAATTTCATGATGTCTCCTCGTTGGGGTTGGTCTTAGATATCCACTGCCATCGCGCGGCTGATGACCCGGCGCGCGAATCGCCAGGTTCCCTCCGGACCCTTGGCGAACTGGTCCAGCAAGTCGTTGACTCGCAGTTGGGTCTTCGCGTGGGCCTCTGTCTGTTCGAAAGTCAGTTGGATCGCGGCGGTGTTGATCCGGCCATCGGTTTCGTCCTGCACCCGCAGGTTCGACCAGACGTGCCTGACCTTGCGCCCCGGTTCGCTTGCGCGCCGATAGCAGTCGGCGGCGATGGATTCCCGGCCGTGATGCTGCTGGCCGCCGACATGCAGCACCGCGTCCTCGAGGAACAGTTCGGCGAGGCTGCGGCCGTCGCCGCGATCGGCGAACCAGGCGAAGTCGCTGAGCAGCCGCTCGAGTTCGCGCAGTTCAGACGCTGTCATCTGCCGCTCCATCGACCAGTTCGAATTCCGCGGCGCTGTCGCTGGGCACGATCACCGGGGGCAATCCCATGACGAACAGTTCGAGCTCGCTTTGCGCGCTGATCTCGAGCAGCTCGCCCGCTTGGACCTGGACCGTGTCGTAGGCGCCGAGCGCCTGCGTGCCGCAAGCGCCTTCACCGGACACGACAAAGACGAGCCGCATCGCTTCACGGGTCGAGTGCCATTTGGCGCCCGGCGTCACCCGCACCATCTCGACCCAGGCCTCGCGTTCGGTGAACGAGCCCAGGAACTTGCGCAGCACGCCCGGTGCTTGCGGGAGCCAGTTAAATCGCTGGGGATCGGCCAGCACCACCTTCGGGTAGCGCGGCATCGGATATTTGAGCCGCTCTCCGAACACGTGCTTCCAGATCGTGTTCAGGCCCCATTCGAGCTTGCCGTCGGGGTAGCGGTAGTTGGGGCCGACGAACTCTCCCACTTGCGCGAGCTCGTCGCGCGCGCGCAGCCGCTGCTCCATGCTCATGAAGCCGATGCCGGAGGCGCCGCCGAACTGCAGCACCAGGTGCAGCCGCTCGCCGGGCGCGGTCTTGCCCAGCGGGTCGTCCTGCGGACCGTAGGGCAGGCCCTCGGGGAAGTAGCCGACCTGGCCTTCCTTCAGCTTCATGCCGTCGCCGATGTTCATGTCGCCCTTGAGCGGCAGGCGGATCTGGTCGAAGTTGTGGCGGTGCCGCGGCATGTAGAAGTCACCGTCCTGCCGGCCCAGCACCAGCATGAAGTTGTCCGGCGATTGCGGCTCACCGATCGCGCAGTACTGGAACACCACGATGCCGGTGGGATGGTCCTTGTGCCAGTCGGCGTTGTCGAATTTCTTGAGTTTCATCCGTTGTCCTGTTTCATTCGCCCTGGATGCCGGCGGCGCGGATGACCTCGCCCCAGCGCGTGCTTTCCGTGCGCACCAGGTTGCGGAAATCCTGCGGCGTGCCGGGCGTGGTCTCCAGCCCCGCGTCGGCGAACAATTGCATGACTTTGGGCTGGTGCATGGCCTTGTTGATTTCGCCGTTGAGCCGTGCGACCACTGCCGCCGGCAATCCGGCCGGCCCGACCACACCGTGCAGCGTGAAGGCGTTCACCTGCTTGAAGCCCAGTTCCGAGAACGTCGGCACGTCCGGGATGCTGGCGATGCGGTGGGGCGCGGCCACCGCCAGCGGCCGCACCTGGTTGGCGCGGATGTTCTGCAAGCCGATGGTGAGGTCCATCATCATGGCCTCCACCTGCCCGCCGATCAGGTCCTGGATCGCCGGCGATCCGCCCTTGTAGGGCACGTGCGTGAGCTGCAGGCCGGCGGCGCGCTGGAACATCTCCATCGAGATGCGGTGCAGCGAGGTGTTGCCGGCCGACCCGAAATTGATGCGGCCCGGGTTGGCCCTGGCGTAGGCGATGAAGTCCGCGAGCGTCCTGGCCGGGAACGCGGTGTTCACCACCAGCGTGACCGGCACATGCCCGATGGCGCCTATGTAGCTGAAGTCCTTGTCGCGGTCGTAGGTGAGCTTCGCGTACAGGTGCTCGTTGAACATCAGCGTCGAGTTCTCGGCGTTCATGATGGTGTAGCCATCGGCCGGCGCCTGCCGCAGTGCAGCCACCGCGATCTGCCCCGACGCCCCCGGCCGGTTGTCGACGACCAGCGGCTGGCCGAGGCTCGCCTGCATGGGCTCGGCGAGGTAGCGCACCACGGCGTCGCTGGCGCCGCCGGCTGGAAATCCGACGATCCACCGGATCGGCTTGAGGGGCCAGCCGCCCTGGGCCCGGCTGCCCCCGCCGGCCAGCGCCAGCAATGCCACGGTGAAGGTACGCCGTCTCATGTGTCTCCTTTCGATGTCTGGGTGTCACTCTGGCCTATAGTGTCCAGATATCAGGTGACTTGATATGCAGTATATTGGAACATGCAAGGAGCGCAAGACCCATGGAAACCCTGATGGATGGCGGCTGGAAACCCTCGGGACCGCTCGAGCGCGGCAACGCGGTGGGCCAGATCCTGGAGGACCTGCGCAACCAGATCCTCACCGGGCGGATCGGCCGCGGCACCAAGCTGCCCAGCGAGAAGCAGCTGGCGGATGCGTACGGCGTGAGCAGCGCCACGGTGCGGGAGGCGCTGCGCGGCCTGACCACGTCAGAGCTGGTCGAGGTGAGGCACGGCAGCGGTGCCTTCGTCACCGCCCAGGCCGATCGTCTGCTGGTAGCTTCGCTGCAGGCGGTCATCCTGATCGAGAAGGTAAGCGTGGGAGACGGGCTTGACGTCCTGGGTGCG
>JAQGMS010000329.1 GCA_028292245.1 Ramlibacter sp.
TGGGCCAGGTAGCGAACGCCGCCGTGGACCAGCTTGGTGGCGCGCGACGAAGTGCCCTTGGCGAAGTCGTGCGACTCCACCAGCACCACCGAGAAACCTCGCGCCGCTGCATCCAGCGCCACGCCTAAACCCGTGGCCCCGCCGCCAATGATCGCGACGTCATAGGTGATCGGACGGGCCAGCTGCGAGACGAGTTGCTGTCGGTTCATGCATCGCATTCTCCCCGACCCGCCACTGCTGGCGCTTTCATGCTGCATAAGCGGTGGGCGGCGCTAGACTGACGCCATGACAGGCCGCACCGACACCGCTTCCTCCCAAGCCATCGCCTTCATCGGCGGCGGCAACATGGCCAGCGCCATCATCGGCGGGCTGATCCGCCAAGGCCTGCCGGCAGCGCAGGTCGAGGTGGTCGAGCCTTTCGGCGAAGCGCGCGAAAAGTTGCAGGCGCAATTTTCCATTCGCGCGCAGGAGCACGCCGGCCCGGCGCTGGCGCGGGCCGGCCTGGTGGTCTGGGCCGTCAAGCCGCAAACCTTCAAGGACGCCGCGGCCCAGGCCCGTCCTCACACCGCCAATGCACTCCACTTGAGCGTGGCCGCCGGCATCCGCTCGGACAGCATCGCGCAGTGGCTGGGCACCGAGCGTGTCGTGCGGTCCATGCCCAATACGCCGGCGCTGATCGGCAAAGGCATCACGGCGCTGTACGCCCGGCCCGGCGTTTCCGCGCAAGACAAGGCGCAGGTAGAGCAGGTGATCGCCACCACCGGTGATTCGCTCTGGGTCGGCCAGGAGGCGCAACTGGATGCTGTGACGGCGCTCTCGGGCTCCGGCCCCGCGTACGTCTTCTTCTTCCTCGAAGCGATGACGCAGGCAGGCACGGAGATGGGCCTGTCGCGCGAGCAGGCTTACCGACTGTCCGTGGGCACTTTCGCGGGCGCCTCCGAATTGGCGCGGGCTTCGCAAGATCCGCCCGAAGTGCTGCGCCAGCGTGTCACGTCCAAAGGCGGCACCACCTACGCGGCAATCACGTCGATGGAGCAAGACCAGGTCCAGGCGCTGTTCATCAAGGCGCTGCACGCGGCCCAGCAGCGGGCCAGGGAACTGGGCGACGAGTTCGGCGGCTGACTTACCTGAGCGCGTAGCCGGCGGCAACACCGGCGAACATCGTGAATCCCAACCAGTGGTTCAGGCGAAAAGCCTTGAAGCAGCCATCGCGATCGCGATTGCGGATCAGCGTGTAGTGCCACAGGGCCTGGATGGCGGCGGCCGCCGTCGCTACTGCCAGCACGACCGCTGGAATGCGCTCGGCCAGTGCCGCGGCCCAGATGCAAAGGTAGCCGGCATAGCAAAGCATCACGACCGGCACGTCGGCGCGGCCCAGCGTGATGGCCGACGTCTTCATGCCGATCTTCAGGTCGTCGTCGCGGTCGACCATCGCGTACTCGGTGTCGTAGGCCAGCACCCAGAACAGGTTGCCCAGCAACAGCACCCAGGCCAGCAAAGGCACTAGCGACTGCACGGCCGCGAAAGCCATCGGGATGCCAAAGCTGAACGCGATGCCCAGTACCGCCTGCGGCATGGAGACAACCCGCTTCGCGTACGGATAGGCAATTGAGATGGCCAGCGCCGCGAACGACCATGCAACGGCAACCGCATTGGTGGTCAGCACCAGGCCAAAGGCAGCGAGTGCCAGCACTGCACCCAGCCACAGCGCTTCCCGCACCGAAACCGCGCCGCGGGTCACCGGCCGCTGCGCCGTGCGCTTGACGTGCCGGTCGAATTCGCGATCGGCCACGTCGTTGAGGCAGCAGCCCGCGCTGCGCATGAGGATGGTGCCCAGCGTGAACACCGCCAGCAGGTGCCAGCCCGGGAAACCGCCGGCCGCGATCCAGAGCGCACCCAGCGTGGGCCACAGCAGCAGCAGCCACCCGGCCGGCCGGTTCCAGCGGATCAGGTCCAGGTAGAGGCCGACCTTTTCCCGAAGCATTACAAACCGAGCCGCCGCAGGTCCAGCTTCCCATTGCGCATCGGCGGGCACCAGAAGTAGGCCCCGTTGACCGGCCGCGAGATGCTGAACATCGCATCGACGACGCCGTCGTCATACCCGGCCATGCGCCGCATCTGCGTCTCGAACGCATAGAGTGACTTGCCGAACGCCACGAACATCAGCCCCGCCTGCATGCTCATCATCCAGGGCATGGAGCGGCGCAGCATGAAGGCCGGCGGGTCGAAACTCTCCTGCGCCGTGCGCTTCACATGGGCCGAGTTCGGCGAATCCTCGAGTTCCTCGTTGTCCGAAAGCCGCCGGCCGATGTGGTGATCGCGGTCGGCATCGGCCAGGCCCTCGAACGCATCGAGGTCATGCACCCATTGCTGCACGGCCACGAAGCTGGCGCCGTCCAGGCCCTCGCCCTGGTCGCGCGTGAACGCGGCTTCCTCCGCCGTTTCGCCGGTGGGGTTCTCGGTTCCGTCCTCGTAGCCGGTCAGGTCGCGCCCGTGCCCGCTCTCGCCCAGCGCATGGCGGAACGCATCGACCACATGCCGAACGGCGAACGCCGGCGCCAGCGCCTTCTGCACCTTGCGCGTCAGGTGCAGGAGATCGCCCAGGTCCTGGCCGCGCACCCAGCACCACAAGGTGCCGGGCGTCGAAGGCACCTTGACGCCGTGCGCCGACAAGTCGGGAAATTCGTGCAGCCCGGGCACCTCTGCGCCCAGCGCGGCGACCAAAGAAGGGCCGATGCCCAGCACCACGTCGCTGCCATTGGCCAGCGGCGACAGGCGGCCCAGCGCGTCCTTGATGGCCTGCGCGTCGGCACCCTGCTGGGTGAGGTTGAACAGGACATAGCGCGCAACGGCGGGAACAGGTTCGAAGATTCCAGGCTGGTACAGCGTAGTCATCGGCGGTGGGTCTTGAGAGATTTTGGGGAACGCTAGGAAAGGCGCTTCACGCCCGGCAGCTCGCAGGCGTAGACAGCGTTGCGCAGCGCGGCGATCGCTTCATAGCGGGTGAAGCTGCGCCGCCAGGCCAGCACCACGCGCCGCGTCGGCGGGTCGCCATCGAAGGGAATGTACTTGACGAAATCCTGGTCTTCCTTGCGGCGCTTGGGCCGCGACTCCAGCGCGTCCTTCGGTACCGAAAGCCGCGGCACCAGGGTGACGCCCATGCCCGCGGCCACCATGTGCTTGATGGTTTCCAACGAGGAGCCCTCGAAACTCTTGCGGATGCCTTCCGCGTCGCTGGAAAAGCGCGCGAACTCGGGGCAGACCTCGAGCACATGGTCGCGAAAGCAGTGGCCGTTGCCCAGCAGCAGCATGGTCTCGCTCTTGAGTTCCTGCGAAGTGATGGTCTTCTTGGCGGCGAAGGGGTGGCTGCTGGGCACCGCCGCCAGGAACGGCTCGTCATAGAGCTGGGCGACCGCCAGGCCGGTGTCGGGAAAGGGCTCGGCCATGATCGCGCAGTCGATGTCGCCGGTGCGCAGCATTTCCAGCAGCTTGACGGTGAAATTCTCCTGCAGCATCAGCGGCATCTGCGGCGTGCGCGAGATCGCCTGGCGCACCAGGTCGGGCAATAGGTAGGGCCCGATCGTGTAGATCACGCCGAGCTTCAGCGGGCCGGCCAGCGGGTCCTTGCCGCGCTTGGCGATTTCCTTGATGCTGGCCGCCTGCTCCAGCACGCTTTGCGCCTGCCGCACGATGTCCTCGCCCAAGGGCGTGACGGTCACTTCGTTGGCGCTGCGCTCGAACAATTTGACCTCCAGCTCGTCCTCGAGCTTCTTGATCGCCACCGACAGCGTCGGCTGCGAGACGAAGCAGGCCTCGGCGGCCTTGCCGAAGTGCTTCTCCCTTGCCACAGCAACGATGTATTTGAGTTCGGTAAGAGTCACGGTCAGGCCTTGAGGTATTCCGATTTTCCTCCCAACCAGCGCGCCGTGTGCTGGCGGGCCAGTTCGGGATGGCGATCGAGCATCAGCGGCGCGAGCCGGCGAGCCCAGTCCAGCAGCTGGACGTCGGTGGCCAGGTCGGCAAAGCGAAGCAGCGCCGCACCGGACTGGCGGGCGCCGAGGAATTCGCCCGGACCCCGGATTTCCAGGTCCCGGCGGGCGATCTCGAAGCCGTCGGCCGTTTCAGCCATGGCCTTCAGCCGGGCTCGCGCGGTTTCCCCGACCCGGCCGCTGTCGCCCGCCGAGAACAGCAGGATGCACGCCGAAGCCGTCGCGCCACGGCCGACGCGCCCGCGCAACTGGTGCAACTGCGACAGGCCGAACCGCTCGGCATGCTCGATCACCATGAGCGACGCGTTCGGCACATCGACGCCGACTTCGATCACCGTGGTGGAGACCAGCACACCCATCTGCCCACCGGTGAACAACGACATCACCGCCTTCTTTTCGGCCGGCGGCATGCGTGAATGAAGCAACCCCACCATCACGCCGGACAAGGCGGCGGTCAGGGCCTCGTGCGTCGCGGTCGCGTTGGTCAGGTCCAGCGCCTCGCTCTCTTCGATCAGCGGGCAGACCCAATACACCTGGCGCCCTTGCGCGACCTGGGCGCGAATGCGTTCGGTCACTTCCTCGCGCCGGCTGTCCGCGATCAGCTTGGTCACCACCGGCGTGCGGCCGGGCGGCAGCTCGTCGATCGTCGAGACATCGAGGTCGGCGTAGTAACTCATGGCCAGCGTGCGCGGGATCGGCGTCGCGGACATCATCAACAGGTGCGGCTCCTGGCCGGTTTCCTGCATCTTGGCGCGCAGCGCCAGCCGCTGGGCCACTCCGAATCGATGCTGCTCGTCGATGATCGCCAGCCCCAGGTTCTTGAACTGCACCTGGTCCTGGATGACCGCATGCGTTCCGATCACCAGTGCGGCCTCGCCGCTGGCAACCAGCGACAGCATTTCGGCGCGCTCCTTCTTTTTCTGGCTACCGGTCAGCCAGGCCACCCGCAAGCCCCGCGGCGCAAACAGCGGTTCCAGCCAGCCAATCAATTTGCGGAAGTGCTGCTCGGCCAGGATTTCGGTGGGCGCCATCAAGGCGCCCTGCCAGCCGGCGTCGATCGCAATCGCGGCGGCCAGCGCGGCGACCACCGTCTTGCCGGAGCCGACGTCACCCTGCAACAGCCGGTGCATCGGCACGCTACGCGCCAGGTCGCGCGCGATTTCCTCGCCGACGCGGCGCTGCGCCGCGGTCAGCTTGAAAGGCAGGGCCGCCAGCAGCTGTTCATGCAGCCCTTGCGGCTTCGCGACCAGCGCCGGCGAGCGCAGCACTTCACGTTCGCGCTTGCTTTGCAGTTGCGACAATTGCTGCGCCAGCAACTCCTCGGCCTTCAACCGTTGCCAGGCCGGGTGGCCGCGGTCTTCCAGCGTCGCCAGCGGAACGTCGGGCGTCGGCTGATGCAGGAACGTGAGCGCCTCGCGCAGCGCCCAAACCAGTGGCCTCAATTTTTCGGTCACGCCGGGCGGAAAGGTGTCCGACAGGTCGGCCCGCGACAGGCCGCCCAGTACGGCCTTGCGCAGGTAGGTTTGCGGCAGGCTGGCCACGGTGGAATAGACGGGCGTGAGTGCGGTCGCCAGTTCGCCGCCCGCCGGCTTGAACGTGGGATGCACCATCTGCCAGCCGAGAAAGCCGCCCTTGAGCTCGCCGCGCAGGCGCAGCCGCGTTCCCACCGCCAGCGCCTTTTGCTGCGATGGGTAGTAACTGAAGAAGCGCAGTACGCAGGTGTCGCTGCCGTCGTCCACCGTCACCATCAATTGGCGGCGCGGCCGGTAGACGACTTCGCAGGCGGTCACCGTGGCTTCGATCTGCGCGGTGTCGCCTTCGCGCGCGTCGCGCAGCTTCACGATGCGCGTTTCATCCTCATAGCGCATCGGCAAATGCAGGGCCAGGTCGATGTCGCGCGCCAAGCCCATCTTGATGAGGGCTTTCTGGGGCTCGGACAGGGCCTTGGCTTCGGGCATGGGACAATTCTGCCTTCTCCTTGGAACGGGCCTGTCCAGCCCTCAAGCATGCGCAACTTCACTGTCGGCGATTTCGATTTCGCCCTTCCCCCTGAACTGATCGCCCAGCATCCAGCCGCCGAACGCAGTGGTTCGCGGCTGCTCGATGGCACTGGCCCCCACCCTGTCGATCGGGTCTTTCACGAACTGCCGCAGCTGCTCGAGCCCGGCGACCTGCTGGTGTTCAACGACACCAAGGTGGTGAAGGCGCGCCTGTTCGGCGAAAAGCCCACCGGCGGGAAAGTGGAACTGCTGATCGAACGGGTGCTGCAAGGCCACGAGGCCGTGGCTCACATGAAAGTGAGCAAGAAGCCGCCGGTGGGCACGACGCTCGCGATGCAAGGCGGCTTCAGCGCGACGTTGCAAGGGCGCTGGCCCGACGACGATGGCCCGCTGTTTCGCTTTGCCTTGAGCGACGATCCGTACGCGTTGATGGAGCGCCATGGCCATGTGCCGCTGCCGCCTTATGTCGAACACAGTGACACGGCCGACGACGTGCGGCGCTACCAGACCGTTTTCGCGAAGCACCCCGGCGCTGTGGCGGCGCCGACGGCGGCCTTGCACTTCGACGAGGCGCTGCTGGCGCGACTCGATGCGCGCGGCGTCCAGCGCGCCAGTGTCACGCTGCATGTGGGTGCCGGCACCTTCCAGCCGGTGAAAGTCGACAACATCGCCGAGCACAGGATGCACAGCGAGTGGTACGACGTTCCGCAAACAACGCAGCAAGCCATTGCGCAAACCCGCGAGCGCGGCGGCCGCGTGGTCGCCGTCGGCACCACCACCGTTCGCACCCTCGAATCCTGGGCCCTCACCGGCCAGGCCAGCGGCGACACCAGCATCTACATCACGCCCGGCTTCGAATTTCGGGTGATCGACCGGCTGGTCACGAATTTCCATTTGCCCCGCTCGACGCTGCTGATGCTGGTGAGCGCGTTTGCGGGCTACGATCGCATCATGTCGCTCTATCTTCACGCCATCGCCGGCCACTACCGCTTCTTCAGTTATGGCGATGCGATGCTGCTCGCCCGCTCCGCCTCACATGCTTGACTTCGAACTGCTCAAGACCGACGGCCTCGCTCGCCGTGGCCGCCTGACCCTGAACCACGGCGTGGTCGAAACGCCGATCTTCATGCCGGTCGGCACCTATGGAACGGTGAAAGGCGTCACGCCGCGTTCACTCGAAGAGATGGGCGCACAGATCATCCTGGGCAACACATTCCACCTGTGGATGCGCCCCGGTCTGGACGTACTCAAGCAGTTCGGCGGGCTGCATCGATTCGAGGCCTGGAACAGGCCGATCCTCACCGACTCCGGCGGCTTCCAGGTCTGGAGCCTGGGTGAGATGCGCAAGATCAGCGAGGAAGGCGTCAAGTTCGCCTCACCCGTCAACGGCGACAAATTGTTCCTCACGCCCGAAACCTCGATGCAGATCCAGACGCTGCTCAACAGCGACATCGTGATGCAGTTCGACGAGTGCACGCCCTACGACACCAAGGGCCACATCACCACCGAGGCCGAAGCGCGGGTTTCCATGGAGCTGAGCCGGCGTTGGGCCGAGAGGTGCAAGGCCGAATTCGAGCGGCTGGAGAATCCGAACGCGCTGTTCGGCATCGTGCAGGGCGGCATGTTCGAGCACCTGCGCGAGGAATCGCTGGCGGCGCTGGTCGAGATGGATTTCCCGGGCTACGCCGTCGGTGGCGTCAGCGTCGGCGAGCCCAAGCCGGAGATGCTGCGCATCATGGCGCACACGCCGCACAAGTTGCCCGCCGGCAAGCCGCGTTACCTGATGGGCGTGGGCACGCCCGAAGACCTGGTCGAGGGCGTGGCGCAGGGCGTGGACATGTTCGACTGCGTGATGCCGACGCGCAACGCGCGAAACGGCCACCTGTTCACGCGCTTCGGCGACCTGAAGATCCGCAACGCACGCCACCGCATCGACGAGCGCCCGCTCGACGAGACCTGTACCTGCTATGCCTGCAAGGGCAGCGCCGCAGCCGATGGAACTGTTTCGGGCGGCTTCTCGCGCGCTTACATGCACCACCTGGAACGCTGCGGCGAAATGCTCGCGCCGATGCTGGCCAGCATCCACAACCTGCACTACTACCTGAACCTGATGCGGGAGATTCGCGCTGCGCTGGATGCGGGAACGTTTGCCGCGTTCGCGCGGCAGTTCAAACAGGATCGGGCCCGAGGGGTTTGAGCCAGCGGCTCACAGCAGGCTGCCCGGCCCCGTCTCCAGCACCCGCGACGGCACGACGTCGTCGTCGTACTCGCTGTCGCTGTCGATGCCGGGTTCGCTCTCGCTGTCGCCGTAGTTCAGGCGCGCCTTCATGCTTTCGCGGTCCATGGTTTCGGTCAGGTGCGAGAAGCGGGGTTCGCGCGTGGGGCGCTGCAGCAGCCGCTTGAACTCCACCCGCATGACGTTCCGGGTTCGGATCCAGTAGTCGGCGCGGCGCGTCTGGCGCGCGCGCTTTTCCGGCGACAGCGCCGTCGCCGCCAGCTTGTCATCCGAAGTGAGCGGAATCACGACCCAGCCGGCCGGGCCGCGCTTGGCGTCGAAGTGCTCCCACAGCGCGTCATAGCTCGCGAAGATACGCTTGCTGGCTTCGCGGTAGCGCTTGTTCAATTGGTACGACCAGCCGTGCAGGCGGTGGGCCGCCGGGTCGAGGCCGACCAGGTGCAGGTTCCAGTGCCGCGCCAGTTCCTGCGCCACTCGCACCAGCAGCACCGACGGCTTCCATCCCTGCAGCGCCTGGCTCACCTCCATCGGGCTGATGCGGTGCACCGGGTGCCGCTGGCCGCGCACGCCGCCGATCACCAGGCAAGCCACGTCGTCGATCCGGAAGCGGCTGAAAGCCAGCACGGCCGCATCGACCGGCTGCGGCTTGTGCTGCACGTCCGCCGACCGCCGCAGCGTCAGCGTGAGCAGCAGCTCGCCTTCCGGGCTTTGCGCCGGCGCCTGCTGCAGTTGCAGGCGCATGAAGTCGTAGCCGCGCGGCGCCGTGAGTTCGACCAGCACCAGCGCTTCACCCGATGCGATCTGCTCGAAGGCCGCGGGGCGGAACGCCGTTTCCAGCCAGTCCATGTGGTCGGTCAGGTGCGCCACCCGCTCGTTGTAGCCGGTGTTCCGATGAACATAGGGGCGAATGGCGCGCAGGTATTCCTGCTGCAAGTCGCGGATCACCGAACGCGAATGCAATTCGTAGGCGACCGCCATCCAGCGGCGCATCGCCTTGCCGTGCCACAGCGTCGCTTTCAGCGCGCGCCAGACCAGGCGCGCGCGGGAAGTGCCGCCGCCATCGGCGCCCGGCCGCATCGCCCATCGCACGCCTTCCCAGAGTCCTGGTATCCGATGCGAAGGCTTGCTCGCCATGGGTCAGCGAAACACGGTCAGCACGCCGGTATAGCCGTAGAGGTGATGGCGGGCGATCTCGCCGCCGGCGAAAAAGCCCACCAGCGGAACGTCGCCCAGGGCCCGGCGCACGATCTGCAGTTCGGCGCTGGGGCCGCCGAAGTGCGGCCCGCCGCGGCCGGCGCAGCTGACGTAGAGCGCGCCGGCGATGCGCCTGGCAGGGCTGGGCTTCGCCTGGGCCTCGGGCGCGGCCAGTGCTGCGGCCACCGGCAGCGGCATTTCTTCGGGCTCCAGCTCCTCGCGAATCTCGGCGCAGATGCGCATCAGGTCGGCCCGCGCGGCTTGCGGGTTGCGCTGGCAGAACGCCATGCGCATGCCCGGTGCGACACGGTCGGCAATGGCCACGCCGCGGCGGGCCGGGTCGAGCCCGATGATGTGCCGCACCACGACGTCGGCGCCGAAGTTGCCGGTTCGCCCCACCGCATCGGCGCCCGGCTCGGTCAGGCCCACCAGCGTGGCGCGCAGCGCGGCCATCGCGGCTTCCGGCTCATCCAGCGAGATGCCGGTATCGCCCAGCAGCACATCGAGTGCCGGCTCGCCGTCCAGTTCCGTGATCACATTGCCTTCGGCCGCGGTGATGACGCGCTGCGCAGCGACCGGCTGGCAGCCTTGCGTGACACGCGAGACCAGCGAGATGCCTTCGCCGAACGCCACCCCGGAAAGGCCGCCCCGGAACACGCCGCCGGCCGCTCCGTGGCCCTTGATGTTGCCGTTGCCGCCGACCGCGAACTGCACGGCACCGGTGCGGCTGGAGGCCAAGCCGCCGAACAGGTAGCCGGTGGCGGTACGCGCCGCCATTTCGGCGATCAGCTCCGCCACGTCGGGCGTGCCGGCGTCGGCATGAACCAGCGCCGTATGCGGCTCGAACCCCATGCCTTCGCCCACGCCCAGCGGCGCCACGCCGGAGAACACCCGGTACTGGTCGGTCGGCAGCTCGCACAGCATCACGGCCAGCGCCGGCTCGTCGAAGTATTCGACGTTGGACGAGGCAATGCCGACACCGACGGTGCCGGACCAGTCGGTGATCTCGGGCAACTCCGCGCCCAGGTGGTCCAGGATGTCTTGCGCGGATTGCGCGTAGTGATCGGTGATGTACAGCAGGCCCAGCGTCGGCGCATGCGCGTAGTCGCGCAGCGCCATCTGCGCGCGCAATTGCGCGAGGACCAGGCCCGCCGCCATCTGCCACTGCGGGTGGGTCGCGTGACCGAAGGGAAAGAGCTTCACGGCGCCGGCTGAATGAGGTTCAACGAGCGGTCTTCTTCGCCTTGCCGCGCGAAGCCGTCTTGCGCGCGCCGCCGGCCATCGAGCCGGTCGCGGACTTCGCCATGCTGCTGGCGGTCTTCATCGCTTCCTTGGCGACACCGCCGGCCATGTTCTTCGCGGTGGACACCGCGGTCTGCGCGGCCGCGTCCTTCATCGCCGAGGTGGCGATCTGCTGGAACTGCTGGGTGAGCGCCCCCCACCACTGCAACGGGTCGACCACGCCGGCAGCCGCCTTGTCGGCCTTGCCGGCGCTGCGCGCCTTGCTCTTGGCGGCCGCGCCGGAAGCGGCATCGGAGATCGTCCTGGCGGTGTCGGCGGCTTTCTCGCTGACCTTCTGCACGCCGCTGAACATCGTGTCGGCGGCCTTGAGCTTGAGCGCGTTGGCGACGTCGCCCATGTTGAAGTTCATGCCCTTGAGCGTGGCCAGCGTCATCTTCTGCACTTCCAGCGCCTGGATGGTCGCGCTCAGCGCCTTGGAGTTCTGGTCCAGCCAGAAATGCACCGCCTTGAGTTCGTCGATGCGCTTTTCCAACTCATCGAGGTTGAGCGTCGGCGCCACCCAGTTGGACAGGTTGGGCATCTGCGGCAGCGTCTGCGATGCGCCCTTGGCGATGTTCTGCAGGAAATCGAAGCCGGGGACGAACTTGCCGAAACCGAAATTCTGGTTGTCGCTCATGGCCGCGTTCCTTGGGGAGTGTCTTGTGCTGACAGCTTACCCCAAGCGCCCACCGCTGGCGACGCCGCCGGTGTCAGTGTTTGTGCCCATCCGTCGGCACCGCCGCCGCGCCGGGCGCCTGCAGCGCCACCGGCAGCTTCAACTCCAGGTGGGCTTGCGCGCCCTGGGCATTGCGAAAGAACAGCGTCAGGGCCACGGTGCTGTCCTTGGCCAGCGGCTGCTTGAGGTCCTGCAGCATGATGTGATAGCCGCCGGGCTTGAGTTCCACCGCCTGTCCGGCCGGCAGATCCAGCTTGCCGATCGGCCGCATCTTCATCACGTCACCGTCCATCTTCATCTCGTGGACGTCGGCCGCGCCGGCGGCCGGCGTGGCGACGCCGACCAGTTGCATCGTTTCGGGGGCCGTGAGTCTCATGTAGGCGCCGGTGCCCTGCTGGCCCGCCACCGAGCTGCGCACCCAGGCGCCCTCCACCTTGGGCAGGGCCCGGGCCAGCGCGAAGTCCCGCGCCGACATGACTTCCAGCAAGACGGCCGGCGTCTTCAGCCCCGCCGTCGAAGTCCCCTGTGCCGGCGCCTCCGACCAATTGAGGCTGCCTTGTTCGCAGGTTTGCAGCACCTTGAACCACAGCGGCCCGGCCGTGCGTGGCGCGGTTCCAGCCAGGATGAACTCGCCGCGCTCGGTGCTGGGCAGCGCGGTCTCCTTGCTTTGCGCGGTCCAGGTCGCGACGCCGTCGCGCATGACGAGGTTCCAGCCCGGCCTGGCCACGGGCTTGACGCCGCCGAAGGCCGCTGGAACCTGCACCGCGACGGCGGTGGTCGCGGCGGCGTCGCAGCCGTGCCCCACGCGCAGCACCGCGGTGTAGGGGCGGCCGATTTCGGCGCGCGGCTCTTCGAACGAAACATGGGCGACGGCGCTTGCGGACAAAGTTGCCAGCGCGGCGAAAGCAATCGAAGGAAGGGGTAGCGTTTTCATAGGTCGTACTTCAGTTCAGCGCTGTAGCTGCGCTGGGGGTAAGGATGGAAATTCCAGTATTTGTAGTTGTTGAGATTGTCGATGCCGAAGGCGGCGCTCATCGACCTGTCGATCTGCCAGCGCACGCGCAGGTCGACGGTGAAATACTTGCTGACGCCCTGGTAGGTGAATCCGTTGACGTCGCTGTTGTCCAGCGTCCGGTATTGCCGGCCGCTGTAGCGCGCACCGAGCGAAGTGGTCCAGCGCGCGTCCCAGCGATAGCTGGCCAGCGCGGTGGCGCGCCACTTCGGAATGTTGGGCTGCTGCTTGCCGATGGTGTCGCCGGGCACCACGACGAAGCCGGCGTTCTCTTTGACCAGCGATTGCGCGTAGGTGGCACTGCCGCCCAGGTCGAGGCCCTTGGCCAGCACATCGTTGCCGTTATAGGCGATTTCCAGCCCGCGAGTGCCGATGCGGCCCACGTTCTGCACCCGGGTCACATTGCGGTTGGCCACCGCGTCGAGCGTAGCCTGCGAATACAACGCGTCGCGCGTGTCCTCGGTGAAGAAAGTCAGCCGCGCGAGCGCGTTGCCCAGGTCCTTCTCCGCGCTCAGTTCGGCGGTCCAGGATTTCTCCGGCCGCAGGTTCGGGTCGTTGATGAACTGCGAGTTGGTGGTGGACGTCGCGCCATAGAGCTCGGCCACCGTCGGCATCCGTACCGCCCGTCCGGCAGACGCCTTCAGTACCGTGTCCGCCGCCCATTGGTACGAAAGCGCGGCCTTCGGTGAGAAGTAAGACTCGCGCCGTTGCGGCCACGACGTGTCGATCGCCGGGGCGCCGGCGATCCGCGTGAAGCCCTGCGTGGCCGTCCAGGATTCCGCGCGGCCGCCCAGCACGGTCTTCCATTTCGGCGCGAAGGCCCATGCGTCTTGCGCGTAGAAGCTTTGCAGCCGCGTCTTGCCGCCCACGTCGCTGGCCACGCTGCCGGCCGGATCGCCGATCCAGTTGCCCGCGATGTTGGAGGTCAGGTAGCGCAGCTGGTAGCCCTCCTGCTGGAAACCGAAGTCCACGATGTGTGCCCCCGCCACACCCGCGGGCCGCCAGGTGCCGCGCAAGGCCAGTGTGTTCCAGCCGGTCCCGCTGCCGTCGGCGAGTGTGCCGCTGCCGCCTTGCGCCGCCGCGGGCAAGGTATTGCTGCCCCCGTTCTGCCGCTTCTCATCCTTGCCGTAGTCATACAGGCTGGCCGCCACTTCCCAATCGAAATTGCCCTTGGCGTTGCTCTTGATCGAGAGCCCGTGCATGTAGTGCGTGAGGCTTTCGTTGGTCAGCGCAAAATCCGCGCCGTTGACGGCGGCGAACGAGCGGCCGCCGATGTTGACCGGCCCGCTGTAGACCGGCTGGCCCGCAGCATCGCGCAGGTAGGAAACGGAGCGCCCCTCGGAACTGTTCTGCCACACGCCCAATGTGTAGGCCACTCGCACCGTGGGCGAAATGTCATAGGCCAGCTTGGCCTTCAGGTGATCCTGGCTCGTGTGGTACTCGGTCCCGGTGCCCAGCACATAGATGGGTGCGTTGGCGTTGTTGCGGTCCAGCACGGCGCCGGTGACGGCGGTTCCCGCGGCACCGGGCGTGCCGCTACTCACCAGCCGCGTGGCGAAGGTCAGTGGCTGGCCATGGCTGTCGGTGTGGCTGGCGTTGAACCACCAGGCCCAGTCGCCTGACTTGTTCCCGGCGGACGCGCTGGACTGCCAGGCGCGATAGGTGGCGCTCGTGTTGTACAACTCGAACGGCTGGGTAGTGAAGCCGGCCTGCGCGTGGACCTCGAACCTTGTGGGCATGCGCGTCACATATTCCACCACCGCGCCCACCGAGTTGCCCGGATAGGCGGCGGAGAACGGCCCGTACATGACATCGACGCGCTCGATCTCTTCCGGCGTCACCAGGCCCCAACGCGGCGGAAAGCTCAAGCCGCCGACACCGTTGCCCAGGTAGTTGGACAACAGGATGCCGTCCGCATACACGGCCGAGCGCGCGCTATTGCCCGTGCCCGAAGCGCGGCTGGACAGGATGGCGTGGTTGTAGTCGCCGATATAGCGCTTGCGCACCAGCAGGCTCGGAAAGTACTTGAGGGCGTCCTCGCTGTCGGTGGCATTGACCGTGCGCTCGATCTGCTCGCGCGTGACGCCCTCCATCGTGGTGGGGATCTGCGTGGGCAACGAGGTCGGCCGGCCGCCCGTGACCGTGACGATGCCCAGGGAACGCACAGGCGCCGGCTCGTCGGCCAGGACGGAAAGAGGAAACGCCGCGGCCAAGGCGATGGCAAGGCGGGTCGGAAACATAGAACACTCCGGTGAACCCATGAGAGAAACCGGCGGCGCACAAGGCGCGGCACGGCACTGGTCAGAGGAAGCAGAGCGTCGGTGGGCCGCGCGCCGGGGGTGGCGCGGCGGTAAGCGCGGCAATGCGCGCGGCGGGAATGGCTTGCACCGCATGGGCCAGCGGCAGCGAGTGCGCGAGACCCTGGTTGGCCACGGGCGGCGCGGCGAACGGCGCGCACAGCGGGCAATCCAGCGTGTGCGCTGCAAGGGGTTTGCCCGCGTCGTCCCCCTGGGCCAGCAGCTTGATCGCGCCGCTGCCCGAGCAGATCAGCTCGATGCCCTGCGGCTTGATGACCGGCGAGGCGACGGCCACGCCGATCGACAACGCGAACCACGCCAGCACCAGGCGGGCGAGTAAGGCGGCGTTGCGCAAGCGTTGCATGCCCCGATTATCGCCGGAGCCACCCAGTTCGCGCCCAGAACTTCAGAACTTGGGTGGGCGCCGTTCGCGCAGCGACGCGAGGCCTTCCTTCACGTCCGGCCCGGCAAAGCCCATGAATTCCAGCGCCAGCGAAGTGTCGAATGCCGGCCCGGCCTGGCGCAGCCAGTTGTTGAGCGAATACTTGGTCCACCGGATCGCGCTTTGCGAGCCCAGCGCCAGCTTGTCGGCGATCTCGTAGGCCTTGGGCAGCAATTGCGCTTCCTCCACGGCCAGCGAGACCAGGCCGATGCGCTCGGCTTCCTCGCCGGTCACCGCTTCGCACAGCATCAGGTAGTACTTGGCCTTGGCCATGCCGCACAAAAGCGGCCAGACGATCGCCGCATGGTCGCCGGCCGCGACACCCAGCCGCGTGTGGCCGTCGACGATCTTCGCGTTCTTCGCGGCGATAGAGATGTCGGCCAGCAGCCCCGCCACCAGTCCTGCACCGACGGCCGGGCCGTGCAGCGCGCTGACGATCGGCTTGTCGCAATTGATCACGTTGTAGACCAGGTCCCGCGCTTCCTTCCAGACCCGCGTGCGCACCTCGAAGTTGGTTGCCATGTCCTCCACCAGCGCCAGGTCGCCGCCGCCGGAGAAGCCCTGGCCCTCGCCGCGCAGCACGGCGCAACGCACCGAGTCGTCGGCGCCGACGTCGCGCCAGATCTGTGAAAGTTCGGCATGGCCTTCGTGGCCGGCCGTCGGCAATTTGCCGTTGAGTGCCTTCATCTGGATGTCGAGCACGGTGTCCTCGGGCCCGCGACGGGTGATTGCGAGGGTGCGGTAGTGGGAGTAGTCCATGGCGCCTCTTCGTTGGCATTCAACGGTGGAAAGGATGAGAAGCTTATACGCGTCTTGAGGTCATCATTCCCATCCGGCCGTAGGCGTGGTCCTACGCCGCTAAGGGCTCGGCCTGCCTAGTGCTCGGCCGGAGGCGCTGCTAGGGTGAACGACTATGAATTTTGTGGACATCCTTTGCCCCTCGTGCTCCCTGTTTCTCGATTTCGACGGCAGCCTGGTTGACTTGGCGCCTCAGCCGGAAGCCGTGATCGTGCCTTCCGGGCTGGTCGGCACACTGGACGCGCTCAGCGGTTACCTGGGCGGCGCCGTGGCCTTGATTTCGGGCCGGCCGATCGAGCAGATCGACGCCTTCCTGCATCCGCTCAAGTTGCCGGTAGCCGGCGTGCATGGCGCCGAGCGGCGCGATGCCCGCGGCACGGTGTCGCTGTTGGCGACCTATTCCCTGCAACACATCGAGGAGGCGGCGCTCAAGCTGGCGGCAAAGCATCCCCAATTGCGGGTGGAGAACAAGCGCGGCTCGATCGCCCTGCATTACCGGCAGGCACCGGAACTCGAAAGCGTGTGCCTGGAGGCGATGCAGGCCGCGGTGGAAGAGTCGCCCGGCCTGACGCTGTTGCGCGGCAAGATGGTGGTCGAGGCCAAGCCCGGCGGCGCGAGCAAGGGCCGCGCGATCGAGGCTTTCCTGCACGAGCCGCCTTTCGCCGGACGCACGCCGGTATTTGTCGGCGACGACTTCACCGACGAGGTCGGTTTTTCCACGGTGCAGCGTGTGGGAGGCCTGGGCGTGAAAGTGGGCGAAGGCTCAACCGTCGCGTGGCAGCGCATCACCTCGCCGGCCGCGTTGCGATATCAACTGCAAGCCGCCGTGGCCGCCAAGGCGGCAAAGGTCAGCGCATGAACACAAGCCCCCAGACAGCCCCGCCGTCGCTGAACCTCGGCGTCATCGGCAACTGCGCGTACCGCGCGCTGATCGACGAGCGCGGCCGCATCGTGTGGTGCTGCCTGCCGCGTTTCGACGGCGATCCGGTCTTCAATGCGTTGCTCGACCCGAGTGAGAACGGCGCAGCCTGGGCGATCGAGATCGAGGACTTCCAGCGCAGCGAGCAGGACTACAAGCCCAACACCGCGATCTTGCGCACGCGCCTGTACGACCGCCACGGCCAGGGCATCGAGATCACCGATTTCGCGCCGCGCTTTTCCAGCCGTGACCGGATGTTCCGGCCGCTGACGCTGATCCGCCGCGTCAAGGTGTTGTCCGGCACGCCGCGGGTGCGGGTGGTGATGCGACCGCGCTTCGACTGGGGACGGCAAGTGCCGGTGATCACACAGGGCAGCCACAACATCCGCTATGTCGGGACGTCGCAGATCCTGCGCCTGACCTGCGATGCACCGTTGAACTACATGCTGTCCGAAACCTTCTTCGTCGTCGACCGCCAGATGAATTTCATCCTGGGGCCGGACGAGACGCTGATGGGCGGCATCGAGGAGACCGCGCGCCTGTTCGAGCAGGAAACCGCGGCCTACTGGACCACCTGGACCCGGCGCCTGGCGATCCCGCTGGAGTGGCAGGACGCGGTGATCCGCGCCGCCATCACGCTGAAGATGTCGCTGGCCGAGGACACCGGGGCCATCGTCGCGGCCATGACCACCAGCATCCCCGAGGCGCCGAACAGCGGGCGCAACTGGGACTACCGGTACTGCTGGCTGCGCGACGCCTTCTTCGTGGTGCGGGCGCTCAACAGCCTGTCCGAAGTGGGAACCATGGAGGACTACCTGCGCTGGCTGAGCAACATCGTCGTGCGCTCGCGCGGCGGCCACATCCAGCCGCTTTACGGGATCGGGCAGGAAGAACAGTTGCCCGAAGCGATCCTGGGTCACCTGCCGGGCTATCGCGGCCAGGGGCCGGTGCGGGTGGGCAACCAGGCGCAAGAGCACTTCCAGCACGATGTGTACGGCAACATCATCCTGGGCGCCGCGCAGTCGTTCCATGACCATCGGCTGTTCCGGCGCGCCGGCAAGGTCGAGTTCGGCCATCTGGAAGCGGTCGGCGAGCAGGCCTTCCGGGTCTACGACCAGCCCGATGCCGGCATGTGGGAGCTGCGCACGCGCGCGCGCATCCATACCTCGTCCGCGCTCATGAGCTGGGCCGCCTGCGACCGGCTGGCGAAAGTCGCCGCCTGCCTGCAGATGCCCGATCGCATCCGCCATTGGCGCGAGCGCGCCGACGTGATCCGCGAGCGCATCCTGCGCGAGTCCTGGAGCGACCAGCGCCAGTCGTTCGCCGAGAGTTTCGGCGGGCGCGACCTGGATGCCAGCGCCTTGCTGATGGCCGAAGTTGGCTTCATCGACCCGCACGACGCGCGCTTCATCGCCACCGTCGACGCGCTGGAGAAATCCCTCTGCGACGGCCCCTACATGCGGCGCTACGAAGCGCCCGACGATTTCGGCAAGCCCGAGACGGCGTTCAACATCTGCACCTTCTGGCGCATCGATGCGCTCGCACGCATCGGCCGCAAGGGCCAGGCGCGCGAGATCTTCGAGGTCATGCTCCAGAGCCGCAATCCGCTGGGCCTGCTGTCGGAGGACACGCACCCGGTGACCGGCGAGATGTGGGGCAACTTCCCGCAAACCTATTCCATGGTCGGCCTGATCAACGCCGCGGTGCGGCTGTCGGCGCCCTGGGACACGGTGATCTAGCGCGATGGGGCGCCTCGTCGTCGTCTCCAACCGCGTCGCCGACCCGCGCAAGACCGCGGCCGGCGGCCTGGCCGTCGCGCTCGGTGAATCGCTGCAGCAGACCGGCGGCATGTGGTTCGGCTGGAGCGGCCACATCGTGGAGGGCGGCCCGACCGGCGAAGGGGAGCTGCACAAGCAGCAGGCCGGCCCCGTCA
>JAQGMS010000397.1 GCA_028292245.1 Ramlibacter sp.
GTCTGGGGCACCATGCTGGACTCCGTCTACCTCCACGCCAAGTCCCGTGACCAGCTCCCCGAGCCGCTCTGGCCCGTCCTGCTCCGCCAGGTCGAGCAGGCCGCCGCCCACTGGCGGGACCCCGACCGCGGCATCTGGGAGGTCCGTGGCGAACCGAAGCACTTCACCTCCTCAAAGCTCATGTGCTGGGTCGCCCTGGATCGTGGTGCCCGGCTGGCGCGCCTGCACGGTCAGGCTGATTACGCCCGGAAGTGGGACACCATCGCCGAGGAGATCCATGAGGACATCTGCCGCAATGGTGTCGACGACCGCGGTGTGTTCGTCCAGTCCTACGGCACGACGAACCTCGATGCCTCCCTGCTCCTTGTCCCCCTCGTCCGGTTCCTGCCCGCCAACGATCCACGCGTGCGCGCCACCGTCCTGGCCATCGCCGATGAACTCACCAGGGACGGGCTCGTCCTGCGCTACCGCCCCGAGCAGACCGACGACGGACTCACCGGCGTCGAGGGGACCTTCACGACCTGCTCGTTCTGGCTCGTCTCAGCCCTCGTCGAGATCGGAGAGGTGGTACGCGCCAAGGCACTGTGCGAACGTCTGCTGTCCCTCGCCAGTCCCTTGGGCCTCTACGCTGAGGAGCTGGATCCGGTGAGCGGCCGTCACCTCGGCAACTTCCCACAGGCGTTCACCCACCTGGCCCTCATCAACGCGCTCGTGCACCTCATCCGCGCCGAAGAGGCCGACCGCGCGGCACAGTTCGCCCCCGCACACCGCCACACCCGATAGCTCTGGGGCGTCGCGCCGACCGGGAACCACATGACGTGGGACGTCATCATGATCTAACGACCGGAAGAGTGGGCCGCCGAGGACGCACCCGGGTCGCTGACAAGCTTGAAGAGCCGGGTTGGCCCCTGTCGAAAAAATAGTAAGTCGGCTAACGTTATGTAGGGGAGGGGATTATGAGCGCGAGGAGGCATTCATGAAGGCAGTGCAGCTGGGTCAATACGGTGGTATCGACGTTCTCGAGGTGCGCGACGTACCACGGCCTGCCCCCGGCGCAGGGGAAGTTTTGGTTGGGGTAAAGGCGGCCGGCATCGTTATCAGCGAGTCTGTGCTTCGAAGCGGTTCTGTGAAGGACATCTTTCCGTTGAGCTTTCCCTCAGGTCAGGGCAGCGACTTCGCGGGCGTGGTGGCCGGGCTCGGCTCCGGGGTCAGTGAGTTCGCGGTCGGTGATGAGGTGATCGGGTTCTCGACCCGACGATCCAGCCATGCCGAGTACGTGTCGGTGCCGGCGGATCAGGTGACCCTGAAGCCAATCGCGGTGCCGTGGGAGGTGGCCGGTTCTCTCTATGTTGCAGGCGTCACTGCCTACGCCGCCGTGCGTGCGGTGCGTCTCACCTCGACCGATACGGTGGCTATTGCGGGGGCGGCCGGCGGCGTCGGTTCGATCGCGGTTCAACTCACGAAGCGCGCGGGCGCCACGGTGCTCGGCATCGCTGGGCCGTCCAACGACTCCTGGCTCTCCGACCATGGCGCTATCCCGGTCAACTACGGTGACGATCTTCCGCGCCGGCTACGTGCCGCGGCACCGTCCGGACACATCGATGCACTGTTGGACTTCTTCGGCGGTGGATATGTTTCGATGGCTGTCGAGGATCTCGGAATCTCAACTGACCGGATCGACACGATCACCGATTTCGGCGCCGTTGAGCAGTTCGGTGTCCAGTCGGCCGGCGGAGCGGACGCGTCAAATGTGTCAGTGGTCGCCGAACTGGCAGAGCTCATCGCGCATGGCGAGTTGGAAGTGCCAATCGCTGGAGTCTTCCCCCTCGACGACGTGCAGGACGCCTACCGCGAACTCGAACAGCGACACACCCACGGAAAACTGGTACTGCGGCCGTAACGAATAGTCCTACTCAGCAGCACCCGTCTTCGGCCGCATGACTAGCAGCCAGTGGGTGCCTCGTGGTCGGTGTGGAGGTTCGCGATCAGCCGACGCAGGAGGCGCTCCAGTTCCTGTATCTCGGCATCCGTGAGGTCAGTCGTCGTGACCCGTTCGAGGTCTTCCCAGACCGTTGAGACGCGTCGATGAAGGGCCCGTCCCGCCGAAGTCAGCGTGACCAGGGTGACACGGCGATCAGTTACGGACCGTGCCCGCTCCACGAAGCCTGCTTTCTCCATGCGGGCGAGCATCTTCGCCGTCGTCGGAGGCTCCACACCCAACCATCGGGTGAGGCTGGCCTGCGACTGCGCAGGCCGATCAAAGAGACGCATGAGAAGCAACTCCTGGCCGGCGCTAAGGCCCGTGCCCCGGAGCAGCTCCTGCGACATCGCCCGATGCGCACGCGCGAGAGTCGGAATCAGTGGGCCAATAACACCGTCGACCTCCGCAGTGAAGTCGGCGGGTCTTCCGTTTGTGGGCACCTTTGGAATATTCATTAGCCGGCTTCCGTTTTCATTGTTGTCCGACTAGTCCAGAGGAGAACATCATGTCGACAAGTTTTACACTATCCACTGGCACACCTTTGATCGCCGTCGTGGGCGGGACGGGTAATCAGGGCGGCTCCGTCATCGACGCGCTGCTGACGCAGGGTGTGCAGGTGCGTACCCTCGTTCGTGATCCGGACAAACCGGCCGCGCGGGCGCTGGCGGATCGGGGAGTCGAGCTGACGGTCGGCGACCTCACGGACCCGGCGTCGCTCGGCGCTCTGTTTGACGGGGTGGATGCCGCGTTCGCGATGACCACCCCGTTCCCGGGCGGCACCGAGCAGGAGGCGGCGACCGGGATCGCGACCGCCGACGCCGCCGCTCGCGCGGGTGTCCCACACCTCGTGTTCAGCTCCGTCGGTGGCGCCGAGCGCGAGTCGGGCGTTCCGCACTTCGAGAGCAAACGCCGCGTCGAAGAGCACATCGAAACTCTGGGCATCCATCACACTTTCCTCCGGCCTGTCCTTTTCATGGATAACCTGTCCGGATTCATGACGAGCGTCGAGAGCGGCCAGGTGGTCGTCCGGATGGCGCTTCCCGACGGCATCCCGCTGCAGATGGTCGCCGTGCGCGACATCGGCCGGGCCGCTGCGGCCATCCTGCTCGGCGGAACCGCGGTCGAGGGCAGCAGTGTGGAGATCGCCGGCGACACGCTCACCGGCTCGCAGATCGCGAAGGCCATCGGAGCGTACGCGGGCCTTCCCGCGCGGTACGAGGCCCTGCCGCTCGAGGCCATCGCCTCTTTCGGCGACACGGCCGCAATGTTCCGCTGGTTCGCCGAAACGCCCGCCTACCAGGCCGACTTCGAGGCGACCCGCGCACTCGTACCCGACGTCCTCGACCTCCACGCCTGGCTGGCCTCCTCAAACTGGCACCCGGGCGCGTGACCAGCTACCGGGGGACGGGACGTCCACCACGAGAGGAGGCAACACGACCACCGAAGCGATGAACTCCCGCAGCATTGCGCCTCCCAGCCGGGCGCGCGACTCATCGCCGCCGCCGTCAAGCCGCCGGCGACACCGTCGTGAATCAGATAGCTCTGAGAACCGAGGTGAGCGTGACACTCGCGATCGTACCCAGCGCGGCGATGGTTCCCTTCATAGTAGCCAAATCAGGCGCGCACCGTTTCCCGGTCCGGCCGTGCCCAATCGATCTCGTGCGCCGGCAAGGGGTGGGAGATGAAGTAGCCTTGCGCGATGTCGCAACTCAGGTCGCGCAGGACGGCGAGCTGGGCTTCACGTTCGACGCCTTCGGCTGGTGTCGTGAGCCCGAGGGCTTTTGCCAGGGCTATGACGGCGGGGACGAGGATCGCAGAGGGGGATCGGTGTTCACCGTGTCGATGAACGACTTGTCGAATTTCAGCCCGGTGAGGGGCAGAGTCCGCAGCCGCAGCCGTCGATCTTGGTCCAGCCGTACCAGATCGACGACGTGAATGAAAGATGACTTGTTGCTCCGGGACGACCAAGACAACGCGCCGCAGGGACATGAGTTTTCGAGCGCGTCGGTGACGATCTCGTCGACGGGCCCTTCGTCGGACTTGACGCATGGCGATGGCATTTGCTCCGCCTCGACCGATCGCCAGAACGCGCTGACCACGGCTGACGGTGGCGTTCGCGCACCGGTACAACCCAGCTGCGCGGACGCTAGCTGCGCTGCTCAGCGGCTTCCTTGATCAGGGATGCCACGGCTTGCGGCTGGGAGACGTAGACGGAGTGGCTTGCGGCGACCTCGGTGACCGATGAACCCGCCCGTTCCGACATCGCCTTCTGGGCGGCCGGCGGGATCATCCGGTCCTCGGTGGTGAGCAGGTACCAGCTGGGCAAGTCCCGCCAGGCGGGCTTGGTGACCGCACCTTGGAGGGCGTCGACGCCCCAAGGGACCTGCGAGTCAGCCATGAACGCCGCCTGCCCTGGCGGCACGTCCGCCGCGAATGAAGCGGCGAACTTTTCGCGGTCCAGGAAAAGGAACCCGTCCTGGGGCGGAAGGATCGGCGGGACCGGCGCGCCGGGCGGCGGATCGGCGATCAGCGTGTTCACGGATTCGCCCGTGTCGGGGACGAACCCGGCGATGTAGACCAGGGCCGCGACCTTCTCGTCGGTGCCAGCCTCTGTGACGACAACACCCCCGTAGGAGTGGCCGACGAGGACGACGGGGCCCTCGCAGCCGGCAATGGCCATCTTGGTGGCGGCGACGTCGCCGGCCAGGGAGACGGTCGGGTTCTGGACGACCTGAACGCCGTAGCCGTCTGCGGTGAGCAGGTCGTACACACCCTGCCAGCCTGATCCGTCGACGAAGCCGCCGTGCACCAACACGATGTTCCATAGTGCTTCTTCGGACATGGGATTCTCCTGTTTCGAAAGGGAGTAATAGCCGGATGCTAGCCCGGGCAGGTCCGGCCCGCCAGAGTCCGTTGACCGGGCACCATCAGTGCGCGCCCCCTCCAGAGCCAGGTGCTCCGCTGCGATGGCGTCGACAGTGCGGAGTTCTCCGAGGACG
>JAQGMS010000020.1 GCA_028292245.1 Ramlibacter sp.
AAATCATCGCCCTCGTCCTGCTGCAGCATCAGCCACATGGCCTGCACGAAATCACCCGCGAAACCCCAGTCGCGCCGGGCGTCGATGTTGCCGAGCCTGAGTTTCTTCTGCTTGCCCTGCCTGATGCGCGAGGCCGCGTCGGTGACCTTGCGCGTGACGAACTCGATGCCGCGCAGCGGCGACTCGTGGTTGAACAGGATGCCGCTGGAGGCGTGCAGGCCGAAGCTTTCGCGATGGTTGATCGTCATCCAGTGGGCGTACAGCTTGGCGCAGCCATAAGGGCTGCGCGGGTAGAACGGCGTGGTCTCGCTTTGCACCGGCTCGCGGATCTGGCCGAACATCTCGCTGGTGCTGGCCTGGTAGAACCGGGCCTGCGGATTGGCGATGCGCATGGCTTCCAGCAGGTTCACGGCGCCCAGGCCGGTCACCGCGCCGGTCAGGAGCGGCTGCGACCAGGAGCTGCCGACGAAGCTCTGCGCCGCCAGGTTGTATATCTCCTGCGCCTTGGACTGTTCGACGATGCGGATCATGGACGACAGGTCGGTGATGTCGCCGTCGAACAGGTTGACGTCGTCCAGCACCTTCAGGTGGCGCAGCCGCCACAGTGTGTCGGTGGAGCGGCGGGCCAGCACGCCGTGGACGCGGTACCCCTTTTCAAGCAGCAGCTGCGAAAGGTAGGCCCCGTCCTGGCCGGTGATGCCGGTGATCAGCGCAGTCTTGTTCACACTTCGTCCTTCCGGTCCCAATAGTCCAGTATGTCCTGCAGGGTCTGCTCCAGCGGAACCGCGGGCTCCCAGCCGGTGTGGGTCCGCAGCTTATGGTAGCTGCCCCGCATGCGCCGCTGCTCGGAGGGCCGCAGGCGCTGGGCGTCGATTTCGACCTCCATGGTCACGCCGCTGGTGCGAAACAGCGCGTCGATGATCTCGCGCAGGCTGCGCTCGACGCCGGAACAGACGTTGTAGGCCTCGCCGTTGAGCCCGGCCCGCAACAGTTCGCCATAAGCTCGCACGATGTCGCGCACGTCGGTGAAGTCACGGGTTGCATGGATGTCGCCGACGGTGAGCTTGTCGGGTCCGCGCCCTTTTCGAAAGGCCACGATCTGCCGCGCGAAGTCCGCCACCGCGAATTGGGTGCCCTGGCCGGCGCCGATGTGGTTGAAGGGGCGCGCCATCACGATCTCGAACGGGCCGGACTGGCTCCATTGATAGCAAAGCGCTTCCGCCGCCACTTTGCTCACGGCGTAGGGATTGCGCGGCCGCAGCGGCACGTCTTCGGTCACCGGCAACAGGCTTTCGGCGACGCTGCCATAGACGTCGCCCGAGCCGACATAGAGCATGCGGCCGCGAAAGCCGCTGTCGCGCAACGCCATCAGCAGGTTGAGGGTGCCGGTGAAATTGACCTGGTAGGTCGCTATGGGATCTAGCAGCGATTGCGCGACCGAACTCTGCGCCGCCAGATGGATCACCGATTGGGGGCGCAACGCGGCGACGGCAGCGGCCACCTGGTCGAAATTGCGCAGGTCCGCCATCTGCCCGTCCCTGCACAGGTCCGCGGCACCGGCCTGCTGTGCCAGATGGGAGCCGACGAAGCCGGTCAGGCCGGTCACGAGTAGGGGGGTCAAGCGTAGGCCTGCGAAGGTCGAGGATGGGTTCCCGGGCAATAATACCCGCCTCATGAGCGACTATCAGGAGATCACCCGGTGCCGCGTCGGCGGCAGCTCGCACCTGGTGCCGGTCTTGAACCTCGGCCGCCAGGCCCTCACCGGCGTGTTCCCGCGCACCGCCGCGGAGCCGGTGGCCGTGAGCCCGCTGGAGCTGGTCTGGTGCCCGGACAGCGGCCTGCTGCAATTGCGCCATTCGTTCGCCGCCTCGGACATGTACGGCGAGAACTACGGCTACCGCTCGGGCCTGAACCAGTCGATGATCGACCATCTGGCGCACAAGGTGCGCATGCTGCAGCGGCTGGTGCCGCTGGGCCCGGGCGATTGCGTGCTGGACATCGGCAGCAACGACGCGACCTTGCTCAAGGCGTATGACGCACCGGGCGTGGAGCGGATCGGCATCGACCCGACGGCCGCCAAGTTTGCCGCCTACTACACGCCCGAGATCAAGGTGCGGGCCGATTTCTTCAGCGCCGCGGTCTATCGCTCCGCAAGCGCCAAGCCCGCGAAGATCATCACGTCGATCGCGATGTTCTACGACCTGGACGACCCGGTCGCTTTCGCGCGCGAGGTAGCCTCGGTGCTGGCCGACGGCGGTGTCTGGCATTTCGAGCAGAGCTACATGCCATCGATGCTCAGGCTCAACTCCTACGACACGATCTGCCACGAGCACCTGGAGTACTACTCGCTGCAGGTCGTGCAGAAGATCCTGGAGGCGGCCGACCTGCGGGTCGTCGACGTGATGATGAACAACGTGAACGGCGGCAGCTTCGCCGTGACGGCGACGCTCCGCCGCGACAAGTCCGTCAAGGTGAACCAGCCGGTAATCGACTGGCTGCTGGAGCAGGAAGACCGCATGGGGCTGGCCACGCCCCGGCCGTTCCGCGATTTCGAGGAGCGGGTGTTCCGCCACCGAGACGACCTGACCCGCCTGGTCAACGGCCTGGTCGGCGACGGCAAGAAGATCCTGGGCTACGGCGCCTCGACCAAGGGCAATGTGCTGCTGCAGTTCTGCGGGCTCGGCCCGGAGCACATCCCGGCCATCGCCGAAGTCAACAGCGAGAAGTTCGGTTGCGTGACGCCGGGCACCCACATCCCGATCATCTCGGAGGCGCAGGCCCGCGCGATGAAGCCCGACTATTTCCTGGTGCTGCCCTGGCACTTCAAGGACGGCATCCTGCGGCGTGAGCGCGACTTCCTGGCCGACGGCGGCAAGTTCATCTTCCCGTGTCCGGAAATCGAGATCGTCTGAGGCGCTAGCCGGGCCGAACGTGCCGCGCGGCCGCCAGCCACAGCGTCAG
>JAQGMS010000481.1 GCA_028292245.1 Ramlibacter sp.
ATCTAATCCATAATCAACAGCGAGCGCTCGCTGGCCTTAATGAGGATCACGGCGGTTTCCACGATATCCAACAGGAAGGTGGAACGGCCACGCGCCAGGTAATCGGCCGCGCCGACGCGGGAGAACAACCTGTCGACGATGCCGATGCGGGCGCGGCTTGCCGGTACGAAACTGCCGATCTGCGCCAGCAGCGCGATCAGCGCGTTCTGGCGCAGGAAGGTCGATTTGCCGGCCAGGTTGGGGCCGGTGATCAGCCAGATCTGGCCGGATTTTTGTGCGGGTCCAGGTGAGAGGTCGCAGGCATTGGCGATAAAGGGCTGGCCGTCGCGCTTCAGCGCCTGTTCGACCACCGGATGCCGGCCGCCCTCGATCGCAAAGCCGAGCGAACCGTCGACCTCGGGCCGCACGTAATTGTCATCGACCGCGAGCTTTGCCAGTGCGGTCGCGACATCGAGCAATGCAAAGCCGTGGGCCGCGGCGCGCAGATCGTCGCTGGCCGCCATCACCATGGCGGACAGCCGCTCGAAGATTTCCAGCTCCAACCCGAGCGCGCGGTCGCCGGCGTTCGCAATCTTGGCTTCGATCTCGCCGAGCTCCGATGTGGTGAAGCGCGTCTGCCCGGCCAGCGTCTGGCGATGAATGAAGGTCGCGTTCAGCGGCGGCGCCATCAGCTTGTCGCCGTGCTGCGCGGTGACTTCCACAAAATAGCCGAGCACATTGTTGTGGCGAATCTTCAGCCCCTTGACGCCGGTGTCCTCGGCGTAGCGCGACTGCATCGCGGCGACCACGAGCCGCGAGGCGTCGCGCAGATTGCGGGTGTCGTCGAGGGCTGTCTCATAACCTTCGCGCACGAAACCGCCGTCGCGTTTGATCAGCGGCAGTTGCTCGGCCAGCGCGCGCTCGAATTCCCGCGCGAGGTCGCGCGAGGGGCGGCGCAGCGCCTCCATGATGGCCATGACTTCCGGCGGCGGCGCTTCGAGTTGCGCCAGCCGCGCCAGCGCGGCATCGGCCGCCAGGATGCCGTCGCGCAGACCGGCAAGGTCGCGCGGGCCGCCGCGCCCGACCGACAATCGCGCCAGCGCGCGCGACATGTCGGGGGCTGATCGCAACGTGGTCCTGATATCGTCGCGCGCCGCGCCATCGGCCACGAAGGCGGCGACGGCATCGAGCCGGCGCGCGATCGCGGTGCTCTCGGTGAGCGGCGCCGCCAGTCTTTGGGCAAGAAGCCGCGATCCGGCGGGGGTCACGGTGCAGTCGATGGCGTCGAGCAGCGATCCCCGCCGTTCGCCGGCCAGCGTCCGCGTCAGTTCGAGATTGGCGCGGGTCGCAGGATCGATCGCCATGGTGGTGCCGGCGGCCTCGCGCGACGGCGGCGACAGCGGCGGGCGCTTTCCGACCTGGGTGCGATCGATATAGGTGACGGCGGCAGCGGCGGCAGTGGCCTCGAGCCGCGACATCGCGCTCAGCCCGTCCATGGTGGCAACGGCAAAGTAATCGCACAGCCGCCGCTCCGCGGTGGCGCTGTCGAAATAGTCGCGGGTCAGCGGCGTCACCGCCGGCAATTCGCGCAAGGCAGGCCCCAGATCAGGATCGCCATACAGCGCGTCGGTCACGATCACTTCATTGGGATTGATCCGCGCCAGCGTGGCGGCGAGTTCGCCGGTCGCGCATTCGGTGACGATGAATTCGGAGGTGGAGATATCGATCCAGGCAAGGCCGATACGGTCGCTTCCCGCCGATCCCCTGACACGGGCGATCGCCAGCAGATAATTATTGGTCCGGGCATCGAGCAGCGTGTCTTCGGTCAGGGTGCCCGGCGTCACCAGCCGCATCACGCCGCGCCGCACCACGCTCTTGTTGCCGCGCGCCCGCGCCTGGGCCGGATCCTCGGTCTGCTCGCAGACCGCGACGCGATGGCCGGCCTCGATCTGGCGGTGCAGATAATCCTCGGAGCGTTCCACCGGCACGCCGCACATCGGGATGTCGATGCCCTGATGTTTGCCGCGCTTGGTCAGCACGATGCCGAGGGTTTTCGAGGCGATTTCGGCGTCCTCGAAGAACAGCTCGTAAAAATCGCCCATCCGGTAGAACAGCAGCAGCCCGGGATGCCCGGCTTTTATCTCCAGGTATTGCTCCATCATCGGCGTGACGCGCGCTGCTTCCGCTGAAGGCGCGGCATCCAAGGGAACGGGTATCGGCTGCTGGATGGTCATGGGCTGCGCAAACTACAAAATTTAGTTGGCCGATCCTACCGGTTTGCCGCCGCAATCCGCGTTTTCCACCTGCTTGCGTTGAACGGAAACAGCGCGGCGAGGGCAGTCTGCTCGCTCCCCCGGCAAGCGGGAGAGGGAACTGCCGGCCCTAGTCGCTTGGCTGGATCGCGTTCCCCTCAATTGACCTGCCGCGCACCCCCTCCTAAAACTCGTCCCCAATTCAGGCCAATCGGCGCGGCAACGCTGGTTTCAGGGAGAGATTCAATGGGTGATGTATTTGTTTGCGACGCCGTGAGGACCCCGATCGGCCGCTTCGGCGGCTCACTGGCCAAGGTGCGCGCCGACGACCTGGCGGCGGTCCCGATCAAGGCGCTGATGGCGCGGCATCCAAAACTCGACTGGTCGCAGGTCGACGAAGTCTATTTCGGCTGCGCCAACCAGGCCGGCGAGGACAACCGCAACGTGGCGCGGATGGCGCTGCTGCTGGCGGGCCTGCCGGAATCGAGTCCCGGCCTTACGCTGAACCGGCTCTGCGCTTCGGGATTGGACGCGGTCGGCGCCGCCGGGCGCGCCATCCGCGCCGGAGAAATCGACCTTGCGATTGCCGGCGGCGTCGAATCGATGACGCGGGCGCCGTTCGTGATGGGCAAGGCGCCGGAAGCGTTTTCGCGCTCCGCCGAGATCTACGACACCACCATCGGCTGGCGCTTCATCAATCCCCTGATGAAGGCGCAATACGGCGTCGATGCCATGCCGGAGACCGGCGAGAATGTCGCCGAGGAGTTCCAGGTGTCGCGCGCCGATCAGGAC
>JAQGMS010000551.1 GCA_028292245.1 Ramlibacter sp.
GGCCGCGCTCGCTTCGGCTCGGCCAGCCGGCTTCCGATCCAATGGCGGCACAGGCAGCCTTGCTTGAAGCTATCGGGACCCATGCCGCGCAGTTCGATGTCGTCCACGCTCATATCGATTGGCTACATCTTCCGCTGCTCAGTCGGCTCGGCGTGCCCTTCGTCACGACACTCCACGGCCGTCTGGATTTGCCGGGACTGCCGGAAGTGGTCCGCAGCTTCCCCAACGCCAACTTTGTTTCAATATCCCATAACCAGCGCGCCTCTCTCGGCGATGCCAACTGGCTTGGCACCGTGTATCATGGCTTGCCCGTCGGCGCCTTCCAAGGCGTGTTCGCCCCCGGATCGTACCTTGCCTTTCTCGGCCGGCTCACGGTCGACAAGGGACCCGAAGTTGCAATTCGTATTGCCCGTGCAGCGGGTATGCCGCTTAAAATTGCGGCTAAAATTCCCGGTGGGGAGAGGGGCTACTTTAGCGAGTGTCTTCAACCGCAGATCGACGGAAATCGGGTACAGCTTGTCGGTGAAGTCGACGATCAAGCTAAGCAGGATTTCCTTGGGAGAGCCGCGGCATTGCTGTTTCCGATCGATTGGCCAGAGCCTTTTGGCCTAGTCATGATCGAAGCTATGGCGTGTGGTACGCCTGTCATCGCATTCCGGTCCGGCTCGGTGCCCGAAGTTGTCGATCACGGCGTGACCGGCTTTGTCATGGACGGGGAAGCAGGCGCTCTTGAGGCCGTTACCCGTCTCGGTGAACTCGACCGGCGTAAGGTCCGTGCGCAATTCGAGCAACGTTTTACGGCAAAGCGCATGGCGTCGGAATACGTTTATCACTACGAAAGAATGGTGGGTGCGAAGCTACAGCCAGCCCGCCGAATCCCCGTTTCGGCGTGCGCTCCGCTCACCTGAAACGCCCAGACGATTCCGTACAGGTTCGCGGGGCGCCCTTCTCTGCGCTCCGCGACGAAACTTGGCACGTGTATTGCGGCGACGTGCGAGGCGGCGCGATGGCCCGACATCTGTCGCCATCGACGCAGGATCCCAGTCGTTCCCGGCTCCGCCGGCAGACAACCGACGCTTTGCTGCTGTGTACACTTTTGTACATTTCTCCGGAACAAACGTCATCCGCCCGCGTCATTGCATTAAGCGGGGGGATTTGCGATGGAAAGCATAGTGATCATGATCGTCGAAGATGACACGACAATGCAGGTAGTTATTGACGAAGCACTAGGTGATGGTGGTTACGAACCGACCATGGTCGTCTCAGGAGAAGAAGCCATTACGTTGTTACGGGGTGGCCAGACCAAATATCGCGTTCTGGTGACGGACATCGACCTGGCCGGTCGAATTGACGGCTGGGAGGTCGCGCGGGTTGCCCGGGAAATCGACCCGGATTGTCCGAACATCTACATGACCGGCGCTGCCGCCGATCTGTGGCCCGTCAAGGGTGTTCCGAACAGCCTGCTTTTGAGCAAGCCTTTTGCGCCCGCGCAACTCGTAACCGCCATTTCCAACCTGCTCAATACCGGCGGCCCGGCGCATGCACCCTCCGCGTAAGCTCGCTCAGTTTGCCGCCTCGTTCATCTCGGGTAGTGTCCAAGCCACGATGAAGCTGCTCACTGCCGCGCCGTAAGCCTTGAACGCCTAGCGGCCGACGAACAAGACTCCGTATTCAAAACGCAGTTGTTAAATCAGGCGGCTGCCTATCGGAAGCTGGCCGCAAGACGCGCCCAGTGCGATGACATAAGCCCCGCAGGCAATCAACTTTGGCGGCACCTTCTGAAGGGCGCCCCGCTTGAAATGTCCACGAGTCCCGTTTCGTAGCCGGGCGCCGGGGGCTGGCCGGGTAATGGCAAGCTTTTTCGGCGCGCGTCGCACAATTTGACCGACGAGTAAATTAATGTATCTTATCGTAAACAACGAGGCTGACGGCCTCGATGGTGGGGGCGGTCCAGCGATGAACAAACATGTCGGCGATACCCAATTAGAGCCGTTCTTGTCGGACCAGCAGCGGATGATCCGTGACACAGCCCGCAAACTCGGACGCGATGTGCTTGTCCCGACGGCCGCCGAACGGGACCATACTTCGACATGGCCGACGGAGGAGTTGAAGACCCTTGCGGCCCAAGGCTTCATGGGAATGACCGTTCCCGAGGAATATGGCGGATCGGGCGCCGGCTTTCTCGCCTACTGTCTTTCGATCGAGGAATTATCGGGTGCCGATGCCGGGGTCGGAACCATTGTCCATGTTCACAATCTCGGCGCGGCCCATGTCATTGCGAAGAATGGCACCGCAGAGCAGAAGCAACGCCTGCTTCCGGCGCTGGCCTTCGGCGAAAAGATCGGCGCCTTCTTGATCACCGAGCCCCAGGCTGGCTCTGAAACATCGGCCCTTCGAACCTCGGCCCGCCGCGACGGCGACGACTTCGTAATCAACGGTACCAAGCAATTCATCTCAAACGGCAGCGAAGCCGGCGTTGCCATCATCGTCGCACGCACCAATCCGGAAGCCGGCAAGCGGGGCTTCACCACGTTCCTGGTCGAGCCCCCTGCTAAAGGTTACATCGTCAGTCGCGTCGAGGAGAAGCTCGGGCAGCGGACCGCTCATACCGCCCAGATCCAGCTCGAGGATTTGCGCGTTCCCAAGGAAAATATCCTCGGCACGCTCGGTGGCGGCTACGGCATCATGATGGCGGGTCTTTCCGACGGACGTATCGCCATCGCGGCGCAGGCGGTCGGAATTGCACAGGCAGCGCTCGACGCAGCCATACGGTATGCACGCGAACGTGAGGTCGCCGGCAAGCCGATCATGGAATTGCAGGGCGTCAGCTTCGCCCTTGCCGACATGGCGGCACAGGTCGACATCGCGCGGCAGTATTATTTCTATGCCGCGCGCTTGCTAGAGGCCGGCCTGCCCTGCATGAGGGAAGCCGCCATCGCAAAACTGTTCGCGAGCGAAATGGCCGAGAAAGTGTGCTCGGAGGCGCTGCAGATTCATGGCGGTTACGGCTATCTCCGCGATTTCCCGTTGGAACGTTACTGCCGCGATGTGCGGGTCTGCAAGATCTACGAAGGCACCAGCAACATCCAGAAGCTCATTATCGCCCGCAACCTTTGATTTCGATGTGCGTTCACGTCGACAAGAGGGTTACGAATCAGCCCAATATGCCGGAGTCGGACCGCTGTTCTCATATGTCATTCCAGGAGTGATACGTGTCGCGCCGTGACCGTCAACTTGCCGCGTGGAACGACACCGTTCAGACCCGCGACCAGCAATTCAACCTGAAGCGGACCGCTCTTCTGAAAGAAGCGGCCCGCGCCTTCAGTTTGCGAGGCTATCATGCGACGTCGCTCGACGATGTCGCCAAGACGCTCGGCGTGACCAAGCCGGCCCTTTATTATTACGTCAAGAACAAGCAGGAAATCCTGTTCGAGTGCCACATGTTGTCGCAGGATCTCGGCGATCGTGCGTTCGAGCATGCGTATAAGAACGGCAAGACCGGGCGCGAAATCCTGTTGTCATTTGCCAGCGAATTCATCGAATCGCACAACAGCGAAATCGGCGATTGCGCGGTACTGGTCGAATTCCAGGCGCTCGATCCCGCCAATCGCAAGATTGTCGCCGCGCGCCGCGACAAGGCGCAGCATCAGATGCAGGCCATTATCGAAAAGGGTATGGCCGACGGCAGTATTCGGCAAGTCGATCCGAAGTTGACCGTGTTTTTCTTCATGGGCGCCGTCAACTGGATGGCGCGCTGGTTCGGTCAGGACGGACCGAAGAGCGGCGCGGAAATCGCGCAGGTCTTTACCGACCTGCTTGACCACGCCGTCTCATCCAGGGCGTGATCTCCGCCGAAACTATTCGGCGGAGGCGAGCTTGCGCGCGAACCGTTGCTGGCCTGCCGCGCGCGCCGCGTCGTAATCCTTCATCATACGATCAACCAGGCCCGCAGCCGGCTCGACCCGGTCGACATCGCCGACGCCCTGCCCCGCACTCCAGATATCGCGCCAGGCCTTCAGCGTCTCGATCTCCTTGAGGAGATTGAAACCATCATGCTTTGCGCCCGGCCTGAAGTTGCTGCGTTCGAGGCTCTTGCGGAGCATGTTGGCGGGGATGCCGGTGACTTCGGCCGTCAATTGAATATCGTCGGCGTTGCTGTCGATCAGCATTTGCCGGTAGTCGTCTGCCGCCATGCTCTCGGTCGCGGCGATAAAGGGCGTGCCGACATAGGCGAAGTCGGCGCCAAGTTCTTCCGCAACATGGATCAGGCGGCCGTTGGAGATCGCCCCGGCGAGCACAAGCGGTCCGGCGAAGAATTTACGGACGGCGGTGACGAACGCGAACGGGTTGAGCCAACCGGTATTGCCGCCGGAGCCGCCGCACAGCAAAATCAGACCATCGACGCCGGTTTCCGCCGCGCGTCGGGCGTGTTTGAGCGAAGCAACGTCTGAGAACACCAGGCCGCCATAGCCTTTTACCGCGGCAACAACACGCTCCGGATTGCCCACACTGGCGATCACCAGCGGCGACCTGTGTTTGACGACCAGATCGACGTCCTCCGCCAGCCGCGTA
>JAQGMS010000100.1 GCA_028292245.1 Ramlibacter sp.
TGGGCCTGCTGCTTCTTGAGTTCCGCCTCGAGCTCGGGCTTCATCTCCTCGAAACTGCGCTGCTTGGGCGACTTGAGGTCGGTGAGCTTGATGATGTGGTAGCCGAACTCGGTCTCCACCACAGGGCTGATCTCGCCCTTCTTCAGCGCGAAGGCGGCGTCTTCGAAAGCCTTGGTCATCGCGCCACGGGCGAAGAAATCGAGGTCGCCGCCGTTCGCGGCGGAGCCCGGGTCCTGCGAGTTCTTCTTGGCGACCTCCGCGAAACTGTCGGGCGCCTTCTTCACGGCCGCCAGCAATTCCTGCGCTTTCGCCTTGGCCTTATCGCGTTCGTCCGCCGGCGCACCCTTCGGCACGGCGACGAGGATATGGCTGGCCCGGCGTTCTTCCTGCCCGCCCAGGCGCGCCGAGTTCTGCTCGTAGTAAGTCTTGATGTCCTGCTCGTTCACCGCCAGGGTTTTCTTCACGGTGTCCAGGTCGAGCACCACGTATTCGATGCTGGCCTGCTCGGGCGCCTGGAACAGCGCAGGATTGGCCTTGTAGAACGCTTCCAGTTCCGTCTCCGCGGGATTGACCCGGCTTGCATAGTCGGCCGCGGCGAAGCGGCCCACCTGCACTTCTCGTTTCTCCAGGAATGCATCGAGCGAGAGCGCCGCCTGCACCGGCGTGGCGAAGCTGGTGCCGCCGACGCCGGCCAGCACCTGGCGCGCGGACAGGTCGGCGCGCACGCTGGCTTCGAACATCTCGGGGCTCATGCCTTGCGCGCCCACCAGTTGGCGGTAACGGACCATGTCGAGCTTGCCGTCGGGGCCGCGCAAAGAGGCGATCAATTCGTTCTGCTGCAGCTCGCGCGCGAGGCGCTGATCGGTGGCGCCGAGCTTGGCATGCGCGGCGGCGGCGGCCAGCACGCGGTCGCGCACCAGGCGCTCGAGGGTGGCGTAGCGCGCACCCGGCGAATCCAGCAGCTTGGGGTCGAGCGTCGGCATCGACTGCCGCAGGCGGTCGACTTCCTGCTTGTGCGCGGCGTCCCAGTCGCCTTGCAGGATTTCATGGCCATCGACCTTGGCCACTGCCTCGCCCTTTTCCCTCATGCGGTTGTAGCCGTTGATGCCCACCAGCACGAAGGACGGGAAGATCAGCAGGAACAGGATCAGCTGCATGATCTTGGTGTGCTTGCGAACGAAATCGAACATTGCTGGGGCCTGCGTAGACTGGAAAAACACAAAAGGCGAACATCTGTTCGCCTTCGCTTGGTTGGTGGGTGCTGACGGGATCGAACCGCCGACCTACGCCTTGTAAGGGCGCCGCTCTACCAGCTGAGCTAAGCACCCCACCGAAACTGGCCGTTCAGTTCAGCGCATCCTTGAGCGCCTTGCCTGGACGGAACTTGGGAACCTTGGCGGCCTTGATTTTAATCGCTGCGCCGGTGCGGGGGTTGCGGCCGCTGCGCGCGGCCCGTTTACCGACCGCGAAAGTACCAAAACCGACCAAAGACACCGAGCCGCCTTTTTTAAGCGTGGTTTTTACGGCGCCGATCATCGACTCCAGCGCGCGGGTGGCGGCGGCCTTCGAGATATCGGCATGCTTTGCGATGTGCTCAATCAGTTCGGTCTTGTTCACAAGGGGCCCCTCGTAGAGAGAAATTTGTTGATCAGGTGTCTCTTCAAAAATTATTGTCTCCCCATCCTGCGGTCACCATCGGGTGCGTTGAGCGAGGATGCGGGAGACTTCTTTCGCGGCTTCAAAGCCACCGACCGATTAAAGCCACGGACCCAGACCGTGTCAATACGAGAGGCGGGTTTACAACACGCGGAGGCGGATTCTAGACGCTTTTTAACGAGATTCCATGCGGGTTGCGGGCCGATTTTTGTGCGGCACTGCGCCAAATTTTCACGAGCAGAAATTCCGCCGGCCGTCGGCGCGGATCGTCACAGGGCGGCGGCAATCGCGCGACCCACGTCACTGGTGCCGGCAGTGCCGCCAAGATCGGCCGTGCGCGGCGCACCACTTCCGGGATGCAGCACTTTTTCGATCGCGGCAAGTACCGCATCATGCGCCTGCTTGTGCCCGAGGAACTCGAGCATCATCGCGCCGCACCAGATCTGCCCGATCGGGTTGGCGATCTTGCGCCCCGCGATGTCCGGCGCCGAACCGTGCACCGGTTCGAACAGCGACGGGAATTTGCGATCGGGATTGAGGTTCGCACTCGGCGCGATGCCGATCGTTCCGGTGCACGCGGGGCCGAGATCGGAAAGGATGTCACCGAAAAGGTTGGTCGCCACCACCACGTCGAAGAAGTCGGGCCGCTGCACGAAGTGCGCCGTGAGGATGTCGATGTGGAATTTGTCCAGCGTGACGCCGGGGTAGGCCTTGCCCATCTCCGCCACGCGCTCGTCCCAATAGGGCATGGTGATCGCGATGCCGTTGGACTTGGTCGCCGACGTCAGGTGCTTCTTCGGCCGCGATTGCGCCAGTTCGAACGCAAACTTCAGCACGCGGTCGACGCCCACGCGCGACATCACTGTCTCCTGCATGACAATCTCGCGCACGGTTCCGGGGTACATGCGTCCCCCGATGCTGGAATACTCACCTTCGGTGTTCTCGCGCACGATGTACATGTCGATCTCGCCCGGCTGGCGCGCGCTGCCGTCGCGGCGCACCACCGGGGCGATGATGCCGGGCATCAACCGGGCCGGCCGCAGGTTCACGTACTGGTCGAACTCGCGCCGGAACAGCAGCAGCGAGCCCCACAGCGAAATGTGGTCCGGAATCTTTTCGGGCCAGCCCACGGCGCCGAAATAAATCGCGTCGTGGCCGCCGATCCGCTCCTTCCAGTCGTCCGGCAGCATCTTGCCGTGCTTCTCGCAGTAGTCCCAGCTCGAAAAATCGAAATGGTCGAACGCGAGGTCGATGCCGAACTTGCCGGCTGCCGCTTCCATCACGCGGATGCCCTCGGGCATCACTTCCTTGCCGATGCCGTCACCGGCGATCACTGCGATCCGTTTCTTGCTCATCACTTCAACTCCTTAGGAATTCAAAAGCCTCGTCCAGCAACAACGCCGGTGCCTCTTCGGCGATGTAGTGGCCGCAGGGCACGCTGCGGCCGGTGATTTGCCGCGCCCGCTCGCGCCACAGCGCCAGCACGTCGAAGCAGCGGCCGACGGCACCATGCTCGCCCCACAACACCCGCAGTGGCTGCGCAAGTTGCTGCCCGGCCGCCACGTCGGCGCGATCATGCTCCAGGTCGATGCCGGCACTGGCGCGGTAATCGGCGCAGATGCCCTGCGCGGTGCCCGCAATCCGGACGCAGCGCTCGTACTCCGCCAGCGCCTCGGGCGCGAACGCGGCCAGGCCGGCGTGGCGGCTGCCCATGACGCTGCGCAAGTAGCGCACCGGGTCGGATTCGATCAGGGCTTCGGGCAGCGGCGGCGACTGGATCAGGAAGAACC
>JAQGMS010000527.1 GCA_028292245.1 Ramlibacter sp.
ACAGGTGGTAGAGCGCCGCCCACGCAGCCCAGCCCAGGAGGATCAGAAACGCCAAGCCGACTAAGAGCAAGCCCGAGAGCGACAGAGTCAGCCGTAGGCCGCGCAGGCGTTGCATTCGATCAGGATATGTGGCAGACGGAGAAGGCCGGCTATCGTCGCGAGACGCGAATGCCGCGAGAGGCGACGACCGCAACGGCGGCGACCGAGACCACCGCGATGACGGCCGCCCAGACGCCGGACGCGACCGTTGCATTAAGCAGCGAGCCGCCCAACACAAGGGCAAGGCACAGAAGGAACCGGAGCCGGTCTGGAGTCACGGTCCTAGTCTCGCACCGGTGGCACGAATCGGATTTCGTGGGTCACGCCAGCCAAGGAGAGACGGCGCTCGACGGCCGCAGCAAGATCGCTCAGCGATAGTGGCGGCTCGGTTTCCCCGGACTTCTGCATCGCCTGATCATGCAGCCACACCGACCGCCTGTGGAGGCGAGAAGCTCCTCTGTCCGGCGAGAGCAGGACGGTTACTGATCAGCGAAGTGCGAAGCAACGTGCGGGCCCTGACCGACCTCGCAGTAGGGCACCGTTCCACCTGGCCGGCCGAGTTGTAGCTGGGATGACGCAGTCCTGCTTCCCTTTGGCCGCGACGCAAGGTTTGTTGCGACGTGCTGGATCGTTGCCCAGAGCCGCTCTCCGTTGTACATTTTCCTGTACAGGAGGCTGCCATGAAGACCATGAGCTACACCGAGTCCCGGGCTCGGTACGCCGAAGTGCTCGACGGGGTGGTGAACGACCGCGAGGAGGTCGTCATCACGCGTGCAGGTCACCCGTCGGTCGTCATCATGTCGTTGGACGACTTCGAGTCCCTCAAGGAGACGGCGTACCTGATGCGCTCCCCGGCTAACGCTCGACGCCTGCTCGACGCGATGGAGCGACTCGAAGGCGCCGGCGGAGAGGCTCACGAGCTCCTCGACGACAACTGAGCATGCTGCTCGTCTGGGACATCAACGCCTGGGAGGACTACCTCTGGTGGCAGGCCCAGGATCGCAAGGTCCTGAAGCGCATCAACCTGCTCATCCACGATGTCGTGCGCAACGGTAACGAGGGCATCGGCAAGCCGGAACCGCTCAAGCACGACTTCGCGGGCTACTGGTCGCGCCGCATCACCGACGAGCACCGACTGGTCTACAAGCTGACGTCGACGGAGGTCAGGATCGCCGCCTGCCGGTACCACTACGGGCGCTGATTCGGAATCGGTGCGGACGCCCCGGGCGCGTCAGTCCGATCGACCGCGTGGCTGCGCCCGACTCAGGCGGATCCTGCGTCAGAGGGCTGCACGGTCGAGGTCACGCAGCGGACGTGGCCGGCGTCGGTGTGTCTCGCGGATCTCGGCGACGAGCGCATCGACGTCCGCGGTGCGGTCGACGCGCGCAGCGGGGGGCGCGCATCCGCTGGAGCCGGCGGCCGGCGCGCTGGTAGTGCTGGGCGCCGCTCTCGTTGGAGCTCGTTCTCGACCAGCCGGGTGGACTGGCAGCGTCGCGGCGGTCCGCGCGGGTGCGGATCAGGGGCAGTACGGCGTCAGCGACCGCGGGCACAGGTCGATGCTCGCGCATGAGCTCAGGCCGGCCTCCGCACCTCGCCGAGCCCCCTCGTCATCTCTCCCAGCCTTCCCTCCCAACTCCCCATCGCGCCTCCCCACTGCAACTTCCCGTCGCTCTCCTAGTCCTTACTCATCACCACCCCTTCCTGCTTCTGCTCCTCACCCCCCGCACACCCCGGTATCTGCGATACGAGGCGCCGTCGCGGGGTGGCTGGCCGGCCGGTGGCGCTGCCGTCAGTGCGGGTGGATGCGCTGCAGGCAGAGGGTGAGTTCGGCCAGGGCGTAGCCGCGCAACGGCGGGTAGCCGTGCAGGCTCAGCATGGCGGAGAGGTCCTCCAGCAGCGCGAGGGTGAGCAGCTCACCGGAGGGCTCGAGCCGGGGCGCGTCGAACGCCCAACCATCGGGGTCATCCGGATCGTCACCGACCGCCATGCTCGTCACGGTCTCGCGTCCAGCGCCAGCACCCCGTCCCGTGGGGGAAGTTGTGGACGGGAACTCTGGCGGTGTCAGCCGTGCAACCCAGCGTCGGGCGGGGAGCCCCACGGGGCTCGTGGGGTTCCTGGTGGCGACGCTGGGGTTGCCCGGGGGAACCGTCTCCGCGTGCCTGCCTGGCTGAGCTGCCGCGCTCGGCTCCCCGCCTAGCGTCCCCGAGGGGTTGGAGCGTTCCAAACGCTCCAACCCATCGGGACGCGTGTGGAGCGGTCTCGTGGAGCGTTTGGTGACGTTCTTGGAGCGGTCACGCCGCAGCGTCGCCGGCGTGACCGCTGCCTTCACGCCCCACCCGCGCCGTGGCACGCTGCGCCGTGCCGGTGGGAGCCGTCGGTGATCAGCGTTGCGGCCCTGGCTGGCGGTGCGGCGGCCGGCTACTACACCCGCGCGCAGGGCTGTGAGCGCGAGCTGCTCCTCGACGAGCTGCCCGGCCGGGCCCAGCCGGGAGCGCCCGTACTGGAGCGCGATCTGGTCGAGTACTACGTCAACGGCCGGGACACCCCGGGGGAGTGGACCGGTCGGGGCGCCCACGCCCTCGGGCTGACCGGACGCTTCGACACCCACGCCGCCAAGACGTTGCGGGAGCTGCTCGAGGGCGGCCACGAGGGACGGCGGCTGGTGCCGCCGGTGTGGCGCCAGGACGACGCCGGCGCGCGGGTCGACGTGCGCCGCGCCGGGTTCGACGTGACGTTCTCCGCGCCGAAGAGCGTCAGCGTGCTGATCGCACTGGCCGACCCAGAGATCGTCCGTGAGGTCGTCAGCGCGCATCGGCAGGCCGCGTCGGAGGCGCTGACGCTGCTCGAGGCGCTGTCGGCCCGCGCGGCCCGTGGTCATCAGGGCCAGGGCCGGCGGGTGCCGCGGATCGAGACCGACGGGTTCGTCGCGGCCGCGTTCACACACACCACCAGCCGCGCGCTCGATCCGCAGCTGCACACCCACGTGGTGATCGCGAACCTGGCCCACGGTGCGGACGGTCGCTGGTCGGCGTTGGACTCCCGGACGCTGCATCGGGAGGCGGTCACCGCCTCCTACCTCTACCAGCACCTGCTGCGCGCGGAGCTCACCAAGCGGCTCGGCGTCAGCTGGACCCCGGTCGAGCGGGGCATCGCCGAGATCAACGGCATCCCC
>JAQGMS010000133.1 GCA_028292245.1 Ramlibacter sp.
ATCCTGAAGGACCGCCTGTACACCACCGCGGCCAAGTCGCTGGCGCGCCGAAGCGCGCAGACCGCGTTGTGGAACATCACCCACGCGATGCTGCGCTGGATGGCGCCCTTCCTCAGCTTCACGGCCGAAGAAGCATGGAAGCTGTTCGGCACTTCCGAATCGATCTTCTTCGAAACCTACGCCGAGATCGGCGGGCCGGACGCGGAACTGCTGGACAAATGGACCCGCATCCGCGCCGCGCGCGAGCTGGTCAACAAGGAGATCGAGACCTTGCGCGAAGCCGGCAAGGTCGGCTCGTCGCTGCAAGCGAATGTCGAGCTTTCCGTTCCGATGGCCACGCACGGCGAACTCTGGTCGGCGCTGGCCAGTCTTGAAGACGATCTCAAGTTCGTGTTCATCACGTCCGCTATCACCCTGGTGGCCGGCGAAGCGATGGGCGTCAAGGTGAGGGCGTCCGAAGCGGTGAAGTGCGAGCGCTGCTGGCACTGGCGCGATGACGTCGGCCGTGACCCGGCCCACCCCACGATCTGTGGCCGCTGCACCAGCAACCTGTTCGGCGCCGGCGAAGACAGGAAGTTCGCCTGATGGCCCGCAATACGACTTCGGGCAGCTGGCTGCCGTGGCTGGGCCTGTCGCTGGCCGTCTTCATCGCCGACCAGTTCACGAAGGTGCTGATCCTGGGCTACTACCAGCTCGGCGACTCCACCTACGTCACCAGCTTCTTCAACGTGGTGCGGGCGCACAACACCGGTGCCGCGTTTTCGTTCCTGGCCGCGGCGTCGGGCTGGCAGCGCTGGCTGTTCACCGCCATCGGCGTTGCCGCGGCGATCTTCATCGTCTGGATGCTGCGCTCGCACGCCGGGCAAAAGCTGTTCTCGTTTGCGCTTGCCTGCATCCTGGGCGGCGCGGTCGGCAACGTGGTGGACCGCCTGCTGCATGGCTATGTGGTGGACTTCATCCAGGTGCACTGGAACGGCTGGTTCTTCCCGGCCTTCAACGTGGCCGACAGCGCCATCACCGTCGGCGCCGTGTGCCTGATCCTGGACGAAGTCGTGCGCGTCAGGCGGGCCAAATAGCCGGCTTCATTTGCTGCAGCGCGTCAAGCGTATAGTTGAAGCCTCAAGCAATGAAGCATTTGTTGAATCTTCTGGCGGCCATTGCGCTGCTGGTGTGGGGCACCCATCTCGTTCGAACCGGCATCCTGCGGGTGTTCGGTGCCAACCTGCGCAACGTGCTTGCCCACAGCGCGGCCAACCGCTGGACCGCCGCGATCTCCGGGCTCGGCGTCACGGCGCTGGTCCAATCCAGCACCGCAACCGCGCTGATCGTGTCCTCATTCGTCGGCCAGGGTCTGGTGACGCTGCCACTCGCGCTGGCGGTGATGCTGGGAGCCGACGTCGGCACCAGCCTGATGGCGGTTGTGTTTTCGTTCGACCTGTCGTGGTTGTCCCCGCTGTTCATCTTCGTCGGCGTGGTGCTGTTCGTCTCGAAGCAGGCCAGCGGCATCGGCCGATTCGGCCGGGTGCTGATCGGGCTCGGGCTGATGCTGCTGGCGCTGCGCCTGATTGCCGAATCCACGTTGTTCATGACCCAGTCGATGGTGGTCAAGGCGCTGATCGGTTCCATCACCAGCGACCTGCTGCTCGAAATCACCGTGGGCGCGTTCCTGGCGCTGGTTTCCTATTCCAGCTTGGCCATCGTGCTGCTCACGGCGACGATGGCGGCCTCCGGCCTGATACCGCTGGAGCCAGCGATTGGCCTGGTGCTGGGGGCCAACCTGGGCAGCGGCATGCTGGCCTTGCTGACCACCGCCAAGTCGGCGATCGAGGTGAGGCAGGTCCCCCTGGGCAACTTCGTGTTCAAGGCGATCGGTGTCCTGATCGCGGCGCCGCTGGCCAATCTGTGGCTTGGCTATGTACGGCCCTTCGTGCACGACCCGGCAACGGTGGTGGTGTTGTTCCACCTGAGCTTCAACCTCGTGGTTGCCGTGCTGTTCATCGGCCTCACGCAGGTGGTGGCCCGATGGGCCGAGCGCTGGCTGCCCAAGCCCGACAAGACGATGGTGGCCGGACGGCCGCACCATCTCGACCCGTCGGCGCTCGCCACCCCGTCGCTGGCCATTTCCTGCGCGGCACGCGAGGCCCTGCACCAGGCCGACGTGGTCGAAACCATGATGGTGGGCATGCTGCAGGTCATCAAGAGCAACGACCTGAAACTGGCCGAGGAACTGCGCAAGCTCGACGACTCGGTGGACGAGCTCTATTCCGCCATCAAGTACTACCTCACCAAGATTTCACGCGAGGCGCTGGGCGAGGAGGAAAGCCGCCGCTGGACCGACATCATCAGCTTCACCATCAACATGGAGCAGATCGGCGACATCATCGAGCGCATCCTGCTGGACATCGAGGACAAGAAGATCAAGAAGGGCCGCAGCTTTTCCGACGCCGGCATGGCCGAAATCTGCGAGCTGCATGCGCGCCTGATCGACAACCTGCGGCTTGGCATGAGCGTCTTTCTCAACGGCTCGGTGCGCGATGCGCAAAAGTTGCTGGAAGAAAAGGCCCGGTTTCGCGACCTCGAGCGCGCCTATGCCTCCACCCACCTGACGCGCCTGACGGGCAACACGATGCAGAGCATCGAGACCAGTTCGCTGCACATCGACCTGATCAGCGACTTGAAGCGCATCAATTCGCACATCTGCTCGATCGCCTACCCGATCCTCGATTCGGCCGGCGCGCTGGCGCCCAATCGGCTGCGCCAATCGCAACTCGCCGAGGGCCCCGGCGGCGGGGTCTAGCGTTTGCCGGCTTTTGCGTTGACCCGCTCGGTCACGCAATAGTCCACCAGGGCGTCGATTTCGGTGGACTTGTCGAACACCGCGTCGGCACCCAGTTGGGCGCAGCGGGAACGCACGTCGTTGGTCGCGTGATTGCTCAGGACCACCATCTTCTGCGTCGGGTGCCGGTCGCGGCAGGCTTCGAGAATGTTCAACCCGTTTCCTTCCTTCAGGAAAAGGTCGACGATCGCCAGGTCCCAATAGTCATCGTTCTGGGCCAGCCACTTCTTGCCTTCATGCTCGGTTTCTGCCACGCCGACGGCATCGACCAGCGCCAGTTCCTGCAGTGTCTCGATCAGGTTTTCACGGATCGTCGGACTGTCCTCGACGATGTATGCACGGAACTTCATTTCATCTCCCGTTGGCCCGCGCTGCATCGGCATCACGGTTCGCTCAAGTTGAATTCAATGTACCGTGCGGCACGGGCCCAGGGTGCAAGCCCCTAGGCCAAGCAACTGTAGGAGAGTTCGTTCAGGCTCGATGCGGGTTGCCCATGGATGTGTCGGAGCGCGACTACGGCTTCGCGCTAGATCAGGAATTGAGACACGATCAGCGCCGCCTCGGTCGTGAATTCGTCACGCTGCAGTCGATCGCGAAGCTCGTCGTGCGCCATCAGCCTGAACTGCGCCACTTCGCCGTCCTGGTTGACCGGGACCGCGCCTTCCGGCACGACGCAGCGGTACCAGTCGATGTGTTCGGCCACGTACCCGCCACGCCCGTCGGGCGTGGGCCTGCGCGTTGTGACGCGACCGGCGTGGCGAAGTTGTTCCAGCTGCGCCAGCCGCAGCCCTGCCTCTTCCCAGGTCTCGCGTTCGAGCGTCTGCGCCACCGAGTCGGAAGCCGGGATCATGCCGCCCATCAAGGTGTCCCACAGGCCCGGATCGTTCGGCTTGGCCAGGGAACGCTGTTGCACCCAATGGCGGCCATCAGGGGCCAAGCCCACCAAGTGGACGGCGAACGTGGTGATGCCCAGCGGCCGCACCACCGCGCGCTCCACCGTGCCCACGCAGTGCCCTTGTTCATCGGTCACTGCCAGTTGCTCGTCGCGCCACGCATGCGCCGCGCCGGCGTCGCGCAAGGCCAGCGCGATCGCACGCAAACTGGCGGTGGGTTCCCCATGAATGCGCCAGCCGCCGCCGCCCCGATCCTCCTCGATCAGGCCGGCCGGCAATGCAATTTGCCGCAGCAAATCCGGTTCCACCGAACCGATGCTCGCCGCGCCTGCCCACAGCGGGACACGGGGTAGAAGCGGCGGCCGGTCGGCGCGTTCGCGCAACGCGGCCAGCCAGCCGGCGTCGAGGGCAGCGCCGCTCACAAGGTGAGGATGGTGCAGCCGGTGGTCTTGCGCGCTTCCAGGTCGCGGTGGGCCTGCTCCACCTGTTCGAGCGGATAGCGCTGGTCGATCCGGATCTTCACCTTGCCGCTGGTCACGGCCTGGAACAGGTCGTCCGCCATCGCCTGGGTGGCTTCGCGGGTGGCGATATGCGTGAACAGTGTCTGCCGGGTGACGTAGATCGATCCCTTCGCGGCCAGCAGGCCGGGAGCGAACGGGGCGGGCGGGCCTGACGAAGCGCCGAAGCTGGCCATCAGGCCGAACGGCTGCAGGCAGTCCAGCGATTTGTCCCAGGTGTCCTTGCCCACCGAGTCGTACACAACTTTCACGCCACGGCCGCCGGTGATCTCCTTCACCCGGGGCAGGAAGTCTTCCTTAGCATAGTTGATCATGTGCACCGCGCCGTGCTCCTTGGCGAGCGCGCATTTGGCCTCCGAGCCCGCCGTGCCGATCAGCTGCAAGCCCATGGCGCGCGCCCACTGGCAGGCGATCAGGCCCACGCCGCCGGCGGCGGCGTGGAAGACGATGAAATCGCCTTCCTTCAGTCCGCCTTGCGGCTGGGTTCTCTTGAGCAGGTACTGCGCGGTGAGGCCCTTGAGCATCATCGCGGCGCCGGTGTCGAAGTCGATCGCATCCGGCAATTTGCAAACCGTCTTGGCCGGCATGACGCGCAGATCGCAATAACTGCCCGGCGGCTGGCTCGCGTAGGCCGCGCGGTCACCGGGCTTGAGGTGGGAAACGCCTTGGCCCACGGCCTCGACCACGCCCGCGCCTTCCATGCCAAGGGTGTGCGGCAAGGCGAGCGGGTAGGCACCGGTGCGGTGATAGACATCGATGAAGTTCAGGCCCACGGCCTTGTGGCGGATGCGGATCTCGCCCGGGCCGGGATCGCCCACCGCGACGTCGGCGATCTTCAATTGTTCGGGCCCACCGGGCTGGCTGATTTGGACGGCTCTGCTCATGGTTGTTCCTCAACAAGGGATCAGCCGCGCATCCTGCCATGAAACCGCAAGCCTTGTGCGTGCGATGCCATGCGCCAGCCGATACAGTCGTGGGCTGCCCATGACAGAACGCCTCACCTTCCGAACCGCCGCGCTCCTGGTCGTCCCGCCGCTGCTGTGGGCCGGCAATGCTGTGGTGGGGCGCCTGGTCAATGGGCTGGTGCCGCCGGTCACCCTCAACTTCCTGCGCTGGGCGCTGGCGTTCCTGCTGTTGCTGCCACTGGCCGGCTGGGTCTTGCGGCGCGGCAGCGGCTTGTGGCCGAACTGGCGGCGGTTTGCGCTATTGGGACTGCTGGGCGTGGGCTGCTACAACGCGCTGCAATACCTGGCGCTCAAGACCTCGACGCCGCTGAACGTCACGCTGGTTGCCGCGAGCACGCCGGTCTGGATGCTGGGCATCGGTGCCCTGTTTTTCGGCCAGCGTATTTCGCCGCGCCAGGCAGTGGGCGCGGCGCTGTCGATCACCGGTGTGCTGGTGGTGCTCGGCCGCGGCGACTGGCAATTGCTGCTGCAGGTGCGGCTGGTGCCGGGAGACTTTTATGTCTTGCTGGCGACGGCCGCCTGGGCGTTCTACAGCTGGTTGCTGATCCGTCCCGGCGATCCGCCGGCAATCCGGGAAGACTGGGCCGCCTTCCTGATGGCGCAGGTGGTGCTGGGCCTGGGCTGGTCGGGACTGTTCGCCGCCGGCGAGTGGGCGATCGGCGAACACCACATCGCGTGGGGCTGGCCCCTGGCCGCGGCCCTGGTGTATGTGGCCGTCGGCCCGGCGATCCTCGCGTACCGCTGCTGGGGCCTAGGCGTCGGCCGGGTCGGGCCGACCATCGCCGGCTTTTTCTCCAACCTCACGCCGCTGTTCGCCGCGCTGATGTCGGCCGCCTTCCTGGGCGAGTTGCCGCACCTGTACCACGCCATCGCGTTCGTGTTGATCGTCGGCGGGATCGTCGTTTCGTCCAGACGATAAACAATCACAAGGACGCGGTCCCGCAGGGACCGCGTTGAACCCGTCGTCAATACGTGCCGGGGTAAGCACCGCCGTCGGTCAGGATGTTCTGTCCCGTGATGTAGCTGGCGTGCTGGCTGCACAGGAATGCGCAGGCGGCACCGAACTCTTCCGGCGTGCCGAACCGGCGCGCGGGAATGGTGGCGCGCCGTGCCTCCATGATTGCTTCCAGCGGCTGGCCGGTCTTTTGCGCGGCGCCCGCCATCGTGCCCTTGAGCCGGTCGGTGTCGAACGCGCCGGGCAGCAAATTGTTGATGGTCACATTGGCCGAGGCCAATTTGGACGTGCGGGCCACGCCGGCCACGAAACCGGTCAGGCCACTGCGTGCGCCGTTGGACAGGCCCAGGATGTCGATCGGCGATTTCACCGCGCTCGAAGTGATGTTGACGATGCGGCCGAAACCGCGCGCGGCCATCGCATCGACCGTCGCCTTGATCAACTCGATCGGCGTGAGCATGTTGGCGTCCACCGCCTTGATCCAGGCCTCTCGGTCCCAGGTGCGGAAGTCGCCCGGCGGGGGCCCGCCCGCATTGGTGATCACGATGTCGAAGTCGCTGCGCTTCTCGAAAACCTTGGCGCGCCCTTCAGCGGTGGTGATGTCGACCGCCACGTGCTGCACCGCAGTGTCGGCGGGACGACTTGGCTCCGCAATCAGTTTCTCGACCGCGGCTTCGAGCGCTTCCGCGCCGCGTGCCACCACGATCACGTGCACGCCCTCACGCACCAGCGCCTGCGCGCAGCCGAAACCCAAGCCCTTGCTGGCGCCGCACACCAGCGCCCATTTGCCCGCGATACCCAAATCCATAATAATCAGCCTTCCATATCGTTGAGTCACTTCCGCGATGCGCACATCATCGGCCATTTTGCTCGCCTGTTGGTCCATCGCGGTTTCTGCGCAGGCCCAGGGCTTCAAATTTTCCAATCCTCCGGCCGGCGCCGCTGCCGAGGCCGCGGCCGATGCGCAACGGCAGTCCATCATCTCAGAGCAACTGGCCACGCCCTGCCGCGACCGGATTCGCAACCGCAAGATCATGGTGCTCATCGGCGAGGAGAAGAACGGCATCGTGAGCGCCGGCCAGGGCGGGTTCGGGCGCCATGTCGAGGCCATCAACACGCGGCTGCAGGGCCTGGGGCTCAAGACCTATTCCGCCGAGCAGATCCGCAAGCAGATCGCGCAGGAAGAAGTCGACGCGTACTTCAAGAACGACCCCGACCGCGCGCTCAGCGCCTCCAAGCGCATGGCCGCGCAATATGTGCTGCGCGGCGTCATCGCCAGCCGCGCCTCGCGCAACGCGATGGTCAACGTCAACCAGGTCAGCGTGGCCATGAATTTCACGCTGTCCGACGCTGCCGGCCGTCCGGTGTCCACCGCGTCGGCCAGCAACGAAAGCTACGCCGGCAGCGACACGTCGGGCATGGCCCTCACGCTGATCGAGGAGCGGGCGGACGAAGTCGTGGCCCGCTTGTACAGCGACTATTGCCGCAACGCGGCAGCCCGCTAGCCCGGCGCCATCATTCACTACTCGAGGAGAAGCATCATGTTGAACAAGACGTCCCTGTGCACCGGCTGCGCGCTGGCAATCGCGTTGTCGGCCAGCGCGCCGGCGCTGGCGCAACCGAGCTTCGGCAACCCGTCGCCCAACGCCGGCAGTTCCACTTCGCAGCAGGCCAACGCCGCGGCGGACGCGGCGGCCTACAAGGAGGTCGACTACGTCAACAAGGGCAAGCGCGGCCCGGCGCTGGTGGTCATCCCCGGTGACGTGAAGAGCAACAACGCCAGCTTCATGCAGAAGTTCGGCCCCAACAACATCGCCGACTTCGGCGAGCTGGAACTGTCGCAGGCCAATTTCCCGGTGCTGGAACGCTCCAACCTCGGCCCGCTGCTCAACGAAGTCTCCCTGGCCTACAACCTGGGCGACGCGCAGGCGGCGCGCAAGACCATGCAGGTCGGCAAGCTCAAGACCACGCAGTGGGTGGTCAAGTTCGACATTCTCAAGGCCGAGCAGATCGCCGAGAACAAGAAGGGCTTCGACGGCCGCGCCGTCGGGGGCCTGATCTCCGGCTTCGGCGGCGGGCTGTTCGGTGGCGGCATGGGCAACATGGCCGCGGGCCAGGTCGCCAGCTCGGTCAAGACCGAAGAGAGCACCGGCGTCTGGCTGATCGGCATGCGCTACAAGATCATGGATGCCAACACCACCGAGCAGGTGGCCCAGGGCTACAAGGAATTGAAAATGGAAGTGGGCGCGAACGCCACCAGCGTGATGGGCGTGTCGCAGCAGGCCAAGGGCGGCGTCGGGCTGGACACCATGGTGCAGCGGCTGGTGCAGACCACTGTCTGGGAAATCGACTCCAAGTACAAGTGAACAAGCTGGGCAAATACCAGATCCGCCGCACCCTGGGCAAGGGCGCGATGGGGATCGTATATGAAGGCTTCGATCCCGTCATCGAGCGCACGGTCGCCATCAAGACCATCTTGCCCGCCCAGCTCAACGGCGCGGAGTTCGTCGGCATCATGGCGCGCTTCAAGCGCGAAGCCCAGGCCGCCGGCCGGCTGAACCATCCCGGCATCGTCGCCATCTACGAGTACGGCGAGGACATCGCCCAGGACATCAGCGAGGAAGAAGCGACCATGATGGCCGCGCCTTCGGCTTCCGTGTCGGCGCAGCGCGTAGCGTTCATCGCGATGGAGTTCGTCAAGGGCCGCGAACTGCGCGACTACTTCGAGAAGAACGAGCGCTTCCCGATGAGCGAGGTGGTGCGCATCATGAGCGAGATGCTCGACGCGCTCGACCATGCTCACAGCCAGGGCGTCGTGCATCGGGACATGAAGCCGGCCAACCTGATCCTGCTGGATAGCGGCCGGGTCAAGGTGGCGGATTTCGGCATCGCCCGCGTCGAAGCGTCCGAGCTCACGCAGACCGGCACGGTGCTGGGCACGCCCTCCTACATGTCGCCCGAGCAGTTCATGGGACATCCGGTGGACGGCCGCAGCGACCTGTTCTCCTGCGGCGTCATCCTGTACCAGCTGCTCACGGGCGAGAAGCCCTTCACCGGCGAGTCGACCACCACCATCATGTACAAGGTGCTGCGCGAGGAGCCGGTGCCGCCGTCGCAGCTGAACCTGTCGCTGGCGGCGGGCCTGGACGCGGTGATGAAGAAGGCGCTCGCGAAGAACCCCGCCGAGCGCTTCCAGACCGGGCGCGAGTTTGCGCTGGCGCTGCAGGCCGCAATCACGGCAACGCCCACGGCCGCAGTCGCAGCGCCGGCGTTTTCGGCGAATGAAATTCCTGCGCCGGTTGCCGCAACTGCTGCCCCTCAGGCAAAGTCCCGTGCCGCCGGGCTGTGGGCTGCCGGCGCGGCGGCGCTGGTGGCCCTCGTGGCCATCGCCTACATCGTGCTGGCGCCCGGCCGCCAACCGGCGCCAGCGGTGGCGCACGGCAGCGTGGGCACGCCGGCACCGACGCCCGAGGCCGGTACGATGATCATCAGCGCAATGGGCTTGGCCAATCCCCAGGACGCGCGGTTCAAGGGCGACCTGGCGGCAGCGCAACTCGAGGCGCGCAGCGACGCCAAGCGCCAGTTGGTCGAAAAAGCGCTGGCGCTCTACGTCGACAAGGCCTCGCTGGACGGCAACTACGGGCTGTTGCAGACGAAGTTGCTGGCCAACTCGGGCTCGTTCATCCGCTCGGTGCTGCAGGAAGACGCGCCGAGCGCCGGCAAGGACGGCCTCGTCGAATTGCAAACGCGTGCGGTAGTGAGCCTGCGCGACGTGCAGAAATCGCTCAACCAGCTCTCGCGCGAGGAGCGCATCGACTTCATCCGCAACAAGGGCGATCCGCGCATCTCGATCCGCATCGACATCGGCAATGCGGACGGCGCCGCGATGGGGCGCGAGCGGTCGCAACTCGCCGAAAACGTGGTCAAGGACCGCATCAAGTCGTTCGGCTTCCGGGTCTGGTCGGGCGAAGGCGACAACCCGGCAGCGGCCAATGCGCAGCCGGCGGACTTCGCCATTCGCGGGGAGGTCAAGGTCAAGCAGCTCTCGACCAAGTTGGCTGCGTCGGGCCTCACCATCACCAAGACGGCCCTGACGTCCTGGACCCTCAAGGCCATCGACGTCGCCACCGGCGAGGAGGTGTACCTGAGCACGCGGCTGCCCACGGGGCAGAGCTGGGGCTCGGAAGACCAGGCCCTGGCCGACATCGGCAAGCTGGTGGGCGACGAGTTCTCGCGCACCTTCTTCCTGCAGCATTTCAGCTTCCGCACGCAGAAGACGAACCTCGTCTTCACCGGCCTGCCGGAAACGGGCACCCCGTCGATGCTGCGCGAGCTGCGCGGCATGCGGCCGGTGCTGGACGCCCAACTGCTGCCGCAGCCCGGCCGCTTCCAGTTGCAATTGCCGGAAGGCAGTGCGCCCGACATCGTGCAGGACGCGATCGTGCGCCCGCTCAATGCCAAGCTCGGAATGGATTGCTTCGCCTTGGCCGGCGCTGCCGGCGCGGAGGTGACGATCTCCTACGCTGCGGCTTGCGCCACGCCCCAGATGCGCGCCAAGCTGGAGGCCGGCCCGCCGGCCGGCTGGAAGTTCGCGCCGGGCGGGAGCGCCAAGACGCCCGCCAAATCCGTCTGATTTTCCAAGCTGCGTTTCACGAGTTCGCGCCTACGATTTGGCCCGGCTGAACACGAAAATTCCCGTGATCACGAACACCGTGCCCGCCGCGATCCATGCGGTGAAAGGCTCGCCCAGGATCAACACGCCCATCAGGATCGTCGACAGCGGGCCGACCATGCCGGTCTGGGCGGACAGCGCCGGGCCGATGCGCTCGATCGCCATCATCACCAGCAGCACCGGCACCGCGGTGCACAGCGTCGCGTTGAGCACCGACAGCCAGACCACCTGCGGGGCCACCGCAGCGGCCATGGACCAAGGCCGCAGCAGGGCGAACTGCAGCAGGCAACACAGGCACGCCACCGTCGTCGCCAGCCCCACCAGCCGCAGCGAGCCCAGCCGCTTCACGAGCTGGCCGCTGTACACCAGGTACACCGCGTAGCTCACGGCGCTGCCGAAAACCAGCAGGGCCCCGAGTGCGGCCTGGCCACCTTGCACCCGCACCTCGTGGCCGAACACCAGGACCACGCCGCAATAGCTGATGGCCATGCCCGCCAGCTGCGCCCGGCCGAATGTCTTGCGGTACAGCAGCCAGCCCAACAGCATCACGAGGGTGGGGTTGAGATAGAGGATCAGCCGCTCGAACGCGGCGCTGATGTACTGCAGCCCCGCGAAGTCGAGGAAGCTCGAGAGGTAATAGCCGCTGACGCCCAGGCCCAGCACGCCGAGCCAGTCGCGGCCCGACAGCGCCGGCTTGCCGCGGCCGGCCCACCATGCCATCAGCGCGAAAATCGGCAGCGCGAACAGCATCCGGTACATGATCAGCGTCACCGCGTCCACGCCGTAGCGGTAGGCCAGCTTGACGATGATCGCCTTGCCGCTGAACGCGATCGAGCCGGCGACCGCCAGCATCAGCCCCGGCAGCAGCCCCCGGTCGTGGCTGTCGCTCAATCGCTGAACACCCGGGAGTGCAGCCGCCGCAACGACCACCAGACCGCCAGCGCCACCACCGGAATCGCCAGGGCGGCGGTGCTTTCGGCGCTCCAGGGCCAGCCGATGCCGTGCGCGCCCTTGGCCAGGTAGCTCACCAGGCCGACGATGTAGTAGGTGATGGCCGCCACCGACAGGCCTTCGACCGTCGCCTGCAATTTGAGCTGCAGCCCCTGCCGCGTGTTCATCGTCGCCAGCAGCGCCTGGCTGCTTTGCTGCTGCTCGATTTCCACCCGCGTGCGCAGCAAGTTGCTGATGCGCGAGACCCGCTGCGACAACGCATCCTGCCTGCGCGTGGCCCACTCGCAAGTGGCCCGAGCCGGCGACAGCCGCCGGTCCATGAATTCGCCGATGGTCTGCAGCCCGCCCAGCCGCGCTTCCGAGATGTCGGCGATGCGCCGGTCCACCAGCTCGAAGTAGGCCGCGCTCGCCGAAAAGCGCGAATGCGTCGTCGCGTACTGGCTTTCCACCTGCCCGGCCAGTTTGGTCAGGCGGTCCAGCAACTGCGGCTCCTCATGGCGCCCGGCGACGCGGATCGCGCCGGCCAGTTCCGCCAGCTCGCGCTCCGCGAAAGCCAGCACCGTGGTGGCCTCGCGCGCCGCCGGCAGTCCCAGCAAGGCCGCCATCCGGTACGTGTCGATCTCCAGCAGCCGCTGCACCAGGCGCCCCAGCCTTCTCGGCGCGATGCTGCCCGCCAGCAGCACCATGCGCGAGAACCCATCGGCGTGGATCGCGAAGTCGGTATAGACCTCGCCATGGCCGTCGGCCACCGTCGAAGCCACCAGCGTGTCTTCGTTCAGCACGTGCTTGACCAGCGAGGTGCTGCCGAACGCCTGGGTCGGCAGCACCCACAGGTGCAGGCTTGCCAGGCATTGGCCGGGCAATTCGTCCAGCCAGCCCTGCGGCACGGCCTCGATGGCGGTGCCGGGCTCGCGCTCGCCGAAGCCCTGCGCATCGAAGGGCCGCGAAAAGGTCCAGGTGACGAACTCGGTATGCAGTTCCCAGCGGATGCGAAACGGCCCCAGGTCCATCCGGATGTGGGTCGATTGCGCGTCCGGCTGCGGCAGGTGGTGATCGCGCAGCAGCGCGGCGACGTGGGCCCGGCTGGCTTCGCGTTCCGGCGCGTCGCCGGCCATGACGATGTGCGAGATCGCCAGCGGGGCGCTCATGGCCTCCGGCGGCCGCGCGTGGATCTCGTTGTGCAGCGCGACGCGTTGCGGATGGCTTTTCTTCTGCAGCATGGGTTCCCTCGAACCCTTGAATTGTGACTCAGCGCCTGCGAGCCCCCGGCCTCGGAAACGAAAACGGCGCCCGCAGGCGCCGTCTCAACTGTGCAGCGGCGCCCTATTCTTCGACGAAGGCTTCTTCCCGCTTGGCTTTGATGGAAGGCAGGGCCACGATGATCAGCAGCAGCGCGGCGGCGGCCAGCAAGCCCGCCGACAGCGGCCGGGTGACGAACACGCTCCAGTCACCGCGCGAGAGCAGCAGCGCGCGGCGCAGGTTCTCTTCCATCATCGGGCCCAGGATGAAGCCGAGCAGCAGCGGCGCCGGCTCGCAGCCGAGCTTGATGAAGGCGTAGCCGATGAAGCCGAACGCGCCCACCATCCACACGTCGAAGGTGTTGTTGTTGGTGGAGTACACGCCCACCGCGCAGAACAGCACGATGGCCGGGAACAGCCAGCGGTAAGGCACCGTCAGCAGCTTGATCCACATGCCGATCAGCGGCAGGTTCAGGATGATCAGCATCAGGTTGCCCATCCACATCGAGACGATCAGGCCCCAGAACAGCTGCGGGTTGCTGGTCATCACCTGCGGGCCCGGCTGGATGTTGTGGATGGTCATGGCACCCACCATCAGCGCCATCACGGCGTTGGGCGGAATGCCCAGCGTGAGCAACGGGATGAACGAGGTTTGCGCGCCGGCGTTGTTGGCCGACTCGGGCGAAGCCACGCCGCGGATGTTGCCCTTGCCGAAAGGCACTTCGCCGGGCCGCAATTTGGTCTTCTTTTCGACTGTGTAAGCCGCGAACGATGCCAGCAACGCCCCGCCGCCGGGCAGGATGCCCAGGACGCAGCCCAGCGCGGTGCCGCGCAACACGGCCGGAATCATGTTCTTGAAGTCTTCCTTCGTCGGGAACAGGCCGGTCACCTTGCCGGTGAACACCTCTCGATGCTCGGAGGACTGCGACAGGTTGCTGATGATTTCGCCGTAGCCAAACACGCCCATGGCGATCACCACGAAGCCGATGCCGTCGGTGAGTTCGGGGACGTCGAACGAATAGCGGGCGACGCCGGAATTGACGTCGGTGCCGACCAGGCCGAGCAGCATGCCCAGCACGATCATGGCGATGGCCTTGATGAGGGAACCGGAAGCCAGCACCACGGCTCCGATCAGGCCCAGGATCATCAGGGAGAAGTATTCGGCCGGGCCGAACTTGAAGGCAACCTCGGTCAGCGGCACCGCGAAAGCCGCCAGGATCAGCGTGCCGACGCAGCCGGCGAAGAACGAGCCGAGGCCGGCGGCCGCCAGCG
>JAQGMS010000380.1 GCA_028292245.1 Ramlibacter sp.
GTCGTCTCGTCGGGTGCGACCATGCCCGCACGCGCACCGCCTTCGATCGACATGTTGCAGACCGTCTTGCGCGCTTCCATGCTCATGGCGGCAAAGGTGGAGCCGGCATACTCGATCACGTACCCGACGCCGCCGCCCACACCGATCTTGCCGATGATCGTGAGAATGACGTCTTTCCCGCTGACGCCGGGACCGAGCTTGCCGTCGACGTTGACGCGCAAAGTCCTGGGCTTGCGCTGCCAGATCATCTGCGTTGCCATGACGTGCATCATTTCGCCCGCACCGATGCCGGCCGCCAGGCAGCCGAACGCGCCGTGAGTCGACGTGTGCGAGTCGGCGCCGCAGATCAGCAGCCCGGGCTGCGTGATGCCCTGCTCCGGCGGCACGATGTGCAATATGCCTTGCCGCGGGTCGTCGATTCCGAAAAGAGTGACGCCGTGGCGTGCTGCATTCGCATGCAGCTTTTTCACCATGTCGCGTATCTCGGGATTGGCAATGCCTTCCACGCCGCGCTCGCGGCCGGTCTTCGGCACGTAATGGTCGGTAAAGGCGAATACCTGCTGCGGTCTGGCGACTGTGCGCCCCTCCGCATCGAGCCGGGCGAAAGCGTGCGACGACCCTTCGTGTATCAGCGCGCGGTCGACATAGACGAGCACTTCGCCTTCTTCCTGGGCGATGACGTGCCGGTTCCAGATTTTCTCGAACATCGTCTGTGCGGTCATCGTCGCTTCTGCTTTGACAGGACCAACGGGTTCAACAACGCCTCGAATTCGGTCCAGTCTCCATGACGCGCCGGCATTCAGATCCCGCGAATGATCTCGGCGCTTGCCGGGGCGATGCCCCGCTCCACCCGCTTCACGAGCTCGTTCATCTTCGCGTGTGTCGGCGCAGGGACGCCGATCTCCGCGCCACGCTCAGCGACGTAACCGTTGATGAAATCGGTCTCGGTGCGGCGGCCTTTGTGCATGTCCTGCGCCATCGAGGGACGCTGCTCGTCGGAGCGCTTCTTCGCGTTCTCCACGAGAATCTCGGTGATTTCGGTGAGCGCGTCCTTGCTGCCTTCGCCCGCGCGCGCGAGGGTTTCGGGTTCCATGCCGAGCATGCGCTCGAGCTGGTACCCCAGCGCCTGTCCGACTCGTACGGCTTCGGAGCCCAGGCGTATCGAGAGCCAGCGTGGCTCTTCCGCGAGATCCCTCTGGTTGCCCGAAAGTCCCGTGGCAGCCGACAGCCCGTTGCGCATCGAATTCACTACGAGCTTCGACCAGCGCTCGCCCCACAGGTTGGTGGTGACCTTGGAACTGTCGGCGCTGCGCAGGAGCTCGGCGACTTCGATCGCGCGCGGCGTCACGCGGCCGTGCACTTCGCCGACGCGATACACGACGTGCTTCTCGCCGCCCATCGGCACGGTGCGCTTGACGTGCCCCGCATGCGTGAGCTCCGCGGCGACCAGGCTGGCGATACAGCCGACGGTCTTGCCCCAGCCGACGACCGCTGCAATGCGCTCTTCATTGATGCAGTTCTGCAATGAGACGACGAAACCGTCGGGCGCGAGATAAGGCTTGATGAGCTGCGTCGCCCATTCGGTGTCGTACGATTTGACGCACACGAACGCGATGTCGATCGCACGCTCTTTCGCAAAACGCTGCACGTCGGTGATGTGCAGCGCGTTGACCTTGATCGACTGCGTTTCGGCCGGCGTCATGCCCGAGAGCTGAATCCCATGCTCGCGCATGTACTCGACGTGCTCGGGCCATGCGTCGACGAGCGTCACATCGTGCCCCGCGCGCGTCATGTGCCCGCCGGCGTAACCGCCAATCGCACCGGCGCCCACTACAACGATCCGCTTACCCAACTGCATCTCCTCCTGGTCTCTTACCGTGTAACGCTCACCGTTATGGCTTCTTGAGCTTCTGGACGATCGCCTCCGTAAACGCCTTCGTCCCGGCGCTGCCGCCCAGGTCGCGCGTGATCGCACGCTTCTCGCCGAGCACCGCGGAGAGCGCCGCGTCGATGCGGTCGGCCGCCTCGCCTTCACCCACGTAGCGCAGCATCAACACCGCGGAGAGGATCATCGCCATCGGGTTCGCCAAGTCCTTGCCTGCGATGTCGGGCGCCGTGCCGTGTACCGCCTCGAACATCGCGCAGTCGTCGCCGATGTTCGCGCCCGGCGCGACGCCGAGGCCGCCCACGAGCCCCGCGCACAGGTCGGAGACGATGTCCCCGTACAGGTTCGTCAGCAGCAGTCCGTCGAACGTCTCCGGCTTGATCACGAGCTCCATGCACAGCGCATCGATCACCCGCGCATCGTTCTCGATGTCCGGGTAGGCCTTCGCCACGTCCTGCGTGGCCTTGAGCCACAGGCCGTCCGTCATTTTCATGACGTTCGCCTTGTGGCCGATCGTGATCTTCCTGCGGCCGACCTTCTTCATGTAGTCGAACGCGAAGCGCGCCACCCGCGCACTCGCGCCGCGCGTGATGAGCTTGATGCCTTCGGCGGTATCGACGTCCACCATGCGTTCGTTGCCGACGTACAGGTCTTCGCTGTTTTCACGGAAGATGACGAGGTCGACGCCGGTATAGCGCGACGGGACGTTGGGATAGTTTTTTATCGGCCGCAGATTCACGTACAGGCCGAGCTCTTTGCGCAGCGTGATCGCGAGACTCGGATAACTGCGCTCCTCCATCTTGCCGTCGGCGCCGGGGCGCTGAATGCGGATGCGGTAGTTGCCTCCGAACGGCGTATAGGTCGGGCCTTTCAGCACGAGCTTCGTGCGCTCGATCGATTCGAAGACCGACGGCGGCACCGGCGAACCGGTGGCCTGCTCGGCTTGCTGGCCAATGACGGCGGTTTCGAAATCGAGCTGCGCACCCGACGCCTCGATCACCGCGCGAGCGGCAGCCGTGACCTCCGGGCCTATGCCGTCGCCCGGAATGAGAGTGACTCGTCGCAATGTTGTTGCTCCTGGATCCAACCTTGAACGGGACTGCGGAAGGCAGGCGGGGGGAACCCGCCTGCGTGCTGATCACTCGCCTTCGGCGAGGGGCACGTTCCTGAACGCCTTGAAGCGCGCGAGGATGAAGGGCGTCAGGATCGACAGAATAGACAGCACTACGAGCGTAATTGTAATGCCGCTGTTCACAAAAATCTTCGGGTTGCCGCCCGAAATGGTCATGGCCTGGCGGAACGACTGTTCCATCATGCCGCCCAGCACGAGCGAGAGCACGAGCGGCGCGACCGGGATGTCGAGCTTGTCGAAGACGTAACCGATCACGCCGAAGAAAAGGATCAGGTAGAGATCGACCATGCTGCCGTTGATCGCGTACGCGCCGATGACGGAAATGGACACGATGAGGGGGTAGAGGATGCCGGCCGGGATATAGAGCAGGCGCACGAAAAGGCCGATCAGCGGCAGGTTCAGGAT
>JAQGMS010000412.1 GCA_028292245.1 Ramlibacter sp.
CTTGCTTCGTGTCTGACAAAGACGTGGATGCCCGGGTCAAGGCCGGGCATGACGAGTCGAGAGGTCGGCGCCTACACTCTCAAAACATCTCGAAATACTCGCGCTGTTCCCATTCCGATACTTCGGCCTGAAAACGCTCGATTTCGGCGTTCTTGATGTGGACGTAGTAGTCGACGAAGCCCGGCCCGAGCGCCTCGCGGAAGAATGCATCGTCCTTGAGCACCGCGATCGCTTCGACGAGCGTCTTTGGCAGCAGGGCAGCTTCGGTCTCATAGGGCGTATCCGCCGATGGCCCGGGATCAAGCGTGTTGTCGACGCCGTCGAGGCCTGCGAGAATCTGCGAGGCCATATACAGATAGGGATTGGCCGCGGGCTCGCCGATGCGGTTTTCCAACCGAGTGGCCGGATCGTCGGGGCCGCCGAGCATCCGCACCATCACGCCGCGGTTGTCGCGGCCCCAGTTGGCGCGGTCCGGCGCCAGCGAATAGCTGCGATAGCGCTTGTAGCCGTTGATGGTCGGCGTCGAGAATACCGTCGAGGCGCGGGCATGTTTTAGCAACCCGCCCAGATAGTTCCGGCCGAACGGGCTCAAAGCCTCGCCGCCGCCTTTGGTCATGAAGGCGTTTTCGCCGCTGGAGCGGGAGACGACCGATTGATGCAGATGCCAGCCGGAGGCGAACACGTTCGGCAATTTCGGCCGGCTCATGAAAGTGGCGTGATAGCCATGCCGGTGCGAGATCTGTTTCACGGCGCTGCGAAACAGGATCATGGTGTCGGCGGGTTCTAGACCTTTGGTGGGCTTGAACGTGAACTCGCACTGGCTCGGGCCGAATTCGACCTCGATCGACCGCAGCGGCAGCCCAAGCGCCACGATGTCGCGCCGGATGATTTCCAGCACCGGCTCCATCGCGTCGTACCGCTGCTCGGTGAGATATTGATAGCCGTGCGACAGCAGGCTGACGTCGGGCGGCTCGCCGGGCTGGCCGGCATGCTCGGGCGACATTTTTGGATCTTCGAGCTTGAAGATATGGCATTCGACCTCGAGGCCGGCGACGAAATCGTAGCCGCGTGCTTCGAGCTTCTTGAGCACCGCGCGATAGAGATGGCGGGTCGCGAACGGCACCGGGCGCCCGTCGGCGAAATAGACATCGCATAACAGCCAGCCCGTCGCCGACGCCCATGGCAGCACGCGAAAGCTCTGGGGATCCGGCACCATCAGCACATCGGCCGCACCCTCCATCTCCCGCATGCCAAAACCGCCGCCGGAGGTGAACACCGGAAATACCGTGCGATGCGAGGTGTCCTTCGCGAACATCGTGGTGGTGATGGAACAGCCGCTCTCCAGCGAGGCCAGCGCTTCGCTCGCCACCAGCGTCTTGCCGCGCAAAATGCCGTGCTGGTCGGGAAACGACAACCTGATCACTTCAAGCTTCTGCGCTTCGACGATTTTGCGGAGGCGGCTGGCGGCCTCCTGCTGCTCTTTTGACCAGAGACCGTGACGCTCGACAAAACTCAATGCGTCACTCCTTCAAACAAATAAAAATGCATATCGGCCGTCATTGCGAGGAGCGAAGCGACGAAGCAATCCATTCTTTCGTTGCGCGGCCAAGCTGGATTGCTTCGCTTCGCTCGCAATGACGAGAACGCTAAACCACCTTGAGATGTCGGGTCTTGTCGGTGATGTCCTGCGGCACCGGTACGGCCCATGGCGCGCCGCGGCGGCGCTTCACATCGACTTCCATCCAGAAAGTTTCCCAGCCGCGCGTCGGTCCGATGCCGTCCATGGTCGCCGGGCCCTGGATGCTGCGGGCATGCGCGGCATCGAGGAACATGAACGGTTTGGCGCCGCCCAAGACTTTCTCGATTTCCTGCCGCAGCAGGCGGCGATACTGTACGAGGGCCTTGTCGGAGGTGCCGAGATGCTCGTTGGTGCGGTCCTGGATCGGCCCCATCGATTCCACCGCCCACTGGTCGTGCACGTTGATGTCGGCGCCCATGCCGGTTTAGGTCGAGGTGGCCTGTTCGTGCGGATCGAAACCGTAATCGTTGGCCTTGTTCTTGCGCGACTTGTAGTCGGGCAGTTCGTAGAGTTCGAGACGCTGATCGCGCATCTTGTTCTTGTCGACCGGCGCCGCGTAGCTGGTGAAGATCGCGTACCAGTAGCAGTTCTCGTCATCGACCGGCACATGCCACTGGCTGATGGTCATCTCCGTGCTCATCGGAATCACAAAACCATGCGGGAACAGCTGATTGGTGACGCGCACATGGGTGCGCTCGTCATCGATCTCGCGCAGCGCGATCAGCCGCAGGCCATATTCGGTGTGCTCGACATTGATGATGGGCTGGTCGTATTCGCGTAGGATTTTTGTCATCGGCATGTCCGAGCCTGCCGACGCGCCGCGGAACTGCTTGCCATAGGCGGCGGCGGGGTCTTCGTCCTCGAAGAAGCGATGCAGGAACGAGGCATGCGCCGGATCGATGCCGACCTCGAGCGCCTGCAGCCAGTTGCAATTGATGTG
>JAQGMS010000372.1 GCA_028292245.1 Ramlibacter sp.
ATCGCGTGGAAATTGGCATTGGTGTTCGGCTGCGCCTTCGCCGCCGAATGGTTGATTGTCCGCGTCATCAGGCGGCCGCTGGCGCACCAGGAAGCCCGGCTTCCGACAATGGCGCGCGCGCCGGCGCAGACACTGGCCATGGTCGATTCACCATCCTCCGCGGCGGATGTCACCGCGCAGTCCGGACTGCACCGGCGACGTCTCAGCCTGGCGCGCGCCTGGCAGTCGCTGGTCAGGTTGCCGTTCCTGTTGGCACGCCTCGTGCTCGAGCTGCTCCCGGTTTTCGTCTTCGTCGGTGTCGCCACGATGTTGCTGGGGACCGAGATCGGCGATTTCCCGACCGCCCGGCTTGTGATCCTCGCAGTCGTCAATGCCTACGCGCTGTCGCGCGGCCTGATCTGTGGCGTGCGGGCGCTGGCGGGGCCATTCGGCCTGTTTCGGGTTCGCGCCGAGACCGCGGCCTATATCGAGATCTGGGCTCGCCGCATCGTCATCGTCGGCGTAGCGGGCATCGCCATTGCGAATGTGGCGTTGCTGCTGGGCCTGCACCGTGCCGGCTATGCCGCGTTGCTGCGTCTGGTGATGCTGATCGTGCATCTCTTCATCCTCGTCATCATCCTGCAGTGTCGCAAGCCGGTGGCCGAGGCGATCCGCGCGCCGGCCGGCCGCGAGGGTGCGGCGGCCAGGGTGCGCAACCGCGTCGCCGGCATGTGGCACCTGCTTGCGATCGCCCTCGGCCTTGCGCTGTGGGCGGTGTGGGCGCTGAACATCCGAAACGGCTATGCGCTGTTGCTGCAGTATTTTCTCGGCACCGTCGCGGTGGTGCTGGTCGCGCGTCTTGCCGTCATCGTGGCGCTGAGCCTGATCGATCGCGGCTTCCGTATCAATCCGGATATACTCAAGCGCTTCCCCGGCCTGGAGATCCGCGCCAATCGCTATCTGCCGCTGCTGCGCAAGATTGTCGCCGCTGTCATCGCCTTCATCGGCTTCGTGGCGCTGCTTGAAGTCTGGGGTGTGGATGCCGTCGTCTGGTTCTACGGCGGCCAGATCGGCAGCCGGTTGTTGTCGGCGGTCGTGACGATCGGCGTCTCCGCATTTGCGGCGGCGGCGATCTGGGAGATCAGCAACGCGCTGATGGATCGCCAGCTCAATGCGTTGTCGCGCGATGGTCATTTCGCGCGGGCGGCGCGGCTGCGTACCTTTCAGCCGATGCTGCGAACGGCGCTGCTGTGCCTGATCGTCGCGGTGGTCGGCTTGACGGCGCTGAGCGAGATCGGCGTTAACGTCGCCCCGCTGCTGGCTGGCGCGGGAATCGTCGGTATCGCGATCGGCTTCGGCTCGCAGAAACTGGTGCAGGACCTGATTACCGGGCTGTTTCTGCTGCTGGAGAACACCGTCCAGGTCGGAGACAACGTCACGGTGTCGGGCCTGTCCGGGACGGTCGAGAATGTTTCGATCCGCACGATCAGGCTGCGCGCCGGCGACGGCTCGGTGCATATCGTACCCTTCAGCGCCGTGACGACGCTTACCAATGCAAGCCGTGGCGCCGGCAATGCGGCGGTCAGCGTCAACGTGCCCTACAAGGAAGACACCGACCGCGCCGGTCAAATCCTCAGGGATATCGTCGCTGAGATGCGCGGCGAACCTGAATACCGCAATGCGATCCGTGGCGATCTCGAGCTGTGGGGCATCGACAAGGTGGACGGCTCGATGGTGTCGATCGTCGGCCAGATCCGCTGCACCGACAACGGCCGCTGGCCGGTGCAGCGCGAATTCAACCGCCGCATGAAGCGACGATTCCAGGAGTGCGGAATCGAGATCGCATCCGCAGGTCAAACCATTCTGCTGCAGGTTCCCATGCCGGCCGAAATCGTCCCGGGTTCGATGACTCGACGGGCGGTCGGCCGGGCTTAACCCTTGCTGAGCCGCTGCCAGTGCGAGATGTCTTGCCCTCCAGACCCGCGAGACCTACGGAATATGGAAGTCTTTCTCGACCGGCACGAGCGACTTGCCGTTGCGTTCGAGGAGAGCGTCGGCCAAGCGGAAAGGCGAGCGGTTGCGGGAGCGGTATCAAGGTCAGTCCCTAGCCAGGCTCGAGGATCAGCGCTTCCTGACCGGACGCGGGACTTATGTGGCCAACGAACACGTGCCCGGCGTGTTGCAGGCCTATGTGCTGCGCTCTCCCTTCGCATTTGCTGACATCGTTCGGCTGAATCTGGACGCTGCGCGTAAAATCCCAGGCGTAGTCGCCGTCTTTACCGAAGCCGATCTCGCGGCGGACGGGATCGGCGATTTGCCCTGCGTTACCGTGATCGATGCGGCCGAACCGATCGTCGTGCCGCCACGCCCGGCCCTGGCCCGTGGCGTGGTGCGGCATGTCGGCGACCCCATGGTCCTTATTGTCGCCGAATCGCCGGAGGCGGCGATGGCGGCCGGCGAAGCGGTCGACATTTCCTATGAGGCGCGCCCCTGCGTCACCGCCGCGACCGCGGCATTGCAGCCGGGCGCCCCGCCGATCTGGCCGGAGGCGCCGGGCAATTCCGCATTCCTGTTCCAGAAGGGCGATGCGGCGGCCGTTGCCGCCGCGATTGCGTCGGCGGCGCATGTGGTCGAATGCGACCTTTTCAACAACCGCGTTGTGGCAGCCCCGCTGGAGACGCGCGCCGCCATCGGCTTCCATGATCGCAAGACCGACCGGTTTCTGCTGTCGGTGACCGGACAGGCCGTTCACGATACCCGCCGGGTGCTCGCGAATTCCGTGTTCAAGATTCCGGTCGAACACCTGCGCGTGGTGGTGCCGGACGTCGGCGGCGGCTTCGGGATGAAGAATTACGTCTATCCCGAATATGCGCTGGTGCTGTGGGCGGCCCGAAAACTCGGCCGCCCGGTGCGCTGGGTATCCGAACGTGCCGAGGATTTTGTCAGCTCCGCGCATGGCCGCGATTTCTTTTCCCGCGCGCGGCTGGCGCTCGACCGGGATGGCCGGTTTCTCGCGCTGGAGGTCAAGGCGGTCGCCAATATGGGCGCTTATCTTTCGACCAGCGGCCCGATCAGTTCGACCAATGCGGCCGGCAGCGCGATAGGCGGCGTCTATGACATCCCATCGGTGTTTTACGAGGTGCGCGGCGCCTTCACCAACACCCCGCCGATCGATGCCTATCGCGGCGCCGGCAAGCCCGAAGCCAATTATCTGATCGAGCGGCTGGTTAACCTTGCATCTGTCAGGGCCGGGATCGACGCCATCAAGCTGCGCCGGCGCAACATCATCCGAAAGTTTCCGCATCGCACCGCGATGGGCATGAAGATCGACGGCGGCCGTTTTGGCGCCAGCCTGGACGATGCGATGGAGCTCGCCGATCTCGACGGTTATCCCAAGCGACGCAAACAATCGGGCAAGGCCGGTCTGCTCCGCGGCATCGGGATGGCCTGCTTCCTGGAAACCTCCCGCGGCGCGCTGAACGAATTCGCCCGGGCTGCATTCGAGGCCGACGGCACGGTTTCGCTGGCCGTCGGTACGCAATCCAACGGGCAGGGACACGAGACCGCCTATCCCCAAATCGCCGCCGACCTGCTGGGATTGCCGATTAGCGCGTTCCGCTTCCGCCAGGGCGATACGGATCTGTTGCCGGGCGGCAATGGCCATGGCGGCGCGCGCTCGATGCATATGGGCGGCGCCGCGCTGGTGATGGCCGTTGAAAAACTGATCGCGAAGGGCCGGCTGATCGCCGCGCACTTGCTTCAGGCCCCGGTCGACCAGGTGGCCTTCGTCGATGGCCGCTTTGTCGTTGATGGTACCGAGCGGGGCATCGAGATCGGCAAGGTCGCCGACGCCGCGCGGAATCCCGCCAATCTTCCGGATGGGCTGACGCGGGGCCTAGAGGGCGATGCGACCAACGGTTCCGACCTCTACAATTTTCCGAACGGATTCCATTTCGCGGAAGTCGAGATCGATCCCGACACCGGCGTCGTGCGCCTCGACCGCTACACGATAGCGGACGATTTCGGCAGCCTCATCAACCCGCGGGTGGCGCTCGGACAGGTGCATGGCGGGGTGGCACAGGGGATCGGGCAGGCGCTGCTGGAGCACGTCGTGTTCGACCCCGAAGGCCAGTTGCTCAGCGGCTCCTTCATGGACTACGCGCTGCCGCGCGCGCAGGATTTGCCTGTTTTCGCCGGCGGCCTGAACAACTCCGAGCCCACCAAGGCGAATCCGCTGGGCGTCAAGGGCACCGGGCAGGCGGGCTCCATCGCAGCCCCCCAAACCATCATGAACGCCGTGCTGGATGCCTTGTCGCCGCTGGGTATCACCGAACTGGATATGCCGGCGACGCCGTTCCTGGTGTGGCGCGCCATCCAGGCGGCACGTGCCAACAGCCGAAGTCAGCCGTTGTGATGCACCCCGCCGGCAGGTTAGCCTCAGGCAACGTCCGACCTGAACGGACACCGGAGAGGGAGCGCATGAGCAATTATCGTTGGCTGGCCGCAGCGGTTGTGGTCGCCGGGTTTGCCGCGGTCTCCTCCGCCCAGGCCCAGGACTATCCGTCGAAACTGGTGCGGA
>JAQGMS010000500.1 GCA_028292245.1 Ramlibacter sp.
CGCACATGAGCATACAGGTTCAGCGGAAACACTCCGGCCTTCCCTGCGCAATGGCTTTACGGCTTATGCCGTGCTCTCCCCGGCGACGAATTCTTTCTTGTCACCGTCATCGGCGAATTGAATGGCCTTGCGAGCCCGGTTGAGCTTGCAAAAACCTCCGCCGACTTGACGCCAGCAACGGGCGCCAGGACCACACGGTTTTGCCGTACGCTAAAGCGTGGGTCGTTTACGCGCCGCTGATCGCTCACGAGGTTCATCTCGCCCTGCGACCGCTCTTGCGCGCCCGACGCCGTCGCGTCCACCGCAGCCCGCCCAACGCTCGTGACGATCGCCAACGCCCCTCTGAGCAGGACGGGATGGCAAATCATATACAGTGATTTCCATTTCGGAAAAACAGAAATATTTTTGCCGATGGGACTGGACAGGTGGAATCACGTTGATCGGCTTCAGGAAATTAGATTTTGCGAAAATCGGATCCCCCTCCAGGGAGTATGGATTCCGGGTCTGTGCCAAGTGGCGCATCCCGGAATGACGCCGCAGCTTTAACTCAGAACAGGTGTCGACCCGGATTTCGCTTTGCTCCATCCGGAATACACCACTGTTGCTGTCGTCCCTGCCTAGTGCGCAATTGCGCAGGGAACGCTGGGACCCATCACCCCTGGCGTCAGACGGGGGAAAAGCGTCTGCTACAGTGCCGAAGCGCGAGTCCGCGGCGTATGGGTCCCTGCGGTTCGCAGGGACGACGAACGTTGAAGTACCACGCGCGCGATTCGCGGGGAGACACGACGCCTTGAATTTCATCTTTGTCCTCGCGGTTGGCCTCGTCGCCGGCACCATCTCCGGCATTGTCGGCACGGGATCGTCGATCATGCTGATGCCGGTGCTGGTCTATCAGTACGGACCGAAGCAGGCAGTGCCGATCATGGCGGTCGCTGCGGTGATGGCCAATTTCTCGCGCATCCTCGCCTGGTGGCGCGAGGTCGACTGGCGCGCCTGTGCCGCCTATTCAGTGACCGGAATTCCGGCTGCGGCGCTCGGCGCGCGCACGTTGCTGGCGCTGCCCACGCACGCGGTCGATGTTTCGATCGGGCTGTTTCTCATTGCGATGGTGCCGCTGCGGCATTGGCTGGCGCGGCACGAATTCAAACTGTCGCTCTGGCATCTTGCGATCGGCGGCGCCGTGATCGGCTATGTCACCGGCATCGTGGTATCGACCGGCCCGCTGAGCGTGCCGCTGTTTCTGTTTTACGGGCTGACCAAAGGCGCCTTCCTCGCCACCGAAGCGGCAAGCTCGCTCGGGCTCTTCGTCTCCAAATCCGTGACCTTCCAGCAGTTCGGCGCGCTGACGCCTGACATCGCGGTTAAGGGATTCGTTGCCGGCGCGTCGCTGATGTCGGGCGCCTTCATTGCGAAGCGTTTTGTCATCCGGCTGGAGCCGGACGTGTTTCGGCTGGTGATGGATGGGATCATGATCGTGGCGGGGCTCTCGATGTTCTGGAATGCCCTGTGGAACGCACCGCCGGCCTAGATCGGTTAAGGCTTAATTCGTTGCGCTCGTTCGAACCTTTTGCCATCTCGGAGGTTGGTCTGGCGGCTGCGGCCCCAATTTGATCCCTGGAAATTTGTTGATCCGTAAACCCCGCAACTCGCATGTTGCCCGGGCGTTCTCTCGCCAAAGCTCATAAAGTAGTTGGAAATAGCCATGGAAACGCCGGCACAGGGCAGTTCGGCAACTGCGCCCCCGGTGGCGCAAGGCCCGGAAGAGCCGTTCGAAAAATCGGGGCCGCTCTGGGACGCCGACCATTTGCGGCTGGCCATTGCCGCTGCTGGCGTAGCCTTGTGGTCGTGGAACGTCGACACCAACAGGTTTTCCATGGACGAGCGCGCCTTCGAACTCTGGGGCGTGCCTCTCAGCGAATATGTGAGCTTCGATGATCTATCCAGCCACATTCATCCCGCCGATCGCGACCGGGTCAAGGCGGCATTCGCCGCCACGCGCGCCATTGTCGGCCCCTATGAGATCGACTTCCGCATCATGATCAGTGATCAAGTACGCTGGATATCGGCCCGCGGGCAAGGCAGCGATGCCGATATTGCCGGCCGGATCATGCATGGAATTTTCCTCGACGTCACCGGACGCAAGCAGGCCGAGGAAGGTCATGAACTGCTGGCCGGTGAAATGAGCCACCGCGTCAAAAATCTTCTCGCGATCGCCACCGGCCTCACCATGATCACGTCGCGGTCCGCCAAGAGCACCGTAGACATGGCCAAGGAGCTCACCAATCGGCTGACGGCGCTGGGCCGCGCCCATGATCTGGTCCGTCCGCTGCCGGGCCAGGAAGGAAAGGCCGCCCTGTTCGGCGATCTCCTCACCGTGCTGCTCGCGCCTTATGACGACGAAGCGGCATTCAGTGGCCGAATCCGGGTCGCGGTGCCGCGGATGGGCGTCGGCGAACAGGCTGCGACGACGCTTGCGCTCGTGTTGCACGAGCTTGCGACCAACTCGCTCAAATACGGCGCGCTGTCGTCGTCGACCGGTACGCTCGACATCTCCTGCACGCCGCATGACACCGACGTGGTGGTGGTCTGGACCGAACGCGGCGGTCCGCCGGTCGCCGTACCCGCGGGTGAAGGCGGATATGGCAGCAAGCTCCTCAACCGGAGCATGACCGTCCAGCTCGGAGGATCGATCACTTGCGACTGGAATGCGGAAGGCGTCATCATCTCGCTGCGGATGACGAAGGACCGATTGGTCAGGTAGCGCCTGACCGCCCGCGCGTCGCCGAACCAAACAGGGGAACCCTCTATTTGTTTGCGCTAATTCAACCTCGTAATTAAGTACCCAATCCGATATTGGATCGGGCCCTGGAGCGCAGATGCGTACGTCCCCCGACCAGCCGTCGACCATATCCTCATTGAAGACCGAACTATCAGCAGCCGGCGAAGGCCTGGCCGATAACGCCGATGTGTTGCGGGGCGTCCTTGCCGGCTGCGGCGATTGCATCAAGATTCTCGACCTCGATGGCCGCCTGCAGTTCATGAGCGAGGGCGGCAAGCGGGTGATGGAGGTCGAGGATTTCGGCGTCCTGAAAGGCTGCCCGTGGCCGGATTTCTGGGCGGGCGACGGCATTGCCGATGCCAGGCGCGCCGTCGAAACCGCGAAGGCCGGCGGTACCGCCAGCTTCAAGTGACCGGCCGACACCGGCCGGGGCACGACGCGCTATTGGGTTGTCCAGGTCTCGCCTATA
>JAQGMS010000216.1 GCA_028292245.1 Ramlibacter sp.
CCTGTGGTTCGGCTGGAGCGGCAAGATCATCGAGGCCGCCGACGGCGGCCGGCCGGGCGAGGGCGAATTGCACACGCAACAGGCCGGGCCGGTGAAACTGGCCACGGTCGATCTCTGCCGCGAGGACCACGACTCCTTCTACCTGGGCTATTCCAATGGCGTGCTCTGGCCGGTATTCCACTACCGGCTCGACCTGGCCGACTTCGACGCCGGCTACATCGCCGGCTACCGCCGCGTGAACCAGCTGTTCGCGCGCAAGCTGGCGCCGATGCTGCGCGACGACGACATCATCTGGATCCACGACTACCACCTGATCCCGCTGGCCGCCGAGCTGCGCGCGCTGGGCTGCAACCAGCGCATCGGTTTCTTCCTGCACATCCCGCTGCCGCCGCCGCTGATCCTGGCCGCCATCCCCGGCCACGACTGGTTGATCCGCGCCCTCTTCGCCTACGACCTGGTGGGCTTCCAGAGCCAGGCCGACCACTCCCACTTTTGCGAGTACGTGCGGACCGAGGCGCACGCGCAGGACGTGGGCGAGGGGCGCTGGCGCGCCTTCAACCGCACGGTGCACGCTGGCGCCTTCCCGATCGGCATCGATGTCGACGAGTTCAACGCGCTGACCGAGGCACCGGAAGGGCGCGAGATGTACCAGCGCATGAAGCGCGAGTACTCGCGCCGCAAGTTGCTGGTCGGCGTGGACCGGCTCGACTACTCGAAGGGCTTGCCGCAGCGCATGCGGGCGTTTCGCGAATTGCTGGCGCGCAATCCGGAAACGCACAACAGCGCCACCCTGATCCAGATCGCCTCGCCCAGCCGCGAGGACGTGAGCGCGTACAGCGACATCCTGCACGAGCTGGAGTCCCTGTGCGGCTCTATCAACGGCAACTTCGGCGAGCTGGACTGGATGCCGGTGCGCTACATGCACCGCACGGTGGCGCGCGCGCGCCTGCCCGGCCTGTACCGCGCCAGCCGGGTTGCGCTGGTGACGCCGCTGCGCGACGGGATGAATCTGGTGGCCAAGGAGTTCATCGCGTCGCAGGACCCGGACGACCCGGGTGTGCTGGTGCTGTCACGTTTCGCCGGCGCGGCCGAGCAGTTGCGCGAGGCGCTGCTGGTCAATCCCTACGACACCGAGGGCACCGCGAGTTCGATCAACCTGGCGCTGCAGATGCCGCTGGAAGAGCGGCGCGAGCGCTACGAAGCGCAGATGAAGACGATCCGCCGCTACGACGTGCACTGGTGGTGCGACTGTTTCCTCGACACGCTGGCCAAGGCCAAGGCGGAGGAAACCGGGACACCGTGGCTGCGGCTGTAGCGTGCCGGGCCATCGGCCTTGTCCGGCTTCAGCGCATCAACGCTTCAGCGGCGCGATCTTCTGGTCGATCGCGCCGAACACGCTCTGGCCGTCGCGGCCCTTCATCTCGATCCTGATGGTGTCGCCGAACTTCATGTAGGCGGTCGAGGGCTTGCCGTCCAGGATGGTCTCGATCGCGCGCTTCTCGGCGATGCAGCTATAGCCCTTGGTCCATTCTTTCTTGCCGTTCACTTCGGTCGCGCGATTGCTCACCGTGCCCGAGCCGACGATGCTGCCGGCGCGCACGTTGCGGGTCTTGCAGATGTGGGCGATGAGCTGGCCGAAATGAAAGGTCATCTCCTTGCCGGCGTCGCACATGCCGACGGTGCGGCCGTTCCAAGTGCTCTGCAAGGTCAGGTGCAGCCGGCCCTGGTCCCAGGCGTCGCCGAACTCGTCAAGCGTCACGGCCACCGGGCTGAAGGCGGTGGACGGCTTGCTCTGGAAAAAGCCGAAGCCCTTGCCCAGTTCGTCGGGGATCAGGTTGCGCAGGGAAACGTCGTTGGCGATCATCACCAGCCGGATGCCCTCGATCGCCTGGTCCGGCGTGGCCGTCATGGGCACGTCGCCGGTCACCACCGCCACCTCGGCCTCGAAGTCGATGCCGTATTCCTCTTTCGGCACGATCACGTCGTCGGTGGGGCCGAGGAAGTCGTCGCTGCCGCCCTGGTACATCAGCGGCTCGGTGTAGTAGTTGGCCGGCACTTCCGAATTGCGGGCGAGCCGCACCAGCTCCACATGGTTGATATAGGCCGAGCCATCGGCCCACTGGTAGGCGCGCGGCAGCGGCGCCATGCACAGCGCGGGGTCGAACGGGAAGGCATGGCGCGCCTTGCCGCTGTTGAGCGTCTCGTACAGGTCCTGCAGTTGCGGCGACAGGAAGCCCCAGTCGTCCAGCACCTGCTGCAACTTGTCGGCAATGCCGGTCGCATAATGGGCCGTGCCCAGGTCGCGCGAGACCACGACCAGCTGGCCGTCCCGCGAACCGTCTTTGTAGGTCGCTAATTTCATCGGCAATTGCCCCCGGCGTTTGGATGCGCTACAGTCCCAGGACGTTACGCATTGTGAAATGAATTTACCTAATCGTAATTCTACAGGAAGTGAGCGGGCATGAAGGAGCGCGCCGGCATCCAGTCGGTCGAGGTTGGTTTCGCACTGCTGGAAGTGCTGTCGCAGGCCCCGGGGCCGCTGATGCTGCGGGACCTGGCCGCCGCGGCCGGCATGAGCGCCGCCAAGGCGCACCGCTACCTGGTGAGCTTCCAGCGCCTGCAGCTGGTGGTGCAGGACGCCGGCACCACCCGCTACGACCTGGGACCGGCCGCGCTCAAACTGGGGCTGGCATCGCTGTCGCGGCTGGACGCCGTCAAATTGGCGCGCGAACGCATCGCACCGTTGATGGAGCAGATCGGGCACACGCTGGCGCTGGCCGTGTGGGGCAATCGCGGGCCGACCATCGTGCACTGGGAAGAGTCGCCGCAAGCCGTCACGGTCAACCTGCGCCTGGGCGACGTGATGCCGCTGCTGTCGTCGGCTACCGGCCGCTGCTTCGCGGCCTACCTGTCCAAGGAAGCCATCACGCCTTTGCTGAAGGATGAAATCGCCCGCGCCCAGAAGCAGGGCCGCGGCGACATGCCGGCTTCGCTGCCGCAAGCGCGCGCCCTGCTCGACGAAGTACGCCAGCGCGGCGCGGCGCGCGTGGTCGATACCTTGCTGCCCGGCATCGTCGGGCTGTGCGCGCCGGTGTTCGATTCGGACGGCCACATCGCCCTGGGAATGGTCGCACTCGGCCCCACCGGCACGTTCGATCCGGCCTGGGGCGGCGCCGTGGATCGGCCCCTGCGCGCCGCTGCCGCGCAGTTGTCGAGCGACCTGGGTTATCGCGCATGAACGGCGCCCGCGCGAACCGCACGCCTGTGAAGCCTTTGCTGGCGCTGGCGGCGGTGGTGCTGGCGGCCCATGCATTGCTGTTGCGCGTCTCGCCCGCTTCGGTGCAACCTCCCGATCCCTTGCATGCGCGGCCATTGGCCACGCGCACCATCGCCATCACCGCAGCGCCTGTTGCATTGCCGGCGGTGTTCCATCCGGCGCCAGCGCCGCGGCGAGAGTCCAGTGTGCGGCCGGCAGCGGCAGTGCGTCCCAGGCAGCAGCTGGCCGACACTCATGTTCCCGAACAACAAGCGACGACCGCACCGGCCCCGGCGGACCTGCCACCCGCACCCGCGGCCGAGGTCGTGGCCGCCGCGCTGCCGCAACCGGCCGCGCCGCAGCCGACCGCCTTCGTCATCGCCGCGCCGATGCGCTTGCAATACAAGGTCGAGGCGCAATTGCGGGGCCAGTCCTGGCAAGCCGCGAGTGAGCTGGTCTGGCGCCATGACGGCGACAGCTACGAGGCGAAGCTGGAAGTCAGCGCGCCGCTGCTGCCCACGCGCACGCAACGCAGCACCGGGCGTATCACGGCCGAGGGCCTGGCACCGCTGCGCTTTTCGGACAAGGGGCGCAGCGAGGAGGCGGCGCATTTCGAGCGCGACAAGGGCAAGGTGAGCTTCAGCAGCAACCGGCCCGACGCCCCACTGCTGGCCGGCGCGCAGGACCGATTGAGCGTGCTGCTGCAATTGGGCGCGATGATCGCGGGCGAACCGCAAAAGTTCCCGCCGGCCACCACCATTTCGATCCCGACGGCGGGCACGCGCGAGGCCGAGCCCTGGCTTTTCACGGTCGAGGGCGACGAGGAACTCACTTTGCCGGGAGGCAAACTCACCGCGCTCAAGCTCACCCGCAGCCCGCGCAAGGAATTCGACCTCAAGGTAGAACTTTGGCTGGCCCCGGGCATGGATTACGCGCCGGTGCGCCTGCGTCTGACACAGCCGAACGGTGATTCGGTGGATCAGCAGTGGGCTTCCACCGACAGGGGGTGATCGGCCAGGTACCTAGTCTTGACAGCGTGGGAGGCCCACCAGCGTTTGCCCGGTCCACCTTGAAACCGGCTCAAACGTTGCTAGATAACCAGGCATAAGGACTACGTACCATGCAAATGCTTTATGACTCCGACGCCTTCGTCGTCGTGCACATGCAGGCCAACGAACCCGTCGAGGGCGAGCCGGCCCCCCGCATCGCGCGCCACGGCTTCGAGATCGTCGATAAGCGCTCCAACAAGGAGGTTTATCTCGATGGTTCCTGGGCGGAAGCATTCCAGCGTCAGATCAATGCCTGGCAGCTGAATACGCCGACCCAGGAAGAAGTCGAGGAAACCCTGGACGGCTACGCCGAACTGGCCCAGAACCCCCTCGTGATGCACTGAGCCCCTCTCGCGCCGAGGGCTGTGGCCCTCAGCGCAGGAAACCCCATCGATACAACGGCTCCACCAGCACCAGCACCGCCACCAGCCGGCACACCTGAAACGCCGTCACCACTGGCACCCCCAATTGCAGCGCCTTCGCGGTGATCGCCATCTCGGCGATACCGCCCGGCGAAGTCGCCAGGATCACCGTCCCTCCATGCAAGCCGGTCGCCAGCCCCAGCAGCACGGCGAACACCGCGCTCAGCGCAATCATTCCCACCGTCCCCAGCGCAACAGATAGCAGCCAGCGCGGCGCGGTATGCACGAACTCAGCCGAGAAACGAACGCCCAGGCTGACCCCGATCAGTAGCTGCGCCGTATTCGACATCCACTGAGGCAGCGCCGACAGTTCGATGCCCGCCATGGTCAGCCCCATGGCCACCAGCAAGGCGCCCATGAACCAGGGATTCGCGCGGCCGATGCGGCCCATCAGCCAGCCGCCGGCCCCCGTGGCGGCGGCGAGCACAGCCAAGCCGCCCCAATGCACCTCCCGCGGACCCGGCACCGTCGGATCGAGCCCGTGCAGGCCCGCCGCCGTGAACGCGAACGGCACGATCAGCGTCACGACCAACAGGCGCAGGCTGTGCGATGCCGCGACCAGGTCGGTGCGCGCGCCCTCCCGTTCGGCCAGCAGCGTCATTTCGGATGCGCCGCCGATCGAGCCGGAGAAATAGCTGGTGGCCCTTTGCTGCTGCCCGGTGCCGCCCATGCTGTGAGCGTGGCCGCGATGCAGCCACAGGCCGAATGCCCAGCCCAGCCCCAGCGCCCAGGCAATGCTCAGCGCGATCGCCCACCAGAGGCTCGCGACCAGCGCAGTCACTTGCGGGGTGAAGTACAGGCCCAGGGCGGTGCCGATGATCCATTGGCCGGCATTGCGCAGCGGCGCGAAGCTGCGCGTGGGCTGACCCAGGATCGAGGCGAGCGCCGTGGCCAGCAACGGCCCGATCATCCAGGGCACCGGCGTGCGCAGCCACCGGCACAGCAGCGCCGCGGCCACGGCCAGCAGCAGGGTGAGTGCGACGCGGACAGGGAAAGTCGAGGTCATGCGGTGGGTGTTTCGCCTTGGGGGCGTGGCGTTAGTATCGTTGCATGGACTTGCGATTTCCCGCCATCGTGCTGCTGTTGCTGGCCGCTTGCACAGCGCCGGACACGATGCCGGGCATCGACGCCCGAGTTGCCGCGCTGCTGCCGGCCGATGCGATCCTGCTGGGCGAGCAGCACGACGCGCCCGGTCATCAGGTCATGCATCGCCAGGCGATCGACGCATTGATCTCGCGCGGCTTGCTGGCCGCGGTCGCGTTGGAAATGGTGGAACAGGGCCGCTCAACCGCCGGCCTGCCACGCGATGCGAGCGAAACAGCGGTGAAAGCCGCACTGGGCTGGGACGATGCGGGGTGGCCCTGGACCGCGTATGGACCCGCGGTGATGGCCGCCGTGCGCGCGGGTGTGCCGGTGCTGGGTGCCAACTTGCCGCGTTCGCAATTGCGCGCCGCCATGGCCGACGCCGGGCTCGATGCGCTATTGCCGGCGACGGCGCTGGAGGCACAGCGGCAAGCCGTGCGCGCGGGCCATTGCGACCTGCTGCCCGAATCCCAGATCGCCCCGATGGCGCGCGTGCAGATCGCGCGCGACCGCGCAATGGCGCAGGCGCTGGCACAGGCAGCGGCGCCGCGCATGACCGTGGTGTTGCTGGCCGGCAGCGGGCACGTGGACGCGGAGCTGGGCGTGCCGCAGCATTTGCCCGCGTCACTGCGCGCGCGTTCGCAATCCTGGCCGGCGCAGCCGTCGGGTGAGGACTACTGCGCCCGGCTGCGGGACCAGCTGAAGGCCCGCGCCGCGCCTTAGCGCGCACCGCGTCCGCAAGACCGCCGATGACAACCGCCACAACTCCGGCCGGCGTGCTCGCCATCAACGTGGTCGAGCTCAATCCGCACGCGCCCCGGCCCTTCGTGTTCACGGAACTCGCGCTGTGCCTGCGCGACTCGATCCAGGCGGCGGGCTTCGTGTCCAACCTCTACGTCAACCGGACCGATCCGAACGGCATCTCCTTGGTGCTGGGTGCGGTGCCGCCGTTGCTGGGGCCGCTGGAGCAGCTCGACCCGCGCAAGACGATCATCTTCAACCTCGAGCAGCTGGCCAGCACCTCGGCGATGGCCGGCGCGGAGTACCGGCAGTGGCTGCGCAAGTGGCTGGTGGTCGACTATCACAGCCTCAATGTGGACTACCTGAAGCGCGAGAACGGCAGCGGCCAGCAGGTGCTGGAACTGCCGGTCGTTCCCGGCCCGTCGATCGTCTTTCCGCCGGGGCCGCCTGCCGGCAAGAGCGTCGACGTGCTGTTCTACGGCACGCTCAGCGAGCGCCGCCTGCAGGTCGTCCAGCGGCTGCGGGCCGCGGGCGTCACGGTAGAAACGGTGGCAGGAGCGTACGGCGACGAACTGACGCCGGCGATCCGGCGGGCGCGCATCGTCCTGAACGTGCACTTCTACGAGACCGGCCTGTTCCCGGTGGCTCGCATGCTGCAGCCGGTCGCCAACGGCGTGCCGGTCGTCTGCGAAACGTCGGCCTTCTCCAACCTCAGCGACTGGTCGCGGTCGGGCATCGTCTTTGCCGGCTACGACGGCCTGGCCGACGCTTGCGCCAGGCTGCTTCGCTCCGAGGGCGAGCAGCGCGAGCGGGCGCTGCAGGCGCAGCGCTTTGCGGCGCAGCTCGACTTCGCAACGCCGTTTGCGCTGGTGCTGGAGATGCTGGCCGCGCGGCTGGCGCAACGGCCGCCGCTTCCCCGGAACGCCGCACTGGCTGCATCCGAAGACGGGGAGCTTCTATCCACCGCCGAGATCGAAGCCCTGCTCGAGCGTGAGGCCGACGCGCTGCCGCCCGAATCGCACCTGCAGCCCCCGCCCGTTCCGCTGGCCCAGCGGCAACTCGGCCAGGGCAAGTACGGGGTCTGGGCGGTCTGGCTGCTGGTGCTCTTCAGCCTTTACACGATCTGGCAGTCGATGCGGTAAGCACGCTTCACGCGTGCTTGCGGATCGAATCGGCCAGTGTGTTGACCAGCGTGTCGATGTGCGACTTCTCGACGATGTAGGGCGGCGCGATCACCAGCACGTCGCCGGCCGGGCGCACCAGCGCGCCGTTGTGGAAGCAGTCGATGAAGATGTCGTAGGCGCGCTTGCCGGGCGAGCCGGCGATCGGCGCCAGCTCCACCGCAGCCGCCAGCCCCAGGCTGCGGATGCCGATCACGTTGGGCATGCCCTTGAAGGTGCTGTGGAACGCATCGCCCAGCACCTTGCCCATTTCGCCAGCGCGCTGGAACAGGTTGTCCTGCTTGAACAGGTCGAGCGTGGCGATGGCGGCCGCGCAGGCCACCGGGTGGCCGGAATAGGTGTAGCCGTGGAAGAACTCGATCACGTGTTCCGGCGCGTCGGTCTTCATCATCGCGTCGTACAGCTTGTCGCGGCAGATCACGCCGCCCAGCGGGATCACGCCGTTGGTCACCGCCTTGGCGAAGTTCAGCATGTCGGGCACCACGCCGTAGAAATCGGCGCCGAAGTTGGTGCCCATGCGCCCGAACCCGGTGATGACCTCGTCGAAGATCAGCAGGATGCCGTGCTTGTCGCAGATCTCGCGCAGCCGTTGCAGGTAGCCCTTGGGCGGCAGGTACCAGCCGGCGCTGCCGGCCACCGGCTCGACGATGATCGCGGCCACGTTGCTCGGATCGTGCAGCGGCAGGATGCGGTTTTCCAGCTCGAGCAGCAAGTCCTCCTGGAACACCGGCTCCTGGTTGTGGATGTAGGCGTTGTTCACCGGGTCGTTGATGAACCGCATGTGGTCCACGCGCGGCAGCAGCGCGGTGCCGAAGATCTTGCGGTTGGCCGGGATGCCGCCCACGCTCATGCCGCCGAAGCCGACGCCGTGGTAGCCCTTCTCGCGGCCGATGAACACGTTGCGATGCCCTTCGCCGCGCGCGCGGTGGTAGGCCAGCGCGACCTTCATCGACGTGTCCGCCGCTTCCGA
>JAQGMS010000497.1 GCA_028292245.1 Ramlibacter sp.
GACCTTGGTCACTCTTCAGACGGCCCATCATGGATCGACCTCGCCGAGAATCGCGTCACCACAACGGAATCACGGTTCGTGGCCTCTCTCAACCGACTTTTGCAACAAAATCTGCCATAAGCTGACATGGGAAAACCTCCGGTAGACGGTCCGTTCACTGCTGAAGCCGGACAAACGCAAGTCAAAGGCTACGGAATGTCGGCGTCTGTCCTCGCTCAACAGTGGATATGCACTATCCATCTGCAATGTGCGCGAGGTGCCAACACCGGACATCGCCGCTTCATTCGGCGGGATTGGCGCCCTTGAGGATCTTGTCAACATACACAACCCGGCATGTCCGCGGAATTGCGTGACGCCCGAAGCATTTTCGGTTCGGGTCGGCGGATTGCGTGGCATCGCCCGCGAACGCGAAGACACATGGCGGCTTTCAAGCCATCTTTGCGCTGGCTCGGCGCCGTACAGGTTCGGCCCCGTGGCGCCCGGCAGAATGCCGAGCTCGACGATGCCCCATAGCGCGGGCGGAAGGCTCGCAAAATCAGGATCGAGCCGGTCGCGAAATCCGACCGCTCGCAGGTCTGCTTTGGGTCAAAGCGACGTTGCGGGCTTGAGCGGCCGCGCCGAAATGCAGGCCGGAAAATGTTCCTCTTGCGAAGAGGCAAGTTGACGGAACTTTGGGCATTCGCGGCGCATTTTCTTCCTGCCGGTCATCGCTCATTGTGCAGGGGCAATTGGAAGTGGCGGGCACCGGGGGCCGCTGGCTATTTCAACTTCTGCCGGCGGCCCCAACCTCTTCAATCGAGTCCTCGGGTTGGGTCAGTCCGCCATTCGCTACGGCTTGGCACGGGACCAGCCCATCTGAACGCCTCCGCGGGTTTGAATCGCAACACGCTATTTTCCTGCCGCGCGCTTTCGAGCAGCGTCATGCAGGCGTCGAGACAGGCTGCGGCGATCGCCCGGCCGAGCGGACTCTGCTTCCTGTTCAGCAGCCGATGCATCACCACGCCGTGCAGCATCATCATGATCGGATAGGCGATGTGCGCGGCCTTGCTTGCATCGACACCGGCGCGCACGAGATGGGATGGGCAGCCGGCCCCCTCGCTTCACGCGCGCCAACCCATTTCCCAGAACTCGGCCTCGAGCCGGGTCGCTTCCCTGAAGATGACGGTCAGCTCCGCCTCGCGGGCCGGCGTGATGTAGCGAGCGGCGAGGTGTTCGAGCTGCGCGCGGGCTTTCGCGGCAACATCCTGATAGGTCGCACCGGCATATTCAGCGATCCAGACCCGGTAGGGATTGGAGGCCGCAAGCGCATGGGAGTGTGAGGCGAGCCGGGTCGCGATCTCGGCGTAGCCGATCACGCAAGGCGCCAGTGCGACCTTGAGCGCCAGCAGATCGCCGCGCATGCCGGTGTCCAGCACGTAGCGGGTGTAGGCCAGTGTCTCCAGCGCCGCAGGCGCTTGTTCAAGATCTGATGGCGACAGGCCCCACCCGGCGCAGAGCTTTATATGCAAATCCATCTCGACCTCGAGAATGGCCGAGAGGCCGGCGAGCGCTTCGCGCATGTCGGCGAGCGTCGGCGACTTGTAGATCGAGAGCGCATAGGCGCGGGCAAACTCGATCAGGAACAGATAGTCCTGAACGAGGTAGTGACGAAACGACGCTTCTCGAAGCGAACCGTCGGCGAGCGCTGACGTAAAAGGGTGCTCGGTGTAGGCCCGCCACTCGGTGGAGGCTGCGGCCTTCAGGCGTTCGAAGAAGCTCATTTTGTTTCGCATATCCGGTTGGCGGCCAGGCAACTGGCTGCATTTTCATGTTTTTCACGCCTTCCTGGCAGGATAGCCCGGCGCAGCAGCACGGTCTCGTGCGAATTCAAGGGGAACTTACCGCGAAACCCCCAGTTGAGTCGGATCCGGATTCCTGGGAGGAAACCATGATCAAGCTTGCAACTGCAATGCTATTGCTTTCGGCGCCTGCGTTTGCGCAGACCGCCGCGGTCGATTGCCCGCCGATCGGGCAAACCGCCAAGGGCGAGATGGTCTACGGGATGGACTGTAAGTCGCTCAAGCCGGAGAACCGGGCGGAGATCGAGCCCAACATGCCGCGCACCACGATGAAGGAAACCGTCATTCCAAAACTCGGGCGGAACGCAGACGCCGGAGACCACGCCGACCACCGGGGTCAACAAATAGCGCCGCCGTCCAGGACGGCTTACGTCATTCCTTCAATCGCCTGATCAGGGTGCGATGTTCGCGGCATCCGGCAAGGCCCGGATGCGTCAACAGCACCGCCGGCATTGGCCTGCCGTCGGCGCCGCTGAGGTCAAGCCGATCGACATGCAGCCCGGGATGGGAGCCGGATTCGCGCAGCAGCACATCCAGCCTGCCATCCAGAAGTTCAGCAAGATCGTCGGTAACCTTCAGCGTCACCCCGTCCTTGTCGCTCGCGGCCTGCCGAAGCTTTCGAATTGTAGCGGCGGCTTTCTTCATGATGTGGGGCGCGACGCCGACGCGAAGTTTTCGTCCATGCAGCGCCGGCGCGGTCAATTCCGTCGCCCTGGAAATGATGGCGAAGGCGGACTCGATGGCCGGCAGATAGGCTTCGCCCTCCCGCGTCAGCACCAGGCTGCGCGGCAGCCGCCGGAACAGCGCCACGCCCAGCGCTCCCTCCAGCGATTTCACCTGCTGACTGACCGCACCCGGCGTGACAGAGAGCTCGTCGGCGGCGCGGGCAAAACTGAGGTGGCGCGCGGCGGCCTCGAATGAACGCAGGCCGTTGAGGGGCGGCAGTCGGTGGCTCATCGTGTTCCCGAGACTTTCTTTGCGATGACCGACTGTCATGCATCAGATTTTCTGGGTCAATCGCTCAATTTAGTTCGTTTGCGCCTCCGCCGGGGCCGGCAATACCCATGTCGGCGCGATCCGAGGTTCGGGAGGAAACGGCGATGAGCTGATCGCCTAAAGTTTATTCGACTTCGAGCGGGACACGTCCCTTATCTCAGACGTTCGGACACATGGACGCACGATGAGAAAGTTTCTGGTTGCCGCAGCGACGGTCGGGCTAACCTTGGCGATCGCAAGCCCCACTTGCGCACGCCACCACAAATCAAAACCTCGCTTGCATCCCCACACGGCGCAATCCCATGCGATGTCGAAGGACCGGCTGGATCAACCGTTGCGAAACGGCGTTGTCGCCCCTTCCAGGGAAAACGAGGTGATCCAGGACAACTGGACGCGGCTCAGCCCTTGCTGCCCGCCGTGACGGAGCGCCGATGGGCAAGCCCGCCAGCCTCCAACCGGCTTTTCGCAGGCCGTCGAGCATGTGGGCATGCTGCTCCGGCCGGAACCAGGGCGGACGGTCGCGG
>JAQGMS010000235.1 GCA_028292245.1 Ramlibacter sp.
CCGTGGTCGCGCCCATGGTTTCCGATCGAACCCTGTATCAGGCGTATCCCTCGCTCGCGCCGGCCCTTGCGCCGCGGATCGGGGCGCAGGCGCTCGGCCTGAAGGCACCTTGCGCGGCCGCCCTGCTTGCCGTCTGCCGCGAAGCCCAGCTGGCTTGGCCGTTCGACCGGCGCAAGGTTCAATTGGGGATCGGTCCGGCCATCCCGCTGCATTGCAGCGACGAGCTGCTGGCCGGGTGCGCGGAAATATCGCAGGAGTTCGGCGTGCCGCTGCAGACGCACCTGCTGGAATCCCGGCTCCAGGCCCTCGCGCAGGGACGCGGCCCTGAATCGACCGTGCAGCGCCTGCACCGGCTGGGTTGCCTGACCCGCAGGACCAGCCTTGCGCAGGGCGTCTGGCTCGAGCCCGCGGACATGGCGCTGATCGCCGCCTCCGGCGCGACTGTCGTCCACAACCCGCTGAGCAATCTGCGGCTCGGCTCGGGCGTCGCGCCGCTGCGGCAATTGCTGTCGGCGGGCGTCAACGTCGCCGTCGGCACCGACGCATCGAATACCTCCGACGGACAGAACCTGTTCGAATCCATCCGCATGGCGGCTTACCTGTCGCGGATTGCGTCGCCCGACTGGGCTTCGTGGGTCGGTGCGGAGGATGCCTTCGCGCTCGCCACAACCGCTGCCTCCCGCGCGCTGGGACTGGAGGGCTCGCTGGGCGCCGTGCGGCCCGGCTTTCTGGCGGACCTGGTGATCATCGACCTGACGCAGCCTCACTATGTGCCGCTGCGCCAGCCCCTGCGCCAACTGGTGTTTGCCGAAACCGGCGCCGGCGTGCGCAGGGTCCTGGTCGGCGGCAAGACCATCTTTGCCGATGGCCGCGTGCTGGGCGCCGATGAACCGGCGCTGCGCCAGGCGGCGGAGCAAGCCCGCGAGCGGCTGGATCGCGCGTGCGCGCCGGCGGCGCAATTCGCGGCGGACGCCTACCCGGCACTGGCCGCATTCTGTTGCGAAGGAACGTTGTGAAAACCCACGGCCGCTTCGACTACCGGGCGATCAACGATCGCCCGGATTACTCCTGGCCGCAGGGCAAGCGGCTCGCCGTGTACATCGGCCTGAATCTCGAACATTTTTCGTTCGGCGAAGGCCTGGGCGCCTGCCTCGCGCCACCGCAGCCGCAGCCCGACGTGCTGAACTACTCCTGGCGCGAATACGGCAACCGCGTCGGCGCCTGGCGAATGCTCGAACTCTTCGACGAACTGCGGCTTCCGTGTGCCGCACTGGTCAACACGTCGCTGCTGGATCACTGCCCCAGCCTGGTGGCCGCCTGCGCGCAACGCGGCCATGAAATCGTGGGCCACGGCCACACCAATGCCGAGCGGCAAGGCGATATGACGGAGACGGAAGAGAAGGCGCTGCTGGAGAATTGCAAGCAGCGCCTCGTGCAGGCAGGACTGGCCGCGCCGTCGGGCTGGCTGTCGCCCTGGATCTCGGAGACGGTCCATACGCCCGACCTGCTGGCCGAATCGGGCTACCGCTACACGCTCAACTGGTGCCACGACGACCAGCCGGTCCGGATGAATACGCGCAGCGGCGCGCAATTGTGGTCCATCCCTTATCCCCAGGAGTTGAACGACATCCCGATGGTCATCGGCCGCCTGATGAACGGCAAGGACTTCGCGGACATGATCGTGGACCAATACGAAGAGATGCTGCTGCAGGCACGCAGCCAGCCGCTGGTGATGGGCATCGCGCTGCATCCCTATATCGTGGGGCAGCCGCATCGGCTGCGGCACCTGCGCCGGGCCCTGGAACACCTGGCGGCAGGCCGGGACCGCGAGGAAGCGTGGTGGACGACGCCCGGGGCAATTTGCGACTGGGTGGCGTCTCTACCGGCGTGCTAGGCTGTCGCCTCGTCGCCCGCCAGTGGCGCGAAGCAGGAGGCAGCATGATCGAAAAGCATCTCGACATCACCACCGCCGACGGCGCGATGAACACCTTCGTCGTGTACCCGGATGGCGCCGGCCCGCTTCCGGTGGTGCTGTTCTACATGGACGCGCCCGGCAAGCGCGAGGAACTGCACGACATGGCGCGCCGCCTTGCCGCCGGCGGCTACTACGTGGTGTTGCCGAATCTCTATTACCGGCGCTCCCGCGACTACTGGCTGCAGGAGCGCACCGAAGCGGGCATGGCTGTGATGTTCGAACACATGACGGCCCTGACCATCGCCATGAGCGTGCGCGACACCGAAGCGATGCTGCGCTTCGTCGATTCACAGCCCGAGGCGGACGGCAAGCGCATCGGCGCGGTGGGCTACTGCATGAGCGGGCCGTTCGTGATGGCGGCGGCCGCCGCGTTCCCCGATCGCTTCCGGGCCATCGCGTCGATCCACGGCGCCAACATGGCGAACGATGGTCCGGACTCTCCGCACCTGCTTGCCCCGCGGATCAAATGCGAGAGCTACTTCGCCTGCGCCGAGATCGACAAGTGGGCGCCGAAGAAGGATGTCGACACGCTGGAAGCCGCGTTGGTGGCCGCGGGTACTCCGCATCGCATCGAGTGGTACCCCGGCGCGGAGCACGGCTTCGTGTTTCCGCTGCGCAAGGGCATCTACAACGAGCCCAGCGCCGAGCGGCATTGGGAGCGCCTGTTCGAGTTGTTCGGCCGGACGCTGGCGAAGCCTCAATCCACGCCGAAGCGATAGACGATCGTCCCGGTGAACCACTCCCCCGGCCGCAGCACGGTGCCGGGGAAGTGCGGATGGTTGGGCGAATCCGGGTAGTGGCCCGGCTCGAGGCACAGCGTGGACCGTTTGCCGTACACCTGCCCGCCCTTGCCCACGTCGCGCGGCGCGATGCCTTCCAGGTTGTTGCCGCCGTAGAACACCAGGCCCGGCTCGGTGCTGAACACCTCCATCGTGCGGCCGGACCGCGGCTCGCGAAGCCGCGCGTGCAAGCCCATCTGCCCCGGCGGCTTGTCGATCACCCAGTTGTGGTCATAGCCGGCGTGCGGCTGGTGATCGCGCTGCACTTCGTCGACCCGCTCGCCAACGGCGCGCATGCGGCGGAAGTCGAACGGCGTGCCTTGGACAGGAGCGACGGCACCGGTGGGAATCTGGTTGGCCGCCACCGGTGTGTACGACGACGCATTGATCATCAGCTCGTGCCGCGCCAGCGATTCCGCGTTGAGGTCCGCATGGCCGGCCAGGTTGAAGAACACGTGCGACGTCATGTTGACGACCGTCGGCGCGTCGGTCACCGCGTCGTAGTGGATCAGCAGTTCGTTGTCTTCCGTCACGCGGTAGATCACGCGCGACATCAGGTTGCCGGGGAAGCCGTCCTCGCGGGTCTCGTAGTGCATGGCCAGGTCGGCCGTCGCCTCGTCGCGCTGCGTCGTGTCGAACACGCGATGGCGCGAGCCCTTCGGCCCGCCGTGCAGGCTGTGGCCATTGCTGTTCGCATCCAGCGCGTACTGCACTCCATCGAGCCTGAAGCGGCCGTTTGCGATCCGGTTGGCGAAGCGTCCGACAAAGGCGCCGGCGCTGGTCTGCCCCTGGAGGACACCCTTCAGCGAGTCGTAGCCCAGGGCCACGTCGTCCATCCGGCCCCGGCGGTCGGGCACGGCGATCTGCAGGATCTTGCCGCCCAGGTTGGTGAAGCTCACGCTCATGCCGCGGCGGTTTTGCAGCGTGAACAGGCGGGTGGTCTTGCCCGCCACCTCGCCCTCGAAGTTTTCCGGGCGCAGCCGGGAAAAGGGCGCCGTCAATTGCTCATCAACTTCCCGTCGCGCGTGACCATCGCGAGATCGACGAACTTGCTGCCGTGCTGCGCGCCGGCGGCAAAGGTGATCTTGTAGCCGCCCAGGTCGTAGGCGCCCAGGTTGGTGAGCGCCTCCAGCACGGTCTTGGCGGTCACCGGCTTTTTCGCGCGGCGAACGCCTTCAGCCAGCACCTTCGCGCCGAAGCACGCTTCGAGGTGCGTGCTGTTCATCGTCTTGATGCCCGCCGCTTCCATCGCCTTCGCGCATTCGTGCACCACCGGGATGTTGGAACGCGGATTGGGGACCACCTGCGAAATCGACACACCCGCGCTCGCCGGGCCGGCGGCGGTGATGTACTGGTCGGCGCCGACGAACGACAGGCTCGATGTCGGCACCGTCCGGCCCATTTCGACCAGGCCCTTCTGCAGTTCTGCGGCCGCGCCCGAAAGCACGGTGTAGATCAGCAGGTCGGGCTGCTGCGCCACCAGCGCCTGCACTTCGGGCTTGCCGACCACCGCATTGCGCTTTAACGGCAAGGCTTGCGGCGCCAGGTTGATCTTCTTCAGGTAGTTCGTGACCACCTCGAGGTTCTGCTTGCCCACCTCGTCCTCGTAGTGCACGACGGTGACGCGCTTCATGCCCAGGCTGGTCCAGAAGTTGAGGATCTTTTCCATCTCCTCGCCGTAGGAAGCGCGCACGGTGAACAGCACCGGGCTGTTCACGCGCACCGGGTTGGCGCCGGAGAACGGCGCGAAGAACGGGACTTCCTTGGCCTCGGCTTGCGGTATTGCATCGAGGCTCAGCGTGGCCGACGCGAAGCCGAACAGCGCCAGCACGTTCTTGTTTTCCAGCAGGGTCTTGGCGTTGGCGCCGGCCTGCTTGCGATCGTTCTTGTCGTCGATCGACAGCAGTTCGATCGGCTTGCCCTGCACGCCGCCTTTGCTGTTGAGCATTGCGAAGTACGCCTGCGCGCCGTCGCGGATGTCTTTTCCGAATTGGGCATTGCCGCCCGTCAACGGCGCGGATTGCCCGATCAACCACTTGTCCTGTGCATGGGCGGCGCACGCGATGGCAAGCGATGCCATCGCAAAGATGGACTTGAACTGCATGACGGTCTCCCGTTGTAACTGCGTTACGGAAGACTATCTTTTTTTACAGTTCTCTTTTGCATGCCTGGCGGTCAATAGTTCGCTGTTGCACGGCAAGCAAATGTTAGTGCTGTGACAGCATGCTAACAATTGCAACTTTGGCGCCCCTTCAGAATCCCGCAGCAAGCCCGTCCCGGCGCGAATCGCTCGCCGCGATGTAGCCTTCCTTCTTAGTATCGCCCGCACGCCAGATGAACTGGCCCGAGCCGAAATCCTGGTAGCTGTCGTTGATCACTTCGGCGACGTGGCCCCGCTCGGCCAAGCCGCGCACCGTGGCCTTGTCCATCTGCTGCTCGACGTTGATCTCGAGCCCGGCGTTGAAACGCCAGCGCGGCGCGTCGCACGCGGCTTGCGGGCTCTGCTTGTAGTCCAGCATCCGCACCAGCGTCTGCAGGTGGCCCTGCGGCTGCATGTTGCCGCCCATCACGCCGAAGCTCATGACCGGCTGTCCATCCTTGGTGAGGAACGCCGGGATGATGGTGTGGAACGGCCGCTTGCCGGGCGCCACCTGGTTGGCCCCCGGCCGCAGGCTGAAGCCATGGCCGCGGTTTTGCAGGCTGATGCCGAAGTGCGGCTCGACGCAGCCGGAGCCGAAGCCCATGTAGTTGCTCTGGATGAAGCTCACCATCATGCCGTTCTCGTCGGCGGCGGTGAGGTAGATCGTGCCGCCCTTGACCGGGTTGCCGGGCGCGAAGGGCTGGGCGCGCTTCATGTCGATCAGCTTGGCGCGGCTGGCGAGGTAGGCGTCGTCCAGCAACTGCTCGGGCGTCACTTCCATGCTCGACGGCTCGCCCACGTACTTGTAGGCGTCGGCGAACGCCAGTTTCATCGCTTCGATCTGCAGGTGCTGCGAGTCGACGCCGTCAACGGGCAGCCCCGCGATGTCGAACTTTTCCAGGATGCCCAGCGCCATCAGCGCCGCGATACCCTGCCCGTTCGGCGGGATCTCGTGCAGCGTGTGGCCACGGTAGTTGCGGGCCAGCGGCTTGACCCATTCCGGTTTGTACGCGGCAAAGTCCTTGGCCGTGATGCTGCCGCCGTTCATCGCCGCGAATTTCTCGACCGCCTGCGCGATCTCGCCGCCATAAAAAGCCGCGCCCTTGCTTTGCGCGATCGCGCGCAGGCCCCGCGCCGCCGCCTTGAACTGGAACAGCTCGCCCACTTCGGGCGCGCGGCCCCAGGGCAGGAACGCTTCCGCAAAGCCAGGCATGGCGTGCAGTTCCGGCGTGGCGGCGGCCCACTTCTGCTGCACGACGATGGGCACGAGGTAGCCGCGCTCGGCGATTTCGATCGCGGGCTCCAGCAGGTCCGCAAAAGGCAGTTTGCCGAAGCGTTCGCTCAGTGCAACCCAGCTGCCCACGGCGCCGGGCACCGTGGCGGAATCGAAGCCGCGCTTGGGCGGCGTCTTCGCGTCACTGCCGTACTTGCGCTGGAAATGCTCCGGTGTCCAGGCAGCGGGCGCCCGGCCGGAGGCGTTCAGGCCGTGCAGTTCCTTGCCGTCCCACAGGATCGCAAAGGAGTCGCTGCCCAGGCCATTGCTCACCGGCTCGCAGATGGTCATGACGGCCGCTGCGGCGATAGCGGCATCCACGGCATTGCCGCCCTTCCACAACATGCGCAGCCCGGCCTGCGAGCCCAGCGGATGCGAGGTGGAGACGACGTTGCGCGCGAAAACGGGCAGGCGCACCGTGGGATAGGGATTGTGGAAATTGAAATTCATGCCCGATTATCGAACGGCCATGGAAAAGCGAAAGGCAATAATGCTTTACCTACGCTAAAGCAATTCTTTATGATGGCGCACTCATGAGCAGCATCCGCCTGGCCCGCACTTTCATCGCCGTCGCCACCGAAGGCTCGTTCGCGGCCGCCGCCAACCGGGTGGCGCTGACGCAGGCGGCCGTCGGCCAGCAGATGCGCGCGCTGGAGTCCGACTTGCACCGCCCGCTGTTCGAGCGCCAGGGCAAATCGGTGGTGCTCAACGAGGCCGGCCGCGAGTTGCTGCCCGCCATGCGCAAATTGGTGGGCCTCTATGACCAGATGCAGGCGTCGGCCGCTTCGCCTGAGCCGATGTCCGGCACGGTGCACCTGGGCGCGTTGGTGTCCGCGGTGCGGCCGCTGATCCAGGCGACGCTGTCGCTGAAGGCACGGCATCCCGCGCTGGCGCTGCACGTGTCGGCCGCGAAGTCGATGGAGTTGGCCGCGCGAGTGGAAGCCGGCGAGCTGGACGCGGCGATCGCCGTGCGCGAGCCCGGCCAGGCGCGCCCCGGCTTGACCTGGACGCCGCTCTACGACGAGCCAATGGTGGTGTTGGCGCCGCGCAGCGCGGGCGAAGGCGGCGCGCGAGCCTTGCTGCAGCGGCTGCCTTTCATTCGTTTCGATCGCAGCCAGCACACCGGCCTGCTGGTGCAGCGCATGCTGCGCCGGCTGCGGGTGGAACCGGAGGAGTTCCTGGAGCTCAACGCGATCGAGTCGATCGCCGACCTGGTGCGCTCGGGCCTGGGCGTCGCGATCCTGCCGCACCTGCAAGGCGGCCGCTGGACCGCGGACGCGCGGCTGCGCGTGGTGGACATTCCCAAAGCCGAGGTGCGCCGCGTCGCGGTCGTGCAGGCGCGCGATGCCGTGCATGCGCCGGTGATCGCCGCCGTGATCCGGGAACTGCGCTCGCGGCTGCAAGGATAGGATGCGCCTCATCGCATGAAAAAAGAACTGATCGAGCCCTTCTTCGCCACACTGCGTGCGGCCAATCCGTTGCCGACGACCGAGCTGGAATTCACCACGCCCTTCGAGTTGCTGGCCGCGGTGCTGCTGTCGGCGCAGGCCACCGACGTCAGCGTCAACAAGGCCACGCGGGTGCTGTTCCCCATCGCCAACACGCCGCAAGCCATCCTGGGCCTTGGGCTGGAAAAGCTCGAGGGCTACATCAGGACCATCGGCCTGTACCGCACCAAGGCCGCCAACCTGATGAAGACCTGCGCGATCCTGGTCGAGAAATACGACGGCCAGGTCCCACGCACCCGCGAGGAACTGGAAGCCCTGCCCGGCGTCGGCCGCAAGACGGCCAACGTGGTGCTGAACGTCGCCTTCGGCGAAGAAACGCTGGCGGTGGACACGCATATCTTTCGCGTCAGCAACCGCACCGGCCTGGCGCCAGGCAAGGACCCGCTGCAAGTGGAGATGGCGCTGCTCAAGCGCGTGCCCAGGCAATACCTGGCCGACGCGCATCACTGGCTGATCCTGCATGGCCGCTACGTCTGCGTGGCGCGCACACCGCGCTGCTGGGAGTGCGCCGTGATTCAATACTGCGATTACCGGCCCAAGACGCCCCCACCCGGGGCCACTAAATAGCACGACTGCGAGGCGACCGATGGAATCACCCCCCAACAAACTCGAGGAGATGCTGGCGCTCTACAGCGACAACATCAACGGCCTGATGGACAACCAGCTCGCCCTCACCGCGCAGGTGCAGGTGCTGCAGGCCGCGCTGGCCACGGTGCTGCTGCATCACGCCGACCGGCCGGCGCTACTGGGCACCTTCCAGCAGTACATGAAGATCTCCAAGCAGTCGGCGCCGCAATTGGCGTCGCGCATGGAAGGCCTGGAAGCGGGGATGCTGGCGCTGCTCGGACAGCACCAGGCGTAGACTGCAGACTCAAAGAGGAGAAAGATCATGGCAATTGAGCTTCGCTGGGTCTTGCCGCTGGTCGCGGCATTCGCTTGCCTGTCGGCCTCGGCCGGTCCCGGGGACGACGCGTCCGCAGTCGTCGACCGATGGTCCGCCACCTACAGCGCCAACGATCCTGACGCCCTCGTGAAGCTGTACGCGCCCGATGCGGTGCTGCTCGGAACCGTGAGCCCGATCATGTCGGAGGGCACGGCGGCGATCCAGGCGTACTTTGCCCGCCTGAAAGGCAGCGGCAACAAGAACGCCGTGAAGGAACGGCGCGTGATCGTGCTGGACGACGATGCCGTCGTCGTCACCGGGTTCTACGATTTTTCGAACGCACAGCAGACGCCGGCCCTGCGCCCTTCCCGCTTCACGATGCTGGTGACGCGGCGCGCGGGCGAGTGGCGCATCCAGCACCACCATTCCTCACCGCTCGTTCCGCCCGCCAACTAGGAAGCGTTTGCGCGGAACTTCAGGCCAGCAGCCCGACGCGCCGGCGCTTGTCCATGCCCGGCAGCACCTGTGCCAATTGCTTGTCTTGCAGCCTGAAATGCTGCTCCAGGATGTCGGCGACGATGTCGCGGAAGTCGGTGGTGATGGCGAGGTCGCGCCCTTCATAGCGCGCCGACGCGTCCAGGCCCGGCCAGGCCCCATAGACCTGTCCGCCCCTGACGCCGCCGCCCATCACCCAGGCGACGTTGCCGTGGCCGTGATCGGTGCCGTTGGTGCCGTTCTGCCGCACCGTGCGGCCGAACTCGGACATCACCAGGATCGTCGTCTCGTTGAATCGGTCACCCAGGGCGCCGGCCAATGCATCCAGTGCCTGCGCCAACAGCGTGAAGCGGTTGGCGAGCTGGCCCTTCGCGCCGCCCTGGTTGGCGTGCGTATCCCAGCCGCCCACCGGCACGAAAGCCAGCCGCACGCGCGCGTCGCGCGCCATCAATTGCCCCAGCCGCGTGGTGTCGCGCGACAAGCCGTTGAGGGACAGCGAACCCGCGTCGGCCTTCGGGTCGTCGCTGGCCATGTTGTTCATGATCTCGCCGCGGGTGGCGGTGGCTTCGCGCACCGCCTGGCTCAGGCGGTCGTCGCCGGCGTAGAGCTGGGCAAAGGCGGCGACCAGTTCGGGCCGGTCCAGGTTGCCCCGGACCAGCGCCGCATTGCCGCTGGCCAGCGACGCCACCGGCGCCTCGCCCGAAAAAATCCGCGGCATGGTCGGGCCGAGGTTCACGGCCTGCAGGCGTTGCGAGACGGGCGTCGAGTGCGGACCCGCCAGCACGGCGGCGAGCCGGTTCAGCCAGCCGTCGGGGGTGGACTTGCGGCCCGGCGTCGCGGACTCCATGTAGTCCTGCGCATCGAAGTGCGAGCGCGTCGCGTCCGGCGAGCCACTGGCGTGGATGAACGCCAACCACTTCGACTGCCAGTAGGGCAACAGCGGCGCAAAGGCGGGGTTGAGGCCGAACTGGTCGTTCAACGCGATGAGGCCGCCCTCCTCGCCCGGTTTGGGAATGGCGATGACCGGCCGTTCCTGGTAGTACGCCGCCTCGCTGTACGGCGCCACCAGCGACAGGCCGTCCATCGCGCCGCGCAGCATCACGACGACGAGGCGAGGCTGCGCCTTGGGCAAAGCTGTTGCGGTCTGCGCGCGCACGATCTGGATCGCACCCAGGTTTGCCAGCGCGGTGGCACCGGCAAACTTCAACCAGGCACGGCGGGAGTGTTGTGGGTTCATGGCGATTCCTTTTTTCAGCGGCGCATCATGCCGGGGCCGGCCAGCACCAGCGCGACGGCCATCGCGGGGTCGTCCAGGCGCTGCGCCACCACGTTGCGCGTGGACTGCGTGACCAGCGGGCCGAGCTGGCTCAGCAACTCGCCGGCGCCCAGTCCGCCGGACAAGCGCTCGCGCCCGACATGGCCATTCGCGACCTGGGCGGCAAACTCGAGCCGCTTGTTCAAGCCATCGGGACTCAACCACGCCGCTTCGGTGTTCTTGTAGCCGTCGGGTGTCTGGCAACCGAACAGCGGCATGCCCTCGGCGGCAAGGTGCAACGCCACCGGCCCGCCGGCGGCCACGCCGTAGCCGCCCGCGCGCAAGACCGACAGCACGTAGTGATACGGCGTCTTGAACTTCGCGCCCACGCTGCCACCGGCCCAGAACGCGTCGCTGGCAAAGAGAGCGCGCAGCACCGGGACGATCTGCCCGTCCTCTGCCAGGAACACCCCGGCCAGCCGGTCCACCAGCGCGGGCGGCGGCCGGTCGCTGACGAAGTACTGCGCGAGCTTGAAGGCGATGTGCCGCGCGGTAGCGGGGTGCCGCGCCAGCACGTCGAGGGCGAACTCGCCTTCGGCCTGCCCTTGCGCCGCGACGCGATGGCCGAGCCACTCCTTCTCGCCGTGGTCGTGCAGGCGCTCGTTGAACCAGAAGCCCGGCATCTCGCTACCCCGCGCGGGCATGCTCGCCCGCACGAAGCGGGCGGCCGACGGCAGGATCGGCTCGTAGGTCCAGCCGGTCAGCATGCGCGCCAGTTGCGTCACGTCCTGCTGCGTGTAGCCGCCGTCCACGCCCAGCGTGTGCAGCTCCATCAGTTCGCGCGCGTAGTTCTCGTTGAGGCCGCGTCCCCGCGCCGCGGCTTGCGGGCCGACGCTGGACGAGTTGTCCAGGTAGTACAGCATCGCGGGATGGTGCGCCGTGGCGCCGAGCAGGTCGCGAAAGCGTCCCAGCGCGAAGGGCCGGATGGCCTGGTGCTCGTAGTAGCCGACCAGCACCCGCATGAAATTCTTGGCCTGGTACACGTTGAAGTGGTTGAACCAGAAATCCACCATCACTTCCTCGAGCTGGCGCGGGCTTTCCAGTGCGCGGAACAGGCGCGACTCAACCGCCGGCAACTGGTGGCTGCGCACGTAGCTGCCCAGCGGGGTGTCTTGCGCTGCTTGCGCTGGTTGCGCCGCGGCAGCCACCGCGCGGTTGTCGCGCACCAGGGTGAGGAATTCGCGCACTGCGGCGATGGGGTCGCCCCCGACAAAGCGCTCTTCACCCAGCCGGGCCGCGAGGCCGGCCGGCAGCGGCAGCGATTGCGGCTGGAGCTGAAGTTCGATCCAGGTTTGCGGACCCTGGGCGATGATGGCCAAGTCGCCGGGCCGCGGGCCGAAGCCCAGGCGGTTGAGCGCGTGGGCGGCCGCCTGGTCCGCAGGCAGGCTCGCGGGAAGCGCCGCGAACGACGAAAGAACAGGCGAGGTGACGCCCAGCGCTGCGCTGGCTTGCAAGAGGCGGCGGCGGTCGATCATGGTTCGCTCCGGCTGGGAGAAGACCCCAGGATAGGCCGCCGGTGTAAATGAAATGTGTCCGGCGCCTAAAGCCCTCGCCAGCCTCCACCGAGTGCCTGGATCAGCGCCACCGCCGCCACTTGCCGGTCCGACTGCGCCTGCACGACGGCGCGGCGCGCGTTCTGCGCGGTGGCCTGCGCGCTGACGACGTCGGTGTAGTTCACCTGGCCGGCCTGGTAGCGGTTGAGCACCTGCTGTTCCACCAGGGTCGCCGCCTGCGCCGCCTGCTGGCGCAGCACCAGTTGCTGCTCGAGGATGCGCGCCGCGACCAACTGGTCTTCGACATCCTGGAACGCCGACAGCACAGTCTGCCGATAGCGCGCCGCCGCCTGGTCCATCGCGGCGCGGGCGCGATCGACTTGCGCCCCGGTCGCGCCGGCATTGAAGATCGTCTGCGCCAGCGCAACCCCGACCGACCAGGCCATGGACGAAGCCTTGAACAGGTCGCCGATGGTCGCGGCCGACTGGCCGATGTTGCCGGACAGGCGCAGGCTCGGAAAGTAGCCGGCCTGTGCGATGCCGATCTGCTCGTTGGCCTGGGCCACGCGCCGCTCGGCCCCGGCGATGTCGGGCCGGCGCTGCAACAGCGGCGACGGCACGTCGAACGGGATCGCGGGCACCACGCCCGCCCAGGCCGGGCGCGGCGGCAGCGTGAAGTTGGCGGGCGCCTTGCCCACCAGCACCGCGATGGCGTGTTCCAGCACGGCGCGCTGCCGCTCCAGCCCGAGCTGGTCGGCCTGCGCGTTGGCCAGTTGCGTCTGCGCCTGCAGCACGTCGGTGCGCGCGACGACGCCGGCGTCGTAGCGGTTCTGCGTGATCTTCAGCGTGCGCTCCAGGCCCGTGATCGTGTCGGCCTGCAGGGCGCGCGCGGCATCGAGCGACCGGATGTTGAAATAGTCCACCGCCAGTTCGCCCTGCGCCGACAGCTTGGCCGCCTGCAGGTCCGCGAGGCTGGCTTGCGCGCCGGCACTGGCGCTGTCGACGCCCCGGCGCAGCCGGCCCCACACATCCGGCTCCCAGCTGCCGCCGATGCCGATCTGGTAGTTGTTGCGCGTCGGTGCGCCGCCACCGCCACCGCTGCGGGTGGCGCCGAGGTCCAGGCTGACCGTGGGGAACAGCGACGCGCGCTGCTCGGCCACCAGCGCGCGGGCCTGCGCATACGCGGCGACCGCGGCGGCGACGTTCTGGTTCGACACCTCGACCCGCGAGGCCAGTTCGTTCAGGTCGGCGTCGTTGAACAATTGCCACCACGGGCCGCGCTCGAGCAGGTCGCCCGGCACCGCGCGCACCCATTCGCCCGCACCCTCCTTGAACGCAACCGGTGTCTCCACTTCGGGACGCTGGTAGGCCGGCCCGACGGCGCAGCCGGCGAGCGCCAAGGCCAGCACCAGCGCGAGGGGTTTGGAAGGCGGCAGGTATCGCATCGGGTTCTTCATGTCGGTTGCGGGTCGGGCGCGGCGTGGCGGCCCAATTGGCGCTCCAGCGGGCTGCGGCGGCGCAGCTTGTCCAGCAGCAGGTAGATCACCGGCGTGGTGAGCAGCGTGATCACCTGGCTGGCGATCAGCCCGCCGATGATCGCGACGCCCAGCGGCCGGCGCAGCTCGGCGCTCTCGCCGAAGCCGATGGCCAGCGGCAGCGCGCCCAGGCCCGCGGCCAGCGTCGTCATCAGGATCGGCCGGAAGCGCAGCAGGCAGGCCTCGCGCACCGCGGCATAAGGCGAGAGGCCGCGCGACCGCTCGGCCTCCAGCGCGAAATCGATGATCAGGATGGCATTCTTCTTCACGATGCCGATCAGCAGGAACAGGCCGATCAGCGCGATGATGGACAGTTCCAGCTTGAAGATCAGCAGCGCCAGCGCCGCCCCCACGCCGGCGGAGGGCAGCGTGGACAGCACCGTGATCGGGTGCACCAGGCTTTCGTAGAGGATGCCCAGCAGGATGTAGATGACGACGATGGCCGCCAGGATCAGCATCGGCTGCTCTTTCTGCGAGTCCTGCGCCGCGCGCGCCGTGCCCTGGAAGCTGCCGCGCACGTTGATCGGCATGCCGATCGAGGCCTCGGCGTCGCGGACCGCTGCCTGCCCGTCGGCCAGCTGGACGCCTTCGGCCAGGTTGTAGGAAACGGTGGTGGCCAGCTCGGCGTCCTGGTGATTGACGGCGCTGGCCGTCGGCCGCTCGGCGAACCGCGCGATCGCCGACAGCGGCACCATGGTCGTTGCCTTGTTGGCAATGGGCTGCCCGGTGGCCTGGTTGCGCAGGCTCGGGTTGATGGTGGCCGCGTCGGTCGCCGCCGTCGAGGTCGTGGAGGTTGTCGAATTCAGCGCGGTGGCGAAGGTGCCGCTGGTGCCGCGCGCCGGCACGTAGATGTCCTTGAGCGCGTCGGGACTGCGCGTGTAGTCGGGGGCGACGCCCATGATGACGCGGTACTGGTTCAGCTCGCCGTAGATGGTCGCTGCCTGGCGCTGCCCGAAACCGTTGTACAAGGCGTTGTCGATGTCGCGCGAGTTGATTCCCAAGCGCGACGCCGAATCCTTGTCGACATCGACGTACAGCTCGACGCCGTTTTCCTGCTGGTCGGTGTCGACGTCGGTCAGCGCCGGCTGCGCCTTCATCGCTTCGGCCAGCCGCGTCGCCCACAGCCGCAGGTCGGCGATGTTGTCGCTCTTGAGCGTGTACTGGTAGGTGCTGTTGCTCTGGCGCCCGCCCATGCGCAGGTCCTGCACCGGGTTCAGGAACAGGCTCACGCCGGTGACGCGGGCCAGTTGCGGCCGCAGGCGCGAGATCACCGCCTGGCCCTTTTCGGAGCCGGCGCTGCCGCGTTTGAGGTTGACGAACAGGAAGCCGCCGCCCGCGCGGCTGCCGCCGGTGAAGCCGACCACGTTTTCGACGGCCGGGTCGTCGCGGATGATGTTGACCAGCGTGCGCAGCTTCTCCTGCATCGCCTGGAACGAGATGCTCTGGTCGGCGCGCAGGCCGCCCTGGATCGCGCCGGTGTCCTGCTGAGGGAAGAACCCCTTGGGGATCATGTAGAACAGGTAGCCGTTCAGCGCGACGACGCCCAGGAAGATCGCCAGCACCAGCCAGCGCGCGGCCAGCGCCCAGTCCAGCGAGTATTCGTAGGTGCGCTGCAGGCGCACGAAGCCGCGCTCGAACCATCGGGAGATGCGGCCCGGCTCTTTCTCGTGGCCCTTGGGATCCAGCAGCCAGGCGCACATCATCGGCGTCGTGGTCAGCGAAATCACCAGCGAGATCAGCACCGCCGCCGACAGCGTCACGGCGAACTCGCGGAAGAGCCGCCCCACCTGCCCGCCCATGAACAGCAGCGGAATGAAGACGGCGACCAGCGACAGGCTGATCGACAGCACGGTGAAGCCGACTTCGCGCGCGCCGAGCAGCGCGGCCTTCAGGCGGTCCATCCCGGCTTCCATGTGGCGCGTGGTGTTTTCCAGCACCACGATCGCGTCGTCGACCACGAAGCCGGTCGCCACCGTGAGCGCCATCAGGCTCAGGTTGTTCAGCGAAAAGCCCAGCAGGTACATGACGCCGAAGGTGCCGAGCAGCGACACGATGGTGGCGACCGCGGGAATGATGGTCGCCCGGACGCTGCGCAGGAACGCGCTGACCACCAGCACGACCAGCACCAGCGCGATCAGCAGTGTGAGCTCGACCTCGCGCAGCGACGCGCGGATCGAATAGGTGCGGTCGGTCGCCACTTCCAGCTTGATGTCCTTGGGCAGCTGCGACTGCAGTTCGGGCAGCATCTGGCGCACGCTGTCCACGGTCTCGATCGCGTTGGCGCCGGGCTGCAGCGTGATCAGCACGATCACGGCAGGCGAGCCGTTGAAGAGGCCCAGCGTGTTGATGTTCTCGACGCTGTCGGTGACTTCCGCGACATCAGACAGGCGAATCGCAGCGTCGCCGCGCCAGGCCACGACCAGGCTGCGGTAGTCCACCGCCATCGGCCGCGCCTTGGCGTTGGGGCCTGTGCCCGTATAGATCTGCAACTGCCGGCCGCCCCCTTCGATCGTGCCCTTGGGCCGGTTCGGGCTGCTGGCCTGCAGCGCCGCGCGGATGTCCTCGGTGCTGACGCCGTATCGGCTCAGCGCGAAGGGCATCAGGTCGACGCGCACCGCCGGCAGCGAACCGCCACCGAGCTCGACGTCGCCCACGCCCTGCACCTGCGAGACCTTCTGCTGCACGATGTTGGACACCGCGTCGTAGATCTGGCCGGCCGAGCGCGTCGGCGAGGTGAGCGCGAGGATCAGCACTGGCGCGGCCGACGGGTTGGCCTTGCGGTAGGTCGGGTTGCTGCGCAGCGTGGACGGCAGGTCGGCGCGCGATGCGTTGATCGCGGCCTGCACCTCGCGCGCGGCGGAGTCGATCTTGCGATTGAGCTCGAACTGCAGGCTGATGCGGGTCGAGCCGACGCCGCTGCTGGAAGTCATCTCGTTGACGCCGGCGATCACGCCCAGCCGCCGCTCCAGCGGCGTCGCGACGCTGGTGGCCATGGTGTCGGGCGAGGCGCCGGGCAGCGACGCGCTGACCGAGATCACCGGATAGTCCACCTGCGGCAGCGGCGCCACCGGCAAGACGAAGAAGGCCCCGACCCCCGCCAGCGCCAGGCCGATGGTGAGCAGCACGGTCGCGACCGGGCGGCTGACGAAGGGCAGGGAGAGGTTCATGCAACGCCCTCACCCCTGCCCTCTCCCGGAGGGAGAGGGAGTGAATTGCCCCCTCTCCCGCTTGCGGGAGAGGGCTGGGGTGA
>JAQGMS010000547.1 GCA_028292245.1 Ramlibacter sp.
GGCCGGGCGAATTCAACCAGTCATTGATCTGCGAGGCAGTTTCCGCTTGTCGAGCCCGCCGCAAAAGCAGTTCGCGAGCTGTGATGCCGGGACGCTCCCTCGCGGCAGCCTCATTTTCGAGTGGCACGTCGGTCCGGTAGCGGACTCCAGGGACCAAAAAGCAGCCATACCTAGCGCCGGGCGCGGCGTAGAATGCCCTCAAGCTTGTTCTTTTGCTTGTCCCAGCGGGTATCCTCCGCCCGCGATCGTTTTTCGATAGCCGCGCGCGCGTCTTCGATGTGGCGGGCTCGCACTTCGTGGGCCTGCCTGGCTTTCTCGAACGCTGCTTCCGCTTTGACTACGACTTGATCCTGCCGCTTGCGCAGCTTCGCTCTGGCAGCTTCCTCCTTCCGCTGCGCGTTATCGCGCTGCCTCTCTTGTTTCTCGTAGGCGAGAGCTGCCTTGCGGGATGCGCTATCATCGAGCGTGCGCCCGTGCCGTTTGCGCGGCTTTGCACTGTGCCCTTTTGATCCTGCCTTGGGCTTTCCCGAGGGCAAGCCGTCAGGCAGGTCGGCATTTTCTTCGAACGGACCCTGCGATCCGACCGGGCGCCTGAGAACGATGCCAGGCTTTGACATCGTGGCGGCGACGACGGTCGCGTCACGCACTTCCTTTGCAAACCCCTGGTGAAACAGATTGCTGTTGGAGCCCCAGGCTGCCAAGGCCGCCTTCATCGAAGGCGCCGCGATGGCCAAATCAAAAAAGCCTATCGACGTTTGGAACGTCCTCAATTTCCTTGTCACGTCCCGGCGCCGCTCCGTCACGTTGCTCCTGGATCTGGTCTTTCCGGTCCAGGATCAGGTATTGGATTCGTTCGAATGGAATACGCGCCGGTAATGAGCGCGGACATCGGCTTCACACTCGCATGCCCACTGCCGGATCAAGTCGACATCGATGATGTGGATGAGGCCCCGGGCATAGGAGATCATCCCTGCCTTTTGCAGCTCGCTCGCCACTCCCGTCACGCTGGTTCGCCGCACGCCCAACATCTGGGCGAGAAATTCCTGGGTAAGCGGAATATCACTGCCCACCAGCTCGTGCATCCGAAGCAGCCATTTGCACATGCGGGCCTGCACGGTATGCAGCGCGTTACAGGCTGCTGTTTGTTGAACCTGTCCGAGAAAAAATTGCTCGTAATTCACCAGCAGGTCGCGCAAGCCCGGGAGGTTGTCCGCGACTTCACGAGCCCGGTCAGACGAGATAACCGAGGCGGCACCCGCCACCTGCATCACAACATGATTGAGTGAAACCTTGCCATCGAGCGCCTGGGTCCCTCCAAACACGCCGTCATTTCCGATCATGGCGGTCTCGATGGCGCCGCCGCCAATCGTCTCCACGACGCAGGCGATGATCCCGCTGTGCGGAAAATAGACTTTCTCGACGCGGGCGTGGGTCTCGGCAAGCACCTCGCCATGGGCGAGTTGAACGACCGACAGATCGGGAGAAATCCGGTTCAGATCGTCGGCGGAAAGTCGATTGAGAATGAAATTTTTGCGGTGAGGCACGCAGTGCGCTCCTTTGCCCTGCAGGCGGGAGCGCAATTACTCTCAGCTATCGGCGCCCGGCAGCTTAGCCGATAATTCGGTGGCGGTTGGCCCGTTAGCCGACATAGCAAGCAGTTAAAGAGGAAATGAGCGATGACTTCGTCGATTCAATCGTTATCCCGTAGCGTATGCGGCAGACGCCATTGCAATTGGTCGTTCCGTGCGCCAGCCCTCGCCGAACCGATTGCAAGAATTTCAGGACGCAGAAAAGGCGTTAACGATTGTCAGTCCGGTTTCCGACGCAAAAGAAATTTTCCAATGGGGAGAACGCAGTGAGCAACAACCCCCAGACAGTGTTCGAAGCTTAAAAAACACGGCGCTGACTTTTGACTGTTATGGCACGCTTATCGATTGGGAAAGCGGCCCTTGCGGAGCGCTCAGGGACATCTACGGCTACTCGCGATCCGAGGTAACGGACGACGCGCTCATCGATCTCTTTTGCGCGCCGACGCGCGAATTATCCGCGAAAACATCTTCCCGTACCCGAAAGTGCTGCAGCGCGTTGCGAAATCCGTCGCAGAGAGTCTTAGGATCAAATCGGATCCTGCCCTGGAAGCTGCGTTTGCCAATTCGCTGCCGGCCTGGCCCGTGTTCGAAGAGACCAATTCGTCTCTAACCTCGTTCGCTCGCCGTTATCGACTGGCTATCATCTCCAATGTCGATGACCATCTGCTCTCCCGGACGATCAAACAATTCGCTGTGCCGTTCGAAGTGATGGTCACCTCGGAGCAAACCAGGTCGTACAAGCCCGATCGCGCACTGGGCATGCGAAGCATTTGGGTCAACAGGTCTCCGCGATCCGACGATGGAAGCAACGCGCAACCGAATGCCGCTGTTGCAAATTTGACCGAAATCGTGGAGGCGATTTCGTAGTTCGTTTGATATCCGCTAAACCGACGGCTCGCCAGCGCGCAGGCTGGGTTGAGCTCTTGCGAAGCACAAGCGGTGTCTCGATGGATTTCGCTGCGCTCTGCCCAGTATGCCTGGTTGAGCGGCCGGCGCACCCGTTCACAACACTGTTATGGCGAGCTGCCGCGCTGTTCGCCTGCCTCAACTGGGC
>JAQGMS010000071.1 GCA_028292245.1 Ramlibacter sp.
TCGGCTTGACGTTGAGCGTGAGCTTGCCCGACTCGATGCGCGCGATGTCCAGCGTGCCTTCGATCAGCGACAGCAGGTGCTCGCCGCCGCGCTTGATGACGCTCACCGCCTGCTTGCGATGGGTCGGAACGCCCGCATCCTCGCCCATCAGCTGGGCGTAACCCAGGATGCTGTTGAGCGGCGTGCGCAGTTCATGGCTGATGGCGCTGATGTAGCGGCTCTTGGCCTGGTTGGCATGCTCGGCGGCCAGCTTGGCCTGCTCGGCGAACAGGCGCGCCGACTGCAGCGCCTCGTCGGTCTGCTTGTGCGATTCGATCTCGCGCATCAGCAAGTGCGTCTGGCGGTTCGATTCCTCCTGCGCCACCTGGCGGCTCTTGTGCGCCAGCACCAGCCACCAGGCGACGATGCCGGCGATCACCAGCAGCGCCATGTAGGCTTTCAGGAAGCCGGAACGCAAAGTGCCGTCGGAGATCTCGGATGGCTCCAGCAGTTGCGCCACGGCGCGCACTTCCTGGTGGTACAGCAGCCCGAACAGCGTGGCCAGCAGCGGCACGATGATCAGCATCAGCAGCAGGAAGTGCGCGAGCCCCGTGTCGAGGAACGGCCACACGCGCTGCGGCAACATCCAGCGCAGAGTGGCCGACCATTGCGACGACAGGGAGGCTTGCGGCTTGCACAGGTCGCCGCAGCGCGCATCGAGCGTGCAGCACAGCGAGCAGATCTGCCCCTGGTAGGCCGGGCAATGGGCCATGTCCGGGCCTTCGTATTCGCGCTCGCAGATGACACAGCGCTTGAGCGTGGCGCCGGCATCGGCACCTTCATCGATGGTCTTGCGTGCGATGTAGTAGCGCCCCTGGGTCGCCCACGCGATCAGCGGCGCCGTGACGAACGCCACCCCCAACGCGATCAGCGCCGAGAACGCCTGCGCGCTCGGCCCGAAGAACCCCAGGTGCGCCGTGATCGAGAGTGCCGAGGCCAGCGCCATCGCGCCGACGCCGACCGGGTTGATGTCGTACAGGTAGGCGCGCTTGAATTCGATGCCCGGCGGCGAGAGCCCCAGCGGCTTGTTGATGACGAGGTCCGCCACCACGGCCATCATCCACGCGATGGCGATGTTGGAGTACAGGCCCAGCACGTCGCCCAGTGCCTGGAACACGTTCATCTCCATCAGCATGAAAGCGATCAGCGTGTTGAACAGCACCCAGACGACGCGGCCCGGGTGGCTGTGCGTCACACGCGAGAAGAAGTTCGACCAGGCCAGCGAACCGGCGTAGGCGTTGGTGACGTTGATCTTCAATTGCGAGATCACGACGAACAGCGCCGTGGCCGCCACCGCCCAGCCGTAGTTCGGGAACACATACTCATAGGCCGCGAGGTACATCTGATTGGGGTCCACGGCCCGGTCCGGAGGCACCATGTGGGTGATCGCCAGGTACGCCAACAAGGCGCCGCCCAGCATCTTCACCACGCCCAGGACGACCCAACCCGGGCCGCCGGCCAGCACACCCAGCCACCAACTTTTGCGGGTGGCGGCCGTGCGCGCCGGCATGAAGCGCAGGTAGTCGGCCTGCTCGCCCATCTGGGTGATGAGGGCGATGCCGACCGTCAGCGCGGCACCAAACAAGTGCAGGCTGAAATCGGGGCTTTGGCCCTTCTCCCCAGCGTAGTGCGTGATTCCAGCGAACGCACCAGGATCGCGCAGCAACACGTAGACGAATGGCACGACCAGCATCACCAGCCAGAGCGGCTGGGTCCAGACCTGCAGCCGGCTGATGGCCGATACGCCGTGCGTGACCAGGGGAATGACGACCAGCGCGCAGATCAGGTAACCCCAACTCGGCGGAATGCCCAGCGCCAGTTCCAGCGCGTAGGCCATCACGGCGGCCTCCAGCGCGAAGAAGATGAAGGTGAACGACGCGTAGATCAGCGAAGTGAGGGTGGAGCCGATGTAGCCGAAGCCGGCGCCGCGAGTGAGCAGGTCCATGTCCACGCCGTAGCGGGCGGCGTAGATGCTGATCGGCAGGCCGGCCACGAAGATGATCAGGCCGGTGGCGAGAATCGCCCAGAACGCATTCAGGAAGCCGTATTGCACCAGCAGCGTCGCGCCCACCGCTTCCAGGATCAGGAACGAGGCGGCGCCGAAAGCCGTGTTGGCGACGCGGAAGGTGGACCACTTGCGGAACCGCTGCGGCGTGTAGCGCAGCGCGTAGTCCTCCATGGTTTCGCTCGCCACCCAGCTGTTGTAGTCGCGCCGCACCTTGACGACACGTTGCGGCGGGTCGCTGGCGATGGGCAGGATGGGGATGGTTTCGCTCACGGTATGCCGGGTGCACGTTCCGTGCCATGGACCACGGTGTTACACCGGCAGTGAGCGCCAAGTATCCGCAGTCTGCCTCGCGCCTGCCGCGGCTGTCCATGCGCCTTCCGGCGTATGGCCCGGCATGGCCTTTGCACTAAGATGGGTCGCCCACATCAACCCGCCCGCAGCCATGGAATTGACCCCGCGCGAGAAAGACAAGCTGCTGATTTTCACGGCCGCCCTGCTGGCGGAGCGGCGGCGCGCCCGCGGGCTCAAGCTCAATTACCCCGAAGCGGTGGCACTGATCTCCGCCGCCGTCATGGAAGGCGCGCGCGACGGCAAGAGCGTGGCCCAGCTCATGAGCGAGGGCCGGGCTGTCCTCACGCGCGACGACGTGATGGAGGGCGTGCCCGAAATGATCCCCGACATCCAGGTCGAGGCGACCTTTCCCGACGGAACCAAGCTGGTCACCGTGCACCAGCCGGTCATATGAACCACCCCCGAAGCGCCTTCGGCGCCTCCCCCTCAAGGGGGCGCCACCAGCGGCCCGGCGAAGCCGGTTCCGCGGTGGCCCTGGAGGGGCGCAGCACAACTCAAGTGAGGCTTCCATGAACCACGCTCTCATCTCTCGCGCGCTGACAGCCTTTGCCCTCTGCACGGGTGCGGCCGGCGCATTCGCCCATGAAGGCCACGGCCTGGAAGGCGTGCACATGCACAGCAGCGATACCGCCGGCTTCATCGTGGTCGCCGTGCTCGCCACGCTCGCGATCTGGCTCTCGCACGGCGAGTAGGCCACGATGATTCCCGGAGAACTCTTCACCGACGCGGGTGACCACGCGCTCAACCCGGGCCGCCGCACGGCGACCCTGGTGGTGCGCAACACCGCCGACCGGCCGATCCAGGTCGGCTCGCACTACCACTTCGCCGAGACCAACGGTGCGCTGCAATTCGACCGCGGCGCGGCACGCGGCATGCGGTTGAACATCGCATCGGGCACCGCCGTGCGGTTCGAGCCGGGGCAGCAGCGCACGGTGGAACTGGTGGACCTGGCCGGCGACCGCAAGGTGTACGGCTTTCGCGGCCTGGTGCAAGGAGCGCTCTAGACATGGCAACCATCGGACGGCGCGCCTACGCCGAGATGTTCGGCCCCACCCAGGGCGACAGGGTGCGGCTGGCCGACACCGAGTTGACGATCGAGGTCGAGGACGACTACACGCTGCGCGCCGGTGGCTACGGCGAAGAGGTGAAGTTCGGCGGCGGCAAGACCATCCGCGACGGCATGGCGCAATCGCAGCGCACCCAGCCGCAAGGGGCGATGGACCTGGTGATGACCAACGCCCTCATCGTCGACCACTGGGGCATCGTCAAGGCCGACATCGGCATCAAGGGCGGGCGCATCGTCGCCATCGGCAAGGCCGGCAACCCCGATACGCAACCGGGTGTCGACATCGTCATCGGCCCCGGCACCGAGATCATCTCCTGCGAAGGCAACATCGTCACCGCCGGCGGCATCGACAGCCACATCCACTTCATCTGCCCGCAGCAGATCGAGGAGGCGCTGGCCGCGGGCATCACCACCATGTTGGGTGGCGGCACCGGGCCGGCGACCGGCACCTTCGCCACCACTTGCACGCCCGGCCCGTGGAACATCGAGCGCATGCTGCAGGCCGCCGACGCCTTCCCGATGAACCTGGGCTTTCTCGGCAAGGGCAACGCCAGCCTGCCGGCCGCGCTGCATGAACAGATCGACGCCGGTGTGATCGGCCTGAAACTGCATGAAGACTGGGGCACCACGCCGGCCGCCATCAGCAACTGCCTGGACGTCGCCGACGCGACGGATACGCAGGTGGCGATCCACAGCGACACGCTCAACGAATCCGGCTTCGTGGAGAACACGATCGCCGCGACCAAGGGCCGCGCCCTGTGCGGCGTCCACACCGAAGGCGCGGGCGGCGGCCATGCACCGGACATCCTGAGCGTGGTGGGCGAAGCCAACTTCCTGCCCTCCTCCACCAACCCGACGATGCCGTACACGGTCAACACGCTGGACGAGCACGTGGACATGCTGATGGTGTGCCATCACCTCGACCCGGCCATCGCGGAAGACCTGGCCTTCGCCGAAAGCCGCATCCGCAAGGAAACCATCGCGGCCGAGGACATCCTGCACGACCTGGGTGCGATCAGCATGATGTCCAGCGACAGCCAGGCCATGGGGCGGGTCGGCGAGGTCGTCATGCGGACCTGGCAGACCGCGCACAAGATGAAGGTGCAGCGCGGCAAATTGCCGGGCGACAACGAACGCCACGACAACTTCCGCGCCAAGCGCTACGTCGCGAAGTACACCATCAACCCGGCCATCGCGCACGGCATGAGCCACGAGATCGGCAGCATCGAGCCGGGCAAGTGGGCCGACCTGGTGGTCTGGAAGCCGGCGTTCTTCGGCGTCAAGCCGGCGCTGATCCTGAAAGGCGGCTTCATCGCGATGGCGGCGATGGGCGACCCGAACGCGTCGATCCCGACACCGCAGCCGGTGCACTACCGCCCGATGTTCGGCAGCTTCGGCGGCGCCGTCGCGCGGGGTTCGCTCACCTTCGTGTCGCAGGCAGGCCTGGCGGCGGGCATCAAGGAGAAGTTCGGCCTCGCCAAAAACCTGAGCGCCGTGAAGAACATCCGCGGCATCCGCAAGAAGGACATGATCCACAACGCGTACCTGCCGAAGATGGAGATCGACGCGCAGAGCTACGCGGTGCGCGCGGACGGGCAACTGCTCACCTGCGAGCCCGCCAAGGTGCTGCCGATGGCGCAGCGCTATTTCCTCTTCTGACGGCACAAGCTTAGTATTCGCGGATGCTGCAAGTATCCAAACTGCTCGCGGGCGGCCACGGCCTGGCGCCTGCCCTCCTCAAGCGCGCTGCCACGGTCGAACTCGATTGGGACGTGCGCCAGAAAAGCCGCTTCGACTGCACCGATTCGCAAGGCCGCCACCTGGGGGTGTTCCTGCCGCGCGGCGCCGTGGTGCGCGGCGGCGACGTGCTGGTGGCCGAGGACGGATCGCTGGTGAAAGTGATCGCCGCGCCGCAGCCAGTGCTGGTGATCACGCACTGCGCGGAGCACGGCACGCCGTTCGACCTGACGCGCGCCGCTTACCACCTGGGCAACCGCCACGTGCCGATCGAACTCAAGCCGGATCACCTGAAGATCGAGCCGGACCATGTGCTGGCCGACATGCTGCGCGCGATGCACCTGATCGTGAAGGAGGCGAACGGCGCGTTCGAGCCCGAGGGCGGCGCCTACACCTCGCACGCGGGGCACGGGCCGGGTCATGAAGGCCACGATCACGGCCACGAGCATGGCCACCACGACCACTGACGCGGCGCTGCTGCAGCTGATCTGGCTGGCTTCGCCGGCGCTGCCGATCGGCGGCTTCTCCTATTCGGAAGGGCTGGAAGCGGCGGTGGACCGCGGCCTGGTACACGATGAAGCCAGCACCGCGAGCTGGCTCACCGACCAACTGCACTTGAGCCTTGCGCGTTGCGACCTGGCGGTGATCGGTGAGGCCATCACGGCATGGCGCTGCGATGACCTGGCGCGCATCGCTGCGCTGAACGCCTGGGTCTTGCAGACGCGCGAAACCGCCGAGTTGCGCCAGCAGACCGAGCAGATGGGCCGCTCGCTGGTGGAGTGGCTCAGAGCCGTGCAGCCCGAGCTTGCCGCGCGCGCCGGCGCACCGGTCACTTACCCGGTCGCCTTCGCCCTCGCCGCTTCTGCCGGCACGGCCGCGCCGCGCGACTACCTGCTCGCCTTTGCCTTCGGCTGGGCCGAGAACATGATGCAAGCGGCGATCAAGTCCGCACCGCTCGGCCAAAGCGCCGGCCAGCGCATCCTGGCGCGGCTGGCGGCGGAGATTCCGCTCGCAGTGGACAACGCGCTTGCGTTGCGCGACGATGAGCGCCAGGCCTTTTCACCGATGCTGGCCATCCTGTCGGCGCAGCACGAAACGCAGTACTCCAGGCTATTCAGATCATGACCTTGCACCACATCGCCAACCGCACCAAGAAACTTCCCCCCTTGCGCGTGGGCATCGGCGGACCCGTCGGCTCGGGCAAGACCACCTTGCTGGAGATGCTGTGCAAGGCGATGCGCGACAAGTACGACCTGGTCGCCATCACCAACGACATCTATACCAAGGAAGACCAGCGCATCCTCACCGTCAGCGGCGCGCTGCCGGCCGAGCGGATCATGGGCGTGGAGACCGGTGGCTGCCCGCACACGGCGATCCGCGAAGACGCGTCGATCAACCTGGAAGCGATCGACCGCATGCTGGTCGACTTTCCGCAGGCCGACATCGTGTTCGTGGAAAGCGGCGGCGACAACCTGGCGGCCACCTTCAGCCCCGAGCTTTCCGACCTGACCATCTACGTGATCGACGTCGCCGCCGGCGAAAAGATCCCGCGCAAGGGCGGACCCGGCATCACCAAGAGCGACCTGTTCGTCATCAACAAGACCGACCTGGCTCCGTACGTGGGCGCGGACCTCGGCGTGATGGAAGCGGACACCCGGCGCATGCGCCGTGACAAGCCTTTCGTCATGACCAACCTCAAGACCCGCGATGGCCTGGCCGCAGTGGTGAGCTTCATCGAACGCAAGGGCATGCTGGAGCAAGCATGAAGCGTCGCCAGGTACTCTGCGCAGGGGGTTCGTCGCTGGTGTTGGCTTCGGTCGCGGCGCTGCCTGGATGCGGCGGCGGAGGCGGGGGCGGCGCACCCGGGGGGCCCAGCACCGAGCCCCCGCCGCCGGAACTGCCTCCTGCCCCGGCCGTGGACGGCCCGGCCTGGTGGGGCTTCGGGCGCGACGCGCAGCATTCCGCCGTCTCGGCGATCGCGGCGCAAGCCCTGAACCGCATTTCCTGGTCGGCGCCGGTCGATCTCGCGCCGCAATACGAGACCAGCGGCAATCTGCTGATCCACTACGGCTCGCCCGCCATCAGCGCGCGCAACACCGTGATCTTCGGTGTGAAGACCGGCGCGACAGCGGGCTTTCGCATCGAGGGGCGATCCGGCGGCAATGGCGGCCTGATCTGGTCGCAGGACACCGACTACCGCCTGCCGCCGCACAACTGGGTGCCCAGCTACAACGTGGTGCTGACACCGGCAGGCCGTCTCTGCGCGCCGGCCGCCGGCGGCAAGATGCTGGTGCGTGACAGCGCCGACGCTTTGACATCCAATTTGCAGACGGCAGTGTTCTACGGCGCGGACAGCTATGCGGCCGCGCCCGCCACCTTCGACGCCACCGTGTTCATCAATACGCCGGTCAGCAGCGATTCGCAGGGCAACCTGTTCTTCGGTTTCGT
>JAQGMS010000348.1 GCA_028292245.1 Ramlibacter sp.
GGACGAAGGTGCCGCGGGCGGCCAGGTGCTCGTCCTTCTCGACCTCGTCCGGTGTCAGGACGGGTGAGACGCACGTGTCGAGCCCGCGTCCGCGCTCGACCCACTCGTCCCGCGTACGACGGCGGACCGCCGTCGCGATGAGGGCCTTGGTCTCCGGCCAGCGAGCCCGATCGTCCTGCTCCGGCAGCGACCGCGGGTCGAGCTCGAGCAGGGCCAGCATCGCCGCGTAGAAGCGGGGCTCGACCGATGCGATGCTCAGCCAGCGCCCGTCGGCGCACTCGTAGGCGTCGTAGTACGGCGCACCGCTGTCGATCATGTTGGTGCCGCGCTCCGCGGACCACTCGCCGGATTGCGCCCAGCCGAAGAACGAGGTCGCCAGCACCGCGGCTCCGTCGACCATCGCGGCGTCGACCACCTGGCCCTCCCCCGAGGCGCCCCGCTCGACGAGCGCGGCGAGTACGCCCAGTGCGAGGAACATGCCGCCCCCACCGAGGTCGCCCACGAGGTTGAGCGGCGGCGTGGGGGGCTGGTCGCGGCGTCGGATCATCGAGATCACGCCGTTGGCGGCCAGGTAGTTGAGGTCGTGGCCCACCGTCATGGCGTCGGGGCCGTCCTGGCCGTAGCCGGTCATCCGGCCGTAGATCAGCCTCGGGTTGCGGGCCAGACAGTCGTCGGGGCCGATCCCGAGCCGCTCGGTGACGCCCGGGCGGAAGCCCTCGATCAGCGCGTCAGCGCGTTCGACGAGGTCCAGCACCACCTCGGCCCCGCGCGGGTGCTTGAGGTCGACCTTGATCGAGCGTCGGCCGCGGTTGACCAGCTCGTGGCCATGGTCCTCGCTCGGTCCGACGGGGGCGCCCTCGACAAGTCGGTCGACCCGGATGATCTCCGCCCCGAGGTCGCTCAGGAGCATGGCGCAGAACGGGCCCGGCCCGATCGAGCCGATCTCGACCACGCGGACACCGGCGAGCGGTCCCTGACGCTGACCGGCGGTCATGCGACGCCCTCCGGAGTGGGTACCCGCGTCTGGTTCTTGCCGCTGAGGCGGATGCCGGCCGCCTCGCGGTCCCAGCAGTCGGTGGTCCCGGTCGCGCGAAGCTTCTCCTTCTGCATCTTGCCGCTCGGGGTGAACGGCAGGGTGGTGAGGTACTCGACGTACCGGGGCACCGCGAAGTACGGCATCGACCGGATGCAGTGGTCGATCAGCTCCACCTCGTCCAGTGTCACCCCCGGCCGGAGCACGATGCTGGCCTTCACCTCTTGTTCCGCCATCTCGCTCTCGACCCCGACGACGCCGACCTGGAGAACCGCTGGATGCTTCACGATGGCAGTCTCCACCTCGTACGACGAGATGTTCTCGCCGCGCCTGCGCAGGTAGTCGTCCTTACGGTCCTCGAAGTAGAAGTAGTCGTCCTCGTCGATCCGGCCCAGGTCGCCGGTGTGGAACCAGAGGTTGCGGAACTTGGCCGACGTGGCCTCCGGCTCGCGGTAGTAGCCCTCGAAGATCGAGTGGGGCTGCATGGGACGCACGACGACCTCGCCGATCTCGCCTCGGGGCAGCTCGAAGTCGTTGTCGTCGAAGATCCGCACGTCGAAGTACTCACGCACGATCGCGCCGGAGGAACCCGGGCGCAAGGGAGTGTTCGGCCCGGTGACCGACAGGGGCGCCGCCTCAGTCATGCCGTAGACGCTCTCGAACTTGCAGCGCCACCGCTCCTCCATCGCCGGCTGGAGGGAGACCGGTGGAGCGGGGACACCGACGATGGTGTCGACGCCCTCGTCGTCGGAGGGCTCCAGCGTCCACAGCAACATGGCCACCGACCCCAGCATCAGTGTGGCGTTGCAGTTCTCCTCTCGGATCCGCTTCCAGAACGTCGAGACGCTCAGCCGTTCGTCCTGGACGCAGCGGACGCCGCGACGCATGGCACCGAGGACGCCGATGCCCTTCGCGGCCAGGTGGAACAGGGGGCCGCAGGAGTAGAAGGTGTCCTCCGGTGTCCGGTACCAGATCGACGCCTCGATCTCGGCGAAGTTGCACATGTAGTTCTGGGTCATCGTGGCGCCCTTGGAGGGTCCGGTCGTTCCCGAGGTGAACGTGATCGTCGACGGGTCCGACCACAGAGGGTCCTCGAGGTCCAGCGCCGTGGCGTCGTAGCCGTGCAACCCGGACACGTGGGACAGGTGGAGCCGGGCCGGCAGATCTAGGGCAGGCGTCCCGCCCCGGACGACCACGTGCTCCAGCTCGGGCAGCAAGTCCAGCACCTCCACCAGGTTCTCGGCCAGAGCCTCGTCCACCACGATCACCTTGGCCCCGCTCACCCTGAGCTGGTGCGACAGGAAGTCACCCTTGTACGCCGTGTTCAGCATGACCTCGATAGCGCGCAGCCGGGCCGTCGCGAACTGGATCAGCACCTGGTCGGCGCAGTTCTCGGTCAGCACCGCGACCACGTCGCCGCGCCCGATCCCGAGCTCGATGAGCCCGCGGGCGACGGAGGTGGAGCGCGACACCAGGTCGGCGTACGTGAGGTTCTCGCCCACGATCGTCAGCGCGACCTTGTCGCCCGACTGCTCGGCCTGGTGCAGCAACATCCCGGTCAGTGTCCTGTCCGCGAACAGGTCTGATGTCTTGGTCATGCCGTTCCTCCGTCGCTCGGTGGTCAACTGACTTCCAGGTCGGGTACGTCGTCGAGGCTGTCCTCGTTGACGCCGAGGTACGCCGCGACCACGCGTTCGTCGGCCGCCACCACGACCGGCTTGTCGACCATGAGGCACTCGCCCCAGTCGAGGACGGCGACGCGGTCGCTGACCTCCATGACCATCCGGACGTCGTGCTCGATCAACAACACCGAGCACGACCCGTGGTCCCGGATCCGCTTGATGATCTCGACCAGGGAGGTGCGGTCGTCGTCGCTGGTGCCAGCGGCGGGCTCGTCCAGGAGCAGCACCTCCGGCCGCAGGGCCAGGGCCCGAGCCATCTCAGTGCGCTTCTGTAACCCGTAGGGCAGGGAGTCCGCGCGGTCGTCCTCGATGTCCGCCAGCCCGAGGAGCTCCATGATCGGGTCGACCTCGGCCCGCAGACGGCGCTCGGCGCGACCGGCCGGCCCGAACCGGAGGGCAGCCCTGAACATCCCGTAGCCCAGTCGTCGGTGGCAGCCCAGCAGCACGTTCTCGCGCACCGTGAGCTGGCCGCAGAGTTGGTTGTGCTGGAAGGTCCGCGCGATGCCGGTGGCCACGATCGCCTCCGGCCGGAGCCCGTCCAGCCGTGTCCCGTTGCGCTCGATCCGACCCGAGGTGGGCCGGTAGATGCCTGTGATGCAGTTGATCAGGCTGGTCTTCCCTGCGCCGTTCGGGCCGATGACCCCGAGCACCTCATCTGGCTGGTGCGTCAGTGTCACGTCGCGCAGCGCCGTGACCCCACCGAACCGGAGGGCCAGGTTCTCGATGGTGAGCGGACCCGCG
>JAQGMS010000273.1 GCA_028292245.1 Ramlibacter sp.
TCATCACGATGTCCCAGTCGGACAGGCCCTTGCTGCGCGCGGTGGTCACGTGGTCCAGGCGGATCACGTCGAGCATGGCCGAGCGCACGTAGCGGGTCCAGCTCGCGCCCTGGAACAACCCCAGCACCATCACCGGCATGATGGCCTGGCGCAGATGCTCCCACCACCACTGCCAGCCGGTGGCGGAGATGTCGGCGCGGTAGACGAAGGGCAGCCAGTCGAGCTTGATGGAAAACAGCAGGATCAGCAGCAGCCCGGTGAAGAAGGTGGGAAGCGAAAAGCCGACGAAGGCCAGCGCGCTGGCGATCCGGTCGAACCAGGAATAGGGGCGCATGGCCGAATAGATGCCCACCGGCAACGCCACCATCAGCGCCAGCACCTGCGACGCGCCGATCACGGCCAGCGTGACCGGGACGCGCTGCAGGATCAGCTTGTCGACGTCGACCCGGCTGATGAAGGAAAAGCCCCAGTCGCCCTGCAGCATCGCCCACAGCCAGCGGAAGTAGCGCTGCCACACCGGGTCGTCCAGGCCGAACTTCTTGCGCAGCGCCGCCGCCACTTCCGGCGGCACGTTGGGGTTGGTGGCCAGCTCCGCGAACGGGTCGCCCGGCGCGAGCGCCAGCACGGTGAACAGCACCACGCTGATGCCCAGCAGGCTGGGCAGCGCGATCATCATCCGCCGCAGGAGGTAGGGGCCCACGGCGTGCTGCTATCCGGCTCTCAAGCCTCGCGGTACCAGTTGTGCAAGACCGAGAAGTCCAGGTCCCAGCCGGACAGCGAGGTCACCAGCTTCGTGCTGGCGCCGCGCACGCGGGGGCGGCTGATCAGCGGGATCACGGCGTGGTCGTTCACGACCATGTCGTTCATCCGGATGAACATGGTGGCTCGCTTGACCGGGTCGAGTTCGCCTTCGGCGGCATGGTAGAGCTTGTCGTATTCCGGATTGCTCCAGCGCACGATGTTGCGGCCCTGCCATTTGTTGGCCTTGGACGAAATTTCCTCGGTCAGGTACTGGCCCATGAAGCGCTCGGCGTCCGGCTGCGTCATGGTGGTGGTGTACATCTGCATGTCGCACCAGAACTTGCCGTAGGTGTCGGGGTTGGCCACGTCCGACGAGAAGAACACCGAAGCGGTGACCGATTTCAGCTCCACGTCGACGCCCGCTTTCTGGCAGGCCTGCTTGATCACCGCCTGCTCCTTCTGCCGGATGCCGTTGACCGAAGTCTGGAAGACGAGCTTCATCTTCTTGCCGCCCTTTTCGCGGATGCCGTCGGCGCCCTTCTTCCAGCCGGCGCCCTCGAGCAGCGCGCTGGCCTTGTCGACGTTGAATTCCCACTTGGTGTTGGGCGAGCGAAAGCGCGGTGGCGCGTTCATGAAGTTCGAGGTCGCGACGCCGGTGCGCCCGTAGATGAACTCCTGGATGCCCTTGCGGTCGGCCAGCAAGGCCATCGCCTCGCGCACGGCCGGGTCGTTGAAGGCGAAATGCTTGCTCTTCATGCTGGAGCGCTCGCCGTCGACTTCGGTGAAGGGATCGGTGAAGCTGAGCATGAGGAACTCGATGTCGCCGCTGGGCACGATGTGCGCGTTGCCCTTGCCGCCGTCTTCCATGCGCTTGAGCACTTCGTCCTCGACCTGCAGGTTCCAGGCGTAGTCGTATTCGCCGGTCTGCAGCACCGCGCGCGCCGCCGACGTCGCGTCGCCGCCGCCCTTCATCTCGATCGAGTCGAAGTACGGCCGGTTGGGCATGTGGTAGCTGGTGTTGATCTCGCCGCGCACCATGTCGCCCGGCTTGAAGTCGACGAACTTGTAGGGGCCGGTGCCCACCGGCTTGAGGTTGGCGGGTGCGTCGCGCGACTTGGCGCCGGTGTAGGCGCCGAAGTGGTGCTTGGGAATGATCATGCCCTCGGCCGCCACGAATGCGGTGGCCCAGAACGGGGTGGGCTTCTGGAAAGCGACCTTGACGGTGTACGTATCGACCTTGGTGACCACCACGTCCTTGAAGACCGCGATGGTCACCGCGGCGGTGGCCGGGTCCTTCGCGTATTCCCAGGTGAAGACGCAGTCGTCGGCCGTGAACGGTTTCCCGTCGTGCCAGGTGACGCCGCGCTTGAGCTTCCAGGTCACCGACTTGCCGTCGGCCGCGAGCCCGCCGTTTTCGCGCGACGGGATTTCAGCCGCCAGGATGGGCACCAGGTTGCCGTCGTTGTCCCACACCGCCAGCGGCTCGTAGAAGATGCGCGAGCCTTCCTGGTCCTTGGTGCCGTTGGCGAAGTGCGGCTGCAGCAGCGTCGCGCCCTGCCACCATAAAGTCTTCAACGGCCCGCCGCCGCCGCGCTTGGTCGGCTTGTAAGTGGGGTTGGCCTGGGCCTGGGCGATGCCGGAGTGCGTCAGCAGCATCGACGCCATGGGAGCCGTGAGCCCCAGGGAAACCAGTTGCTGGACAAAAGTTCGCCGCGCCAGCTTGCCCTCGCGCACGTTTTCGATCAGCTCTCGCAGTTCATGTTCATGCATGCCAATGCTCCTTGCAAATATCGGACCAGCAGGCCCTGAGCGAACCATACTAATGGAGCAGCGCCAACAACGGCAAGCGGGGATTCGACTAGGACGGCGGACCCGATTAGGATCGGGGCCCATGCGATTGCCCAACCTGCTTGCTACCCGCCGCGGCCGCCTGTTCGCGTTCTTCAGCCTGTACGTGACCGAGGGAATTCCCTTGGGTTTCGCCGCCACGGCGGTGGCGACGCAGTTGCGCCGCCAGGGCGTCGGGCCGGCGGAGATCGGCGCATTCGTAGCTTCGTTCTACTTGCCCTGGGCCTTCAAGTGGGCGTTCGGGCCCTTCGTCGACGTGTTCCGCTCCAAGCGCTTCGGCCACCGGCGCGGCTGGATTCTCGGCACGCAGATCATGATGGCGCTGACGCTGTTGGTGCTGGTGCTGGTGCCGCTGCCGGCGGGGCTGGGGATCTTCACCGCCATCCTGCTCGTGCACAACACCTTCGGCGCGATCCAGGACGTCGCGATCGACTCGCTCGCCGTCAACACCTTGAGCGAGGACGAGCGCGGCCTCGCCAACGGCCTGATGTTCGCCGGCGCCTCGGTCGGTACGGCGGTGGGCGGCAGCGGCGTGCTTTTCATGATGGCCTACACCGGCTTCCAGTTCAGCTTCGTCTTCGTGGCCGCGGCGATCCTCGCCGTCACCGGGTTCATCGTGCTGCCGATGAAGGAGGCCGTGGCGGAAAGCTTCGCCACGGCAGCGCAAAGCGCGGGCAGCGCCTGGCGGGCCGCCAGCACGGAAATGAAGAGCTTCGCGGTGGAGTCGTTCCGCTCCTTCGTCGGCACGCGCGGCGCGTTCTCGGGCGTCTTCTTCGCGCTGCTGCCGGCCGGGGCGATGTCGCTCGGACTGGCCTTGCAATCCAATCTCGCCGTGGAACTGGGCATGGACGACGACCAGGTCGGCGCCCTCAACCTGTGGACTTCGATCATCTCGGCCGTATTCATGGTCCTGGGCGGCTGGCTGTCGGACAAGTTGGGGCGCCGCCGCACCTTGGCCTTCTACCTGACCGGGATGAGCCTGCCGGTGCTCTACCTGATGTGGGTGCTGCAGCAGCACGGCTACGTGATGCCGCGCGCGCCCGGCGGCCCGGGCATTCCCGAACTCGTCACCGCCTTGTGGATCGCATCCCTCTGGTATTCGGTGTTCCAGGGCCTGATGTACGGCACCCGTTCGGCCATCATGATGGACATCACCAACCCAGCCGTGGCCGCCACGCAATTCACGGCCTACATGGCGATGATGAACCTGGCGATCGCGATCGCCGCGAGCTGGCAGGGCGTGGCCGCGGAGGCCTGGGGTTATCCGGTGACCCTGCTGGTCGATGCCATCACGGGCGTGCTCTGCGTGCTGCTGCTGCCGTGGATGAAACGGCAGACCGCGGCCTTCAGCGACGCGCTGGCCGAGGGCCGGGCCCGCAAGTCGTCGCTGGTGCTGGGCATCTGCTGCCTGGCCTGGCTGCCCTATTGGGCCAACCACGAACTGCTGGGCCGGGGCCAGCCGATGATGGGCACGTTCTTCACGCTGGTGTTCATCGCCTCGGCGCTGTTCCTGCTGGCCGGGCGCGAGGTGCTGGGCGCCGGCGCGGGCTTGTGGCGGCGAGCCTCGCTGTGGGTCGCGCCGCTGCTGCTGGCGATGTATGGCCGCTACTACGTGGAAGGGTTGGCGAGCATGCCCGTGCTGCGCTCCGCGGCGGAAGTGCTGATCTACCTGGTGCCGCTGGCCGGCGGCACCGTGCTGCTGGCATTGTCTTCACGCAACTGGGGCGCGGTGAACGCGCAGCCGCAGGCGGCGTGACGCTTCGCCAATATGCGCAAAACTAATATCGCATAGTCAGCTTATTGTATTGATTGATAGCGCTTGCCGGCCCACACTGCCGGGTTCCACCAGGAGACAAGCGCTTTGGAAGTTTCATTCAGCAAGGAAATCGAGTCGCTGCGGCTGAAGAGCGGCCAGACTTTTCACGGCGAGGGCATCCTCGCCATCACCAAGGGGCTGTTGCAGTCGGGCGTGGCTTACGTCGGCGGCTACCAGGGCGCGCCGGTGTCGCACCTGCTGGACGTGATGGTGCAGGCCAAGCCTTACATGGATGAGCTGGGCGTGCATGTGGAAGCCTGCGCCAACGAGGCTTCCGCCGCCGCGATGCTCGGCGCGTCCATCCACTACCCGCTGCGCGGCGCGGTGACCTGGAAATCCATCGTCGGCACCAACGTCGCGTCGGACGCGCTGTCCAACCTGTCCTCGCCCGGCGTCAAGGGTGGCGCGCTGATCGTGGTCGGCGAGGATTACGGCGAAGGCGCGTCGGTGATCCAGGAGCGCACGCACGCGTATGCGCTCAAGTCCAGCATGTGCCTGATCGACCCGCGCCCCGACCTGGGCGTGATGGTGCGGATGGTGGAAGAAGGCTTCCGGCTGTCGGAGGCGTCGAACATGCCGTGCATCCTGGAACTGCGCATCCGCGCCTGCCATGTGCGCGGCAGCTTCGAGGCCAAGGACAACCTGCCGCCCGCCATTTCGACGCGCGCGCTGATGGAGAACCCGGCCGGCTTCGACTACGCCAAGCTGGCGCATCCGCCCGTGACCTTCCGCCATGAAAAGCTCAAGGGCGAGGAGCGCATCCCGGCCGCGCGCAGGTACATCGTCGACAACCACCTCAACGAGCTGCTGCCTGGCAAGCACGCGGACCTGGGGATCATCGTGCAGGGCGGCCTGTACAACTCCACCATCCGCAGCCTGCAGCAACTGGGCTTGGCCGATGCGTTCGGTGAAAGCGACATCCCGCTGCTGGTGCTCAACGTCACCTGCCCGCTGGTGCCCGAACAGATCGCGGATTTCTGCATCGGCAAGCGAGGCGTGATCGTGGTCGAGGAAGGCCAGCCGGAATACATCGAGCAGGAGATCGCGACACTTTTGCGTCGGCGCGACATCCAGACCGGGCTCCATGGCAAGGACCTGCTGCCGATGGCGGGGGAATACAGCGTGGAAGTCGTTGCTGGCGGACTGCTCGCATTTGCGCAGCGGTATTCACTCGCGCCCCTCACCCCAACCCTCTCCCCAGAGGGGAGAGGGAGCTTGCAAGCGACCGAGGCATGGCTGGCCGGCAACCGTGCGCGTCGCGCCGAAGTCGCCGCGCAACTGGACCAGCCGTTGCCCAATCGCCCGCCGAGCTTTTGCATCGGCTGCCCGGAGCGGCCGGTGTTCTCGGCGCTGAAGATGGCGCAGCAGGACCTCGGGCCGGTGCACATCGCCGCCGACATCGGCTGCCACGCCTTCGGCACCTTCGAGCCGTTCTCGATGGGCCACTCGATCCTCGGTTACGGCATGAGCCTGGCCAGCCGCGCCGGCGTCTCGCCGATGATGCAGCGGCGCACGCTGTCTATCATGGGCGACGGCGGCTTCTGGCACAACGGCCTGCTGACCGGCGTGCAGAGCGCCCTCTTCAACCACGACGACGCGGTGCTGCTGATTTTCAAGAACGGCTATTCGTCCGCCACCGGCACCCAGAACCTGATCTCCACGCCGGCGAGCGCGTTCAAGGAAATGGCCGACGGCGGGATGCAGAGCCAGACCCACACCAACACCACGATCGAATCCACGCTGAAGGGCCTGGGCGTGCAATGGCTGCGCACGGTACACACCTACCGTGTGGCCGAAATGAAGGCGACGCTCAAGGACGCCTTCACCAGCGACTTCAACGGCCTGAAGGTGATCGTGGCCGAGGGCGAATGCCAGCTCGAACGCCAGCGGCGCATCAAGCCCTGGATCGCCAACCTGCTGAGAAAAGGCAAGCGCGTGGTGCGCGTCAAGTACGGCGTCGACGAGGATGTGTGCAACGGCGACCATGCCTGCATCCGCCTGTCGGGCTGCCCGACGCTGACGATCAAGGACAACCCGGATCCGTTGAAGGTCGATCCGGTGGCGGTGGTGATCGACGGCTGCGTCGGCTGCGGCCTGTGCGGCGAGAACGCGCATGCGGCCACGCTGTGCCCGAGTTTCTACCGCGCCGAAGTGATCCAGAACCCCAATTGGCATGAGCGGCTGCTCGCCGGCATTCGCGCCGCGCTGGTCCGCGTGCTCCAACCCGCATGACACCCATGAACACGACCCGGCCCATTTCCCTTTTGATCTGCGCCCTGGGCGGCGAAGGCGGCGGCGTGCTGACCGAATGGATCGTCGAGGCCGCGCATCACGCGGGCTACGCCGTCCAGAGCACCTCGATCCCCGGCGTGGCGCAGCGCACCGGCGCCACCACCTACTACGTCGAGGTGTTCCCGGTTCCGGTTTCGGAGTTGGCCGGCAAGCGCCCGGTCTTCAGCCTCAACCCGGTTCCCGGCGCGCTCGATGCGATGGTGTCCTCGGAGTTGCTGGAGACGACGCGGCAGATCGGCAACGGCATGAGCTCGCCCGAGAGAACGCTGGTCATCACGTCGTCCGGGCGCACCTTGACCACGCAAGAGCGCATGCAATTGGCCGATGGCCGCGTCGACAGCGCCGAATTGCTGAAGGTGGTGAAGCAATTCAGCCGCGAGCATCATGTGCTCGATATGGGAGCGCTCGCGAAGGATGCCGGCACGGTGGTCAGCGCGGTGATGCTGGGCGCGGTCGCCGGCAGCGGGCTGTTCCCGTTCGCTCGCGAGGACTACGAGCACGCGGTGCGGGCCGGTGGGGGGAAGTCGGCGGAGGCGAGTTTGCGGGGGTTTGCGGAGGCGTACGCACGGGTATCCACCAACGCTGGCTGTCATGCCGGGCCTGACCCGGCATCCACGGTGGCACAGCATGACGATGGATTGCGGGTCAAGCCCGCAATGACAAATTCCTTGCCCGCAAGAACAAGCCTTGGTGAATTCCCGCCACAAGTGCAGGACATGCTCACCCTCGGCCATGCCCGCATGCTCGAATACCAGGGCCAAGCCTACGCCGATCTCTACCTGCGCCGGCTGCAAAAAGTGCTGGACGCCGAACGCGCCGCCGACCCGGCCCGGGCGCACGACTTCTCCACCACCCGCGAGATGGCGCGCTGGTTGGCGCTGTGGATGGCTTTCGACGACATCGTGCGGGTGGCCGACCTGAAGAGCCGCGCCTCGCGCTGGCAGCGCGTCAAGGGCGAAGTGAAGGCCGGCGACGACGACCTGCTCAAGGTCTACGACCACTTCAAGCCCGGCGCGCCCGAGTTCGCCGCGCTATTGCCCCCGGCGCTGGCCGGCCGCGTGCTGCGCTGGGACCGCGCCCGCGTGCTCAAGGGCAAGACGCCCTGGGCGCTGCCGCTGAAGGTCGGCACGCATTCGGTGTTGGGCATGCTGTCGCTGCGCGTGCTGGCCGGGCTCAAATGGCTGCGCGTGCGCGGCAGCCGCTACGCCACCGAGCAAACGATGATCGACCAGTGGCTGGCCGGTGTCGTCGACGGCACGCGGCGCGGCTGGCAACTCGGCCACGAGATCGCCTTGTGCGGCCGCCTGATCAAAGGCTACGGCGCCACCAACGAGCGCGGCAAGGAGAACCTGCTGCATGTGCTGGAGCATCTCGCGCTCGGCGCCTCCGCGCAGCAAAGTGCCGGCGCTGTCGCCGCCGCGCGGGAGTCCGCCCTGGCCGATGACGCCGGCAAGGCGTTCGACACCGCCCTGGTGCAGCACGGCGCGCCGCCGCGCCCGGTCAAGGCGCAGCCGATCCGCTTCGTTCGCAAACCCAAGGGCCTCGATTCCCGGACCACCGCATGAACCCGCAATACAAGGAGACAACCATGAATCCCTTCTTCCTCCGCTCGCGCCGCTTGCTGATGGCCGCAGCCGTCGCCGTGCTCGGCCTCGCGGCCCAAGGCGCTTTCGCCCAAGCCTGGCCCAGCAAGCCGGTCCGCGTCATCGTCAACTTCCCGCCCGGCGGCGCCGCCGATCAATTGGCGCGCTCCATCGGCGTGCCGCTGCAGGAAGCCTTGGGCCAGCCGGTCGTGGTGGAAAACCGCGCCGGCGCCAACGGCAACATCGGCGGCGAGGTGGTCGCCAAGTCGCCGGCCGACGGCTACACGCTGCTCATGAGTTCGGGCGGCATGGTCTCGGTCAATCCGCACATCTACCCGAAGATGGCGTTCGACCCGGGCAAGGACCTGGTGCCGGTTGCGTCGGCCGCACGCGTGCTGGTGTACCTGGTGACCAAGCCCTCGCTGCCGCCGGAGAACATCCAGGACTTCATCAAGTACGTCAAGGCGCATCCGGGGCAGCTGTCGTACGGCTCGCCGGGCAGCGGCAGCTCGCCGCACCTGGCCGGCGAAATGCTCAAGAGCCAGGCCGGTCTTTTCGCCGTGCACGTTCCTTATCGCGGCGCGGCCCCCGCGTTGCAGGACTTGCTGGCCGGCCAGCTCGACTTCTACTTCGACCCCGGCATCGGCCTGCAGCAGGTCAAGGCGGGCAAGCTCAAATTGCTGGCCGTCGGCAGCCCCAAGCGCTCGCCCATGTTCCCGAACGTGCCGACGCTGGACGAAGCCGGGCTGAAGGGCTTCGACGCCGACACCGTGTTCGGCTACTACGCGCCGGCCGGCACGCCCGCGCCGGTGGTCGAGCGCCTGAACCGCGAGATCAACAAGGTGCTGGCGACGCAGGCCGTGAAGGATCGCATCCTCGCCATGGGCGGCGAAGCCTTGCCGCTGGCGCCGGCCGAGTTCGGCGCGAAGGCGATGGAGGATTCGAAGCGATTCGGTGCGATCATCAAGGAACGCAAGATCCTCGCGGACTGAAAGCAACTGACATAAGCATGGCGAAAGAAGTCATCTACACCCAGAAGGTCGAGTTCGGCGACTGCGATCCGGCGCGCATCGTCTGGTTCCCCAATTTCTTCCGCTGGGTCGACGCGGCCTCGCGCCATTTCTTCGTCGAATGCGGCGTGCCGCACTGGAGCGAAACCGAGAAGACGCTGGGCGTGATCGGCACGCCGCTGGTGGACACGCGTGCCAAGTTCATCAAGACCGCCACCTATGGCGACGTGCTCCAGATCCACACCGCCATCGCCGAGTGGCGCGGCAAGAGCTTCGTGCAGCGCTACCGCGTGATGAAGGACGGCGAGCTCATCATGGAATGCGAAGAGGTGCGCATCTTCGCGGGCGCGCGCGAAGGCGGCGGCATCCGTGCGCTGCCGATCCCCCAAGAAATCCGCCGGCTTTGCGAATAACTGCAGAACTTCGGCGCGCGGGCCGGGTCTGAATCTTCAGGTCCGCTGCGCGGCCCAGGAGGTTCCATGAAGTTCTTCCCTCGCACTTTGCTGCTTTGCACCATGGCCGCTGCGGCGTCCGTGGCCACCGCCGGCACCGTCGATGTGTCGTTCGTCAATGCGGCCGGCTTTTCCGATGCGGGCAACACGACTGCGGATGAGCAGGCCAATCTCAAGGCGCTTGCCACCCACCTGCAGGCATTGGGCCAGCGGCTGCTGCCGGCGAGCCAATTGCTCAAGGTCGAGGTGCTGGACGTCGACCTCGCCGGGACAGTGCGGACTTCCGCGCGTAACGGCTCGGCGCTGCGCACCGTCAGGGGCAACGCCGACTTTCCACGCATGCACCTGCGCTACACGCTCGAAGCCGACGGCAAGACGCTGCGCAACGGCGACGAGCGGCTGTCCGACCTGAACTACGCACGCGGCATCCCGAAATCGCGCGATTCCGAGTCGCTGTACTACGAGAAGCGCATGCTCGACGCCTGGTTCAAGGAGCGCTTTGCCGCAGCAGGTTGATTGCACCCGCGCGGCTACAACACCAGGATCGCGCGGAAGTCGTTGACGTTGGTGTGGGTCGGCCCGGTGATCACCAAATCGCCGATCGCGCTGAAGTAGCCATAGGCATCGTTGCGGTCCAGGAACGCATCGACCTTCATGCCCTGGGCCAGCGCGCGCTGCAAAGTGTCGGGTGAAACGAAAGCGCCGGCGTTGTCCTCCACGCCGTCGATGCCGTCGGTATCGGCCGCCAGGGCCCACACCCCTGCTTGTCCCTGCAATGCCTGCGCCAGGCCCATGCAGAACTCGCCGGCCCGCCCGCCCCGGCCGCGCGGCGTGCCTTCCGGCTGCTTGCGAATCGTCACGGTGGTTTCGCCGCCCGACAGGATCACGCAGGGCTTGCCGAAGGGCTGGCCGCGATGCGCGACGGCACGCGCCAGCGCAGCGTGCACCTTGCCGACTTCGCGCGATTCGCCTTCGATCTCGTCACTCAAGATGTGCGCCTCGATGCCGGCCGCGCGCGCCTCGCCGGCCGCCGCTTCCAGCGACTGCTGCGGCGTCGCGATCAAATGGACTTCATGGCCGGCGAACACCGCGTCGCCGGGCTTGGGCGTTTCCAGCGCGCCCTGCTCCAGCAGGCTCATGATCGCGCCCGGCACTTCGATGGCGTAGCGCTGCAGGATCGCGATGGCTTGCGCGCAGCTGGTGGCGTCGGGCACCGTGGGGCCGCTGGCAATGATCGAGGGCTCGTCACCGGGCACGTCGCTGATGGTGAGCGTCACCACCTTCGCCGGCGCGCAGGCCGCTGCCAGCCGCCCGCCCTTGATGCGCGAGAGATGCTTGCGCACGCAATTCATCTCCGAGATGCTGGCGCCCGAATTCAGCAATTGTTTGTTGATGCGCTGCTTGTCTTCCAGCGTCAGCCCTTCGGCCGGCAGCGTGAGCAAGGCCGAGCCGCCGCCGGAAATCAGGCACAGCACCAGGTCGTCTTTCGTGAGGCCATGCGCCATCGCCAGGATGCGCTGCGCGGCGGCAAGGCCGGCGGCGTCGGGCACCGGATGCGCGGCTTCGACGATTTCGATCCGCTGCTTCAGCCCGTCGGGCCGCGGCGGGATGTGGTGGTAGCGGGTGACGACCAGCCCCTCCAGCGGCGCATTGGCCGGCCACAAGGCCTCGACCGCCTGCGCCATCGAGCCGCCGGCCTTGCCCGCACCGAGGACGATGGTGCGGCCCTTCGGCGGCGGCGGCAGGAACGCGGCCGTGTTGTGCAGCGGCAAGGCGCGGCGCACGGCGGCGTGGTACAGGTGTTCGAGGAAGCGGCGGGGTTCGGTGGCGGGGTTCGGCGCGGTCATGGCGAATGTGTCTCCGCTAAAGATTGTGACGCCGTAACCCGTCCGTAACTGGCGCCGCCGGTCAAAAGTGTTGCACCCTTGCGTGGTGCCACACCCTTCAGAGGTCGAGCGTGAGCGCCGCCCCGGCGCAGCGCGAAACGCAGATCATCATCCGATCGGTGGCGTTGGCCTTCTCACCAAGGAGAACCGAGTCGCGGTGTTCCGGACTGCCTTCGAGGACACGCGTTTCGCAGGTGCCGCACACGCCGTCGCAGCACGAGTGCTGAACGTCGATTCCGGCTTCGATCAGCACATCCAGGATCGACTTGCCGGGCGGCACCGTAAGTGTGTTGCCGCTGCGCGCCAGCGTCAGCGTGAATGCGCGGTCGGCGCCCCGTTCCGCGTTGGAGTTCTCGATCGCGGGCCGCGGCTCGAACCATTCGACGTGCACGGTGCCCGCGTCCCGGTGCACCGCGGCCGCTTCGAACGCCCGCATGAGTGATGGCGGGCCACAGCAATACAGGTGCGCGCCGGCCGGTGCGTCGGCGACGACGCGCGCCAGGTCGACCGGCGCGACGCCGGGCAACCCGTCGAACACGGGAACCACCAGTCCCGGCAACAGGCGCAGTTCGTCCAGGAACGCGGCGCGCTCCGGCGTCCGCGCGCAGTAGTAGAGCGTCCAGCGCCGGCCCAACGCGCTCAGCCGGCGCGCCATCGCGGCCAGCGGCGTGATGCCGATGCCGCCGGCGACCAGCACCGAATGCGTCGCCGCCTCATGGAGCTGGAAGTGGTTGCGCGGTGCGCCGATGTCGAGAAGGTCGCCGCACTGCAGGCTCTCGTGCAGCCAAGCGGAACCCCCGCGCGTATTGGCATCCCGGCCCACGCCGATCACATAGCGGTAGTCCTCGGCGGGGTCGTTGCACAGCGAGTACTGGCGCACGAGGCGACGGCCGTCACCGTCCCGGACCGGCAGTTCCACGTCGATATGCGAGCCGGCGCTGAAGCGGGGCAACTGCCGGCCGGACTCGGCCCGCAGTTCGATCGCGATCACGCCTTCGGCCACTGCGCGCCGTTCAACGACGCGCACGCTCAAGCCAGCTGTTGCTGGAAGTGCCTGGGATGGAAGCATGGCAAGGTCATGGTAAATTGAATTCAATTATGAATTCTATTAGGGAAAGTCCTGATTAAATTCATAATTGAATTCAATATAGTTTTCACGAAGTCGCCGCATGAAGCGGGCCGGACGACCTGGAGACAAGCCATGACCCAGCCATTCGTGTTCGATCCGTACGCGCTCGACGTGCAGGTCGACCCCTATCCCTATTACGCAGTGCTGCGCCGGGACCATCCCGCCTACTGGAGCGAAAGCGCCAAATGCTGGGCCCTCTCACGCTATGACGACGTCGACGCGGCGTGCAGCGATCCCCAGCGGTTTTCATCGGCGCGCGGCAACGTCCTGGACGACGACCCGGCGCGTATGGGCAAGACGCTCGGCACCAGCGATCCGCCCAAGCACGACCGGCTGCGCAAGCTGGTGAACGCCGCCTTCATGCGCGGCCAGGTGCTGGAGCGCGAACCGCGCATCCGTGAGATCACACGCGAGTTCATGGACGAGTTCTTTGCCGCGGGCGGCGGCGACCTGATCCAGCAACTGACCGCGCGCATCAGCACCTCGACCATCTGCGACCTGCTGGGTTTCGAGCGCGCGGACCATGTGCAACTGAAGAAATGGGTCGACGGCCTGGTCTATCGCGACCCCGCCACGCGCCAGCTTCCACCCTCCGGCCACGAGGCGCGCAAGGCCATGGTGGCCTATGCGCTCAAGACCATCGACGAGCGCCGGGCGGCGCCGCGCGAAGACCTGATCAGCGCGCTCATCGCCGCCGAAGTCGAAGGCGACAAGCTCACGGCCGAGGACCTGATGCACACCGTGGGCACGCTGCTGGCTGCCGGCATCGAGAGCGCCTCGAGCTTCATCGGCAATGCCATGCTGGCCCTGCACGAACACCCGGAGCAGATCGAACTGCTGGCCGGCGACCTGCGCCGCGCGCCCAATGCCATCGAGGAAATGCTGCGCTACGACACCCCGACCCAGCGCTTCCACCGCAGCGCCACGCAGGACATCGAGCTGCACGGGCAGACCATCCGCACCGGCCAGAGCGTCCTGGTGATGTATGGATCGGCCAACCGCGACGAGCGCAAGTTCGACGACCCGGAGCGCTTCGACATCATGCGCGCTCCCTCCAGGCACCTGGGCATGGGGCATGGCACGCACTTCTGCCTGGGCGCCCAGCTCGCCAAGGCCATCAGCCGGATCTTCCTGGAGGAATGGTTCGGCCGCAATCGCGGCTTCAAGGTGCTGGCCGACCAGGTGGTGCGCATGCACTCGCCGGTATTTCGTGGCCTGAGCCGCATGCCGGTCCAGGTGACGGCCCATTGATCCCGCACATTGCCAATGGAGAGTCCCGCATGAATTCCAGCCGGCCAAGATCGATCGAAGTCGAAGGCGTCTCGCACGGCGGCGCGCCGATCCCCATGGGCGCGCGCGTCGGCAACATGCTCTGTTCGTCGGGCATCGCCGGAGTCGATGCAGCGACCGGGCAGCTGGGCGCGGATGCCGCGGCGCAGGCGAAATTCGCGTTCGCCAACATGCGTTCCTTGTTGCGCAATGGTGGCGCAACACTCTCCGACGTCGTGCGCATGACGGTCTACATCAAGGACAACAGCGCGCGCCAGCACGTCAATGCGCAGTGGCTCGAATGCTTTCCCGATCCGCATGACCGGCCCGCGCGCCACGCGCTCGTGTACGACCTGCAAGGCGGCATGCTGCTGCAGCTCGAAATCGTGGCCGTGATCCAGGAGCAGGCATGACAGCCGAAATCTCGCGGCAAACGCTGGGCGACCTGCTGCGCCGCACGCGCTGGCGCTTCCCGTACAAACTGGCGGTCCGCTGCGGCACCACCGACTGGACTTATGCGCAGTTCGACGATATCTGCAACCGGCTCGCCGCGGGGCTGGCCGCGCAGGGCGTCCAGGCCGGAGACCGGGTCGCGGTGATCGCGCGCAACTCGCACGCCTTCGCGGCCCTGCGCTTCGCGGTGGCGCGGCTGGGCGCCGTGCTGGTTCCGATCAACTTCATGCTCAACGCCGAGGAGGCGCGTTTCATCCTGGAGCACTCCGGTGCGACCACGCTGTGCGTGGATTCCGCGTTCGCGCCGCTGGGGCTGGCCGCCAGCGCGGGCACGGCCGTCGTGCGCCACTTCTGGCTGCCCGGCGAGGACGAAAGCACGCCGGCCGACGGACTGACCACCTTCGACCAATTGACCGGCGGGGCCGCCGAGCCCCCGGCACGTCCGCTGGCCGGATCGATGCTGGCGCAGATCATCTACACCAGCGGTACCGAATCGCGGCCCAAGGGCGCGATGCTGACCCACGACGCGGTGATCTCCGAATACGTCACCTGCCTGGTCGACGCGGAGATCGCCGAGGGCGACCGCGTGCTGCACGCGCTGCCGCTGTATCACTGCGCGCAACTCGACGTCTTTCTCGGCCCCTGCGTCTATGTCGGCGCGACCAACGTGATCACCGGCAAGCCGACACCCGACAACCTGCTGGCGCAGATGCAAGCCAACGCGATCAACTCCTTCTTCGCGCCACCCACCGTGTGGATTTCGCTGTTGCGTTCCGGCCGGTTCGACGAGACCGACCTGTCCAGCCTGGCCAAGGGTTACTACGGCGCGTCCATCATGCCGGTGGAGGTGCTCAAGGAACTGCAGCGCCGCCTGCCGAAGGTGCGGCTGTGGAACCTGTACGGCCAGACCGAGATCGCGCCAGTCGCCACTGTCCTCAAGCCCCAGGACCAGTTGCGCAAGGCCGGCTCGGCGGGCCGGCCGGCGTTGAACGTGGAAACGCGCGTGGTCGACGACGCGATGAACGACGTCGCGCCCGGCGCCATCGGCGAGATCGTGCACCGTTCGCCTCAACTGCTGACCGGCTACTTCAACGACCAAGAGCGCACGCGGGCAGCCTTCGAGGGCGGTTGGTTCCACAGCGGCGACCTGGCCACCATCGACGACGAGGGCTACATCACCGTCGTCGACCGCAAGAAGGACATGATCAAGACCGGTGGCGAGAACGTCGCCAGCCGCGAGGTCGAGGAGGTGATCTACGGCATCGCCGGCGTGTCGGAGGTCGCGGTGATCGGTTTGCCCGACGTGAAGTGGATCGAGATCGTAGCCGCCGTCATCGTGGCCAAGCCCGGCCATCTGCTTACCGAGCAGGGCGTGATCGATGCCTGCGTCCAGAAACTGGCGCGCTTCAAGGTGCCCAAGCGCGTCATCTTCACCGACGCCCTGCCCAAGAACCCCAGCGGCAAATTGCTCAAGCGCGAACTGCGCTCGCGCCATGCCGCGCCTGCAACGCCATGAGCGACGTCGACGACCCCGTGGCGCGCTTGAAGCGCCTGGACTGCTGCGCGGTATCGGATGCCCTGGACAAGCTTGGCCTGGCCGATCGCGTCGCCAGCGGTTTGGAACAGCGTTCGACGGCGCGGCGCATCGCCGGGCGGGTCATCACCTTGAAGTTGCTGCCCGCAAGTGACGTGACGCCCGCAGCGGGCGCACCGCGTCACCTGGGCACCACGGCCGTCGAACTGGCGCAGGCGGGCACCATCATCGTGGTCGAACAGCGCACCGGCATCGACGCCGGCTGCTGGGGCGGCATCCTCACGCTCGGAGCGAAGCTGAAGGGCGTTGCAGGAGTGATCGCGGATGGGCCGGTGCGGGACATCGACGAAGCGCGCGCCTATGACTTTCCCATTTTCTGCCGCGCGTTGACGGCACGCACGGCGCGCGGCCGCGTCGCCGAAGCCCGCACCAACCTGCCGGTGAAGATCGGTACGGTGGACGTGCGGCCTGGCGACTACGCGATCGCCGACGCCAGCGGCGCCGCGTTCATTCCCGCCGCGCAGATCGAGCGCATCCTCGACGCCGCCGAGGCCATCGCCGGCCGGGAAGCGCTAATGGCCAAGGCGCTGCTGGCGGGCCGGCCCATCGCGCAGGTGATGGGCGCCGACTACGAACACATGTTGCGCTGAACTAGCCCGCACGCGAACACAAATGACCCAAGACCGCAACGTCGACCGAGCCACGAAGCTCGACACCGCCACCTTGAGCGATGCGCTGGACCGCCACGGCCTGAACGGCCAGTGCTACCGCATCCAGCCCCGGTCCACCTCGTTCCGCATGGCCGGGCGTGCCTGGACGCTGTTGTACGGCCCGGCCGGCGCGCCACCCGGCACCGTTGGTGACTACATCGACGATGTGCCGCCCGGCAGCGTCGTCGTGCTGGACAACGGTGGCCGCGACAACGCGACCGTCTGGGGCGACATCCTCACCGAGATCGCGCACCGCAAGGGCATCGCCGGCACGGTGATCGACGGTATCAACCGCGACGTGGCGCTGTGCCTGGAGCTGGGCTACCCGATCTACAGCCGCGACGCCTGGATGCGCACCGGCAAGGACCGCGTGCAGCTGGAAGCCACCCAGCTGCCGGTCAACATCGGCGATGTGCGCGTCTGCCCGGGCGACCTGCTGCGCGGCGACGCCGACGGCGTGGTCGTGATCCCGAAGGCGCAGGAAGAGGCGGTGCTCGGGTCCGCCGAAGAAATCCAGGCGGCAGAGGACGCGATCCGCGCTTCCGTGCGCGGCGGCATGAGCTTGCGTGAGGCGCGCGAAAAGCACCGCTATCACCAATTGCAGACGCGCGAGGCGAAGCAATGAACGCGGTGCTGCAGGAGATCGAAAGGGTGAGTTCCACCGTCGTGGAGCTGGCGCGGTCGCTCCCCACCGCCACCTTGCACGAAGCCGCGGGCCGCATCGGCGTGATGCCACCGGCGATCAAGCCGATCGCGCCTTCCATGCGGCTGTGCGGTCCCGCCGTCACGGTGGATTCTCCCGGCGGCGATAACCTGTGGCTGCATCGCGCCATCTACACGGCGCAGCCAGGCGACGTCCTGGTGGCGCACGTGCGCGGCGAGTATGAATGGGGCTACTGGGGAGAGATCATGTCGCTCGCCGCCCAGGTGCGCGGGCTCGGCGGCCTGGTGATCGACGGTTGCGTGCGTGACGGCGCGATCCTCGCCGGCTTCGGCCTGCCGGTATTCGCGCGCGGCCTTTGCCTCCGCGGCACCAGCAAGGACCACGGCGCGCGCGGCTTTGTCAACTTCCCGGTTCTTTTCGGCGACCTCACGGTGCACCCCGGCGACCTGGTGGCCGGGGATGCCGATGGCGTCGTCGTCCTGCCGCGCGCGAGGGCAGCTGGACTCGTCGAGGCCGCGGTGCTGCGAGAGCAGAAGGAAGCGGCGATCCTGGAGCGCCTGCGCGCGGGCGAACGCACCCTCGACGTCTACCAATTCTGAAGGGACGGAAAACCAATGATCATCGATTCCCATGCGCACGTGATGGTGCCGCCCGGCAGCTACCGCTACATGGCCGAACTGGTCGCCAGCCGCGCCAACCCGGCGCAATCGCCCAGCCTGGCCGATGCGGAGGTGCGCGCGGCCGGCCAGTCGATCATCGACATCATGGACAAGGTGGGCACCGACATCCAGTTCCTCTCGCCGCGCCCCTACATGCAGATGCATTCGGTCAAGCCCGCCGCCGTGACCACCCTATGGACCCGGCACATGAACGACCTGGTGCAGCGCACGGTGGAAATGTTCCCCGCGCGTTTTCGCGCCGTCGCCGGCCTGCCGCAGTACCGGGACACTTCGCCGGAGAACTGCTTCGCGGAACTCGACTTTCGCGTGAAGGAGCAGGGCTTCATCGGCTGCCTGCTCAATCCCGATCCGACCGAAGGCGACGGCGCGCCCCCGCCCGGCCTGGGCGAGGAGTTCTGGTATCCGCTCTATGAGAAGCTGTGCGAGCTGGGCATCCCGGCGTTGATCCATTCGGCCGGCAGCTGCCAGCCGCGCGAGAGCTACACGCTCAAGTTCATCAACGAAGAGAGCATCGCCATCGTGTCGCTGATGGGCTCGAAGGTGTTCGAGCGCTTCCCGAACCTGAAGCTGATCGTGCCGCACGGCGGCGGCGCCATTCCGTATCACATGGGGCGCTTCCGGGCCTGGACCGTGCGCGCCGGCGGCGAGTATTTCGACGACAAGCTCAAGCGCCTGCATTTCGACACCACCACCTACGACAAGGAGGCGATCGAACTGCTGCTCAAGACCGTGGGCGCGCAGCGCGTCCTGTTCGCCACCGAGAAGCCGGGCACCGGTAGCGCGCGCGACCCGAAGACCGGCCTGGACTTCGACGACCTGAAGCCGGCGATCGAGGGCATCTCCTTCCTCTCGGCGCAGGACCGCAAGGACATCTTCGAGTGCAACTGCACGCGGCTGTACTCGCGGTTTCGCAAGGACTGAGGGCATGGCCAAGATCGTCCTGGGCATCGGCACCTCGCACAGCCCCCTGCTGGTGTTGGGCGGCGGCCAATGGGAGCTGCGCTCGCACGACGACCGCCGCAGCAAGTCGCTCAACACCATCGACGGCCGCCTGGTCTCGTACGAAGAACTGGTGCTCGAGCGAGGCGAGGCGTACGCAACGGAAGCGAACCCCGAAAATTTCCCGAACCTCGCGGCCAGGGCGGAAGCCGCGCTCGACACCCTGGCCGCAGCCTTGCGCTCGGCCCGCCCTGACGTGGTGCTGGTGGTCGGCGACGACCAGGGCGAGCTGTTCGGCCCGGAGAACTTTCCCGCCATCTCGGTGTATCGCGGCGACGAGCTGGTGATGAAACCGTCCGAGCACCTGACCGGGATGCCGCCTTGGGCCGATCGGCAGTTCTGGTCCGGGTACCGCATGGACCTGCCGCACCGCTATCCCGGCGCACCCGGGCTCGGGCTCGAGCTGGTCAACGGGCTGATCCAACGCGGTGTCGACGTCGCCTCGTCGGACCGGGTTCTCGATCCGACGGTGCGCGGTTTCGGCCACGCGTTCGGCTTCGTGATCCAGCGCCTGATGAAGGGCCTGGATGTCCCGATGCTGCCGGTGCTGCTGAACACGTATTTCCCGCCCAACACGCCGACGGCGGCCCGGTGCCATGAAGTCGGTACCAAGATCGCCGGCGCGCTTGCCGAGTCGAAAAGCACGGCCCGCGTGGCCGTGGTCGCCTCGGGCGGCCTGAGCCATTTCGTGTGCGAAGAGGCGCTCGACCGCTCGTTGATGGATGCGTTCAGGAACCACGACCGCGAGACATTGAGCCGCGTGCCGCAACAGGCGCTGCTGTCGGGTTCCTCCGAGATCCGAAACTGGATCACGGTGGCGGGCATGGTCTCGCAGCTGACGATGGAGTTCAGCGACTACATCCCCGTGCGCCGCACGCCCGCGGGGACCGGCATCGGCCTGGCCTTCGTGACGTGGAAATAGGCGCACTTTTTCAAACAGGAGACAGACATGACGACAGCCTTGAAGTCCCTCATCCCGGTCGCGCTGGCCCTCTCGCTCGGCGTTGCCGCGACCGGCGCCGGCGCCCAGGACGCGAAGTCCTGGCCGCAGAAGCCCGTGCGCATCCTGCTGCCCACGCCGCCGGGCGCACCGGTGGACTACATGCTGCGGCTGATCCAGCCAAAGCTCCAGGAGAAATGGGGACAGCCCGTCGTCATCGAGAACAAGCCCGGGGCCGGCGGCAACATCGCGCTGCAAGAGGTCGCCCGCGCCACCGACGACCACACCTTGTACGGCGGGCCGGACACGGTGGTCACGGTGAACCCGCACGTGTACAAGAAGCTCGGCTTCAATCCGGCGACGGACATCGTGCCTGTCACCTACATGGTCAGCTTCAACCAGATGCTGGTCTGCAATCCGAAGACAGGCTTCGGCAACCTCGCGGCGCTGTTGAAGGCGGCGCGCAAGGAGCCGATCAACTATGCGTCCAGCGGCCCGGGTGCTCCCAGCCACATGGCGATGGAAATGCTGCTCGGCGCAACCAACACCAGGATGACGCACATCCCCTATCGCGGTCCCGCCCCCGCGGCGCTCGACGTCGTCGCGGGGAACGTGCAATGCGGGTTCATCGGCTCGCAGGCAGTGCTGCCCTTCGTCAAGGACGGCAGGCTCATGCCCCTCGCGGTTTCGGGCGGCAAGCGCTCGCCGCAGGCTCCAGCGGTTCCGACGGTGAGCGAGGACGCGGTAGTCGGCTTCGATGCGACCTTCTATGAGACCCTGCAGGCGCCCAAGGGGATGCCCAAAGCCGTGATCGAAAAAATCCAGAGGGATGTCGCGCAGCTGTTGCTCGCGCCGGAGATCAAGGAGAAGGCGCTGGCCGTCGATCTGGTGATCGTCGCCAACACGCCGGCCGAGGCGGCCAAGCGTTCGGCCACCGACTCGATCAAATGGGGCCGCATCGCCAGGATGATCAACCTGACGCTCGATTGAGCCGCCCGCGTGCGAACTTATTCATGTTGGAATGCAATCGTGAATCCGCCATGCTAGACTGCCCGGCAGCTCTACCGGGATCACTCGCACAGATGTCAACTGCGCCGCAAAAAGCCCATGCCGTGGAACGCGTGCTGCAGCAATTGCGCGCGAAGGTTGTGTCGGGCGCACTGATGCCGGGCGAACAGATTCGCCAGCAGGAGATGGCCGAGGAACTCGGCGTCAGCCGCGTTCCACTGCGCGAAGCGCTCAACCTTCTTGCCGACCAGGGTGTGTTGCTGCACCGGCCGAACTCCGGCTACTTCGTGGCCAAGCGCGCGCCCAACGAACTCCTGCAGATCAGCCGCATCATCCAGCTGCTCGAAAACGAACTGATGGAGTCGATCGAGTGGCCGGACGACGCGGTGATCGAGCAGCTCAAGGACCTGAACGCGCAGATGCGTGCTTGCGCCACCGCCAAGGACTGGACGCCGCTGGTTCATCTCAACAGCGAATTCCACCTGCGGATTTTCTCGCTGTCACCGCATCGCGTGATCCTGGAGGAGGTGAAGCGGCTCTGGTGGCTGGTGGACATGTTCATCGCGACCAAGATGTCGGAAGTCGAAGCCCGGCTGAAGACCGTCGACGAGCACGACCGGCTGATCGACAGCCTGGTGCGGCGCGACCGCGAGTTGTGCCTTCGCGTACAGACGGAACATCGTTCCAGCACCACCGGCGGCATGAAGCCCAGGATGCAAGCCTGGCCGGAGCAAGCGCCCGCCTCGACGGCCGAAGCGGGGAGCTGACGGCGGCCCCGGCGCGGGCGCCCGAAGCCGCTATTTCTTCCCGAGATTCAGCCGCTGCGCGCTCTCGGTATAGAGCTTGGTCTTGTCCCTCATGAAGGCGTCCATCTGCTCCACGCCGACGTTCACCAGCTCGAAGCCGCTCTTGGCCGCCAGCTCTTTCATCTCGGGGTCGTTGTTCAACTGGGCCCACAGGTCCGACAGGCGCTTGCGTTCCGCCGGCGGCGTCGACTTCGGCACGCCGATGCCGCGGTAGGCGCCATCGACCCAGTCGACGCCCAGCTCGCGGAACGTCGGCACGTCGGGCAGCAGCGGATGGCGCTTTTCCATCGCCACGGCCAGCGCCCGCACCTTGCCCTTGTTGTTGATCGCGAAGGCGGTGTAAGTCACGGCGCCGTCGATCTGGCTGCCGACCACCGCGAGCGACATGTCGCCGGTTCCCTTGTAGGGAATGTAGGTGCTCTTGATGCCGAAGGCGGCGTCGAGCCGCTCGTGCGAGGCATGGTTGGCCGAGTTCAGGCCCGAGCCGCCCAGGTTCATCTTGCCGGGATCCTTCTTCGCGGCGGCGATGAAGTCCTGGAAGGTCTTGTAGGGGCTGGCCTCCGGCACCACCAGCGCATCGGGCGTGAAGTGGAACCAGAACACCGGCGTCACGTCGGCGGTCTTGTACTGCACCTCGCCTTCGATCGGCTGGAACACGATGTGCGGCAGGTTGACGCCGACCACGTTGGTGCCGTCGCCTGGCAACTGGTTCATCTGCGACCACATCAGGCCGCCGCCGGCGCCCGCCTTGTACTGGATGATGGTGTCGACGGCGGGGCACTTCTTCTTGAGCACGACCTGCTGGTGCCGCGCCGACAAGTCGGACTCGCCGCCCGGTGGAAAGGCCTGCCAGTACAAGACGTTCTTGTCCGGGCAAGGCGCCGAGGCCTGGGCCATGACCGCCGGTGCGGTTGCGAGGGCAAGGATGCCGATCCAGTTGCTGATGCCGACTTTCATACTGCGAGTCTCCTGTTTGGATTCGTCGGCTGCGCGGGGCTCAGGCTGCGCGCAGCTGCTGGCGCCCATTCTGCGCAAGCAGCGCGCACACGGCATCGGTGACTTCCTGAGTACGGGCCGAGCCGCCGAGGTCTTTGGTGTGCAATTTGGGATTGGCAGTGATGGTTTCGATGGCCGCCATCAATTGCGCCGCCGCGGCGGCCTCGCCGATGTGTTCGAGCAGCATCACGCAACTCCAGAAGGTGCCGACCGGATTGGCCAGGCCCTTGCCCATGATGTCGAAGGCCGAACCGTGGATCGGCTCGAACATCGACGGGTAACGCCGCTCCGGGTCGATGTTGCCGGTGGGCGCGATGCCCAGGCTGCCCGCCAGCGCGGCGGCCAGGTCGGAGAGGATGTCGGCATGCAGGTTGGTCGCCACCAGCGTGTCCAGCGACGCGGGCCGGTTCACCATGCGCGCGGTGCAGGCGTCCACCAACTCCTTGTCCCACTTCACGTCGGGAAATTCTTTCGATATCTTCAGCGCGATCTCGTCCCACATCACCATCGCGTGGCGTTGCGCGTTGGATTTGGTCACCACCGTCAGCAGTTTGCGCGGCCGCGACCGGGCCAGGCGGAAGGCGAATCGCATGATGCGCTCGACGCCGGCGCGGGTCATCATGCTCACGTCGGTGGCGACTTCGATCGGGTGCCCCTGGTGGACACGGCCGCCGACGCCCGCATATTCGCCTTCGGAGTTCTCGCGCACGATCACCCAATCCAGGTCCTTCACCGTGCAGCGCTTCAGCGGTGCGTCGATGCCGGGCAGGATTCGTGTGGGCCGCACGTTGGCGTACTGGTCGAAGCCCTGGCAGATCTTCAACCGCAGGCCCCACAGCGTGACGTGATCGGGGATGTGCGGATCGCCGGCCGAGCCGAACAGGATCGCGTCCATGCCGCGCAGCGCATCCAGCCCGTCGGCCGGCATCATCTCGCCGTGCGCGCGGAACCAGTCGCCGCCCCAGCCGAAGCTGGAGAAATCGAAAGCGAAATCGCCGCGCGTTTGCGCCAGCTTCTCCAGCACGGCCTGGCCGGCCGGTACCACTTCCTTGCCAATTCCGTCGCCGGGAATACAGGCGATCTTGTAGGTCTTCATCGGTTTCCTTGGGGGTTCAGAGCAACTTGTTCATGTCGACGTCGAGCCCGGCACGCTTCATCTCGCGGCCCAGCACGAGGTGCCAGAGGCCGCCCGCGTCGAGCTCGATGCGCGTCGCGCCGGGCAGCGCGTCGAACGCCCCGGCGCCGGGCGCCGTGACGACGCAGAGCCGCCCACGCGGCAGCGCCGCGAGCAGGAAGCCGATCGCCATCAGCGTGGCCGGCGCTTCGGCCGGTGGCAGCACCAGCGCGAACTGCGCATCGCGCAGGGACTCGAGCTGGTCGAGCGACGAGAAGTGGATGGGGGTCATGCCCAGCTGCTCGACAAACGCAACCGCGTCGCGAGCCGGTCCGTCGGCGGGCCCGAGGACCGCCACGCGTGAGTTGACATGCGCTTGCGGCGCGGAGGTGGGTGCGGAAGTGCTCATGGGCTTGGGCGCCGAGGTCGGCGCAGGAGTTGGTGCGGGAGTGGGTGCAGGCGTAGGCGCGGCGGTCGGTGCTGGTGTCGGAGCCGGTGTCGGTGCTGGTGTCGGAGCCGGAGTTGGTGCCGGTGTCGGCGCAGGTGTTGGCGCGGGTGTCGGAGCAGGCGTGGGTGCGGGCGCTGGCGCAGGCGTCGGCGCGACCGTTGGTGCTGGTGTCGGAGCGGGCGTCGGCTCGGGCGCGCCCCTGCCTTCCATGCGTTCGGTCAGCAGTTTCTTGACCGCGTTCAGGTTCTGGATCTGCTCGTCGAGGCTCCTGCGGACGGCTTGCCTCAATTCGTCGGACGAGTAGCGGTCACCGAACACCGATTCCATCTCGGCATCCAGGGGCGGCATCGCGTACTGCTTGTACTCCGGCGTCTTCGCTCCGAGCACGTCGGCCAGGGCCGCGTTGACCTGCTTTTGCACGGCTTCCAGGCGTGGGTCCCAGCGTTCCTGGATGCCCCCGGTGTCGAAATTCTTCAGGTCCTTGGCGCGCCGGGCGATCTTGTCGATCGCGCTCTCGAGCACCGCCTTTTCCTGGGCGCTGACGGATCGCGAGGCGGATTTCCCAGTGGACATGCGGGTTCCCGGGGTGGATGACTCCCCACTTTAACTCTTCCGGCGGTTTCGCCGGTTCGTCAGGGAGCCAGGCGCAGGGCCGCACCGGCGGGGGCATTGAGCGCGTGGACCGTGCCGCGCAGGGCGCGCGCAGCGGGCCCGGGCCGGCGAAGCAGCCTGACCCGTACCGGCAAGCCCGGCGCCAAGTGGAAATGCTCGTCCTGCGCATCGAAGCCGGGAATGTCGAAATGCACGCCAAGCGCGACCCGGGTTGCAGCCACCGTGAGTTCGGCGGTGTTGTCATCCAGCATCCTGGCCGAGGCGGTGATTGCCGGGTCGATGCCCAACAACGCGGGCATGCCGGCCGGGAAGTGGAAGGCCCGCGCGATGTGCTCGCCTTGCGCATTGACCAGGCTCACGCAAACCGCCTCGCACGCCGGCGGCCCGAAACGGTACGCATAGGTGAGGTCCATGAAATGACCGAGCAGGTCCTGGGCCGGCAGCGTGCGGGCAGCACGGCCGGGCATCGCGATCTGCGCGCTGGCCTGCGCCACCTCGACGTCGCCGCGCCAGGCGGTGAGCTCCAGGCGCAGCAAAGCTTCCGGTTCGCGCTCGTTGATCACATGGATGAACAAGCCATTGCCGCCCTCGTCCGTCAGCAGCACGGCCAGCGGCTGCAGCACGCGCTTGACGCAATGAAAGCAGGCCTTGGCCCGGCCGCTGTCGTCCAACAGGCCCCAGCCGGCGCCGGCCCAGAGGTCACGCAGGAACAGCACGAGCGCGCCGCCGCATTCCGACGCCGGTCGCCGCCATTCGGAAAAAGCCGCCGCCATGACTTCGCCGGTGGCCTGGCGGCTCAGCGCGAGGTATCGCTCGTGGTCCGCATAGCGCAGCTTTTGCGCATCGACGGCGAACAGCGCTTGCAGGTAGTGATCGCGCACGTCCTCGAAATCCCAGCCCGCGCCAAGGTCGCGCGGCGCGCGCGCCTTCCACTGCGGATGGTGGACGCGCGTGCCGGAGCCGCCGGGCATCCGTTCGATGCCGTCCGGTGACGGCACGTTGGCGAATGCGAGGCACTCGGTCGCGAATTTCAGGCCGGATCGCCTCGCGTCGTCCACCGGCCGCAGGTACGCCCCGACGCCGTAGTACGAGGTGGTGCCGGTGTCGGCCTGGAACGGAATCGATCCGCCATGCGCGCTCGAAGGCCAATAGGGCGTGCCCGGCGCCAGCTCTGCGCACAGG
>JAQGMS010000084.1 GCA_028292245.1 Ramlibacter sp.
CCATGGCTGCCGTCTCGTTCAACAAGGTCGAAAAGAGCTTCGGCAAATTCAAGATCATCCACGGCATCAGCTTCGACATCGCCGACGGCGAGTTCGTGGTGCTGGTGGGCCCGTCGGGCTGCGGCAAGTCCACGCTGCTGCGCATGCTGGCGGGCCTGGAGGAAATCGGCGCGGGCGAGATCGCCATCGACGGCAAGATCGTCAACGACCTCGATTCCAAGGACCGCGACATCGCGATGGTGTTCCAGAGCTACGCGCTGTACCCGCACATGACGGTGCGCGAGAACCTGGGCTTCTCCTTGCGCCTGCGCAAGGCCGATCCGGCGCTGATCGAGGAACGCGTGCAGCACGCCGCGCGCATCCTCAACCTCGATGTGCTGCTCGACCGTTTTCCGCGCGAGCTCTCCGGCGGGCAGCGGCAGCGCGTCGCGATGGGCCGCGCGATCGTGCGCGACCCCAAGGTGTTCCTGTTCGACGAGCCGCTGTCCAACCTCGATGCCAAATTGCGGGTGGCGATGCGCGCCGAAATCAAGGCGCTGCACCAACGGCTGAAAACCACCACGGTGTACGTTACGCACGACCAGATCGAGGCGATGACGATGGCCGACCGCATCGTCGTCATGCACGACGGCATCGTCGAGCAGATCGGCACGCCGCTGGAGCTGTACGACCGGCCCGGCAACCTGTTCGTCGCCCAGTTCATCGGCTCGCCCGCGATGAACGTGATCGAAGGCGTGCTGCGCCGGCAAGGCGGCCAGGCGTGGGTCGAGGCGCTGGGCCAGCGCTGGCCGGCAGCCGGTGTCGAAGGCGCGGACGGCCAGGCCGTGCACTACGGCGTGCGGCCGAGCGACATCGTGCCCATGACGTCGGGCGAGGGCGTCGCGGCCAAAGTGATCGTGGTGGAGCCCACCGGCGCCGAGACCGAACTGCTGGTGGAGGTCGGCGACGTGAAGTTCATCGTCGTCATCCACGGGCGCACCTCTGCGCAGCCGGGCGACGCGGTGTACCTGCGGATAGACGGCGCCAACGCACATCTCTTTTCCTCGGTGGACGGCAAGCGGCTGGCCTGAAGGTTTCTCATGGCCACGATGAAGAACGTCCACGGCAACACGGTCGACCACCTCGGCGCCGCGATCGTGGCCGGGCGTTACCCGGCGGGCTCGTCTATGCCCCCGGAGCCCAAGCTGTGCGAGGAACTGGGCGTGAGCCGCACGGTGATCCGCGAATCGGTGAAGTCGCTGGTGGCCAAGGGGCTGGTGTCCACCGGCCCGAAGGTCGGCACCCGGGTGCAGCCCGAAGACAACTGGAACTGGTTCGACCCGGACGTCATTCTCTGGAAGTCCAAGGCCGGCCTGACCCGCGAATTCCTGCGCGACCTGCAGGAATTGCGCCGCATCGTCGAGCCGGCGGCCGTGCGCCTGGCCGCCGAACGCGCCAGCGCCCAGGACATCGCCGCCATCGAAGCTGCCTACCAGGGCATGCGCCGGGCAGTGGAAGAGGGCGGCGACTATGTGACCCATGACCTGCAGTTCCACCAGGGCCTGCTGCGGGCCTGCCGCAATCGCATGATGGTGCAGATGAGCAAGGCGCTCAGCTCGCTGCTGCGCACCAGTTTCGAGATTTCCACCAGCCGCAAGGACGGGCCGCGCCAGTCGCTGCCGCTGCACCGGGCGGTGCTGGACGCGGTGATCGCCCGCAATCCGGCCAAGGCGGAAAAGGCCGTTCTGGTGCTGATCGACGGCGCCCAGCAGGACATCGAGCTGGTGCTGGCCAACCGCAAGAAGCTGCCGCGCCTGAACCTGCCCGCGCCCCGCCTGAAGGCGGCGGCCTGAGGCGCTACAATTTGTCTATACAAGATCTGCGGCCCCGTGAAGTTTCAGGCATGCAGGCGGCCTCGCGCCGGCGACCGCCGGCCGAAAATCGCCGTTGGAGGTTTACCCGCACGTGCCCGATACATTCGATACGCCTGCTTTCGCTCGCCAGTCCGCCCCGGACGATCCGGCCCGCTGGCTGGGCTCCGCGCAGCTGCTCGACCTGGAAGATTCCCGGCTGCGGCTGCGCGTCCACGCGCTGACCCAGCTTTGCAAGACCGAGCGCGAACGCGCGCTCGCGGTTTACGGGTTCGTCAAGCGCCTGCCCTTTGCCAAGCCCTTCAAGTTGCGATTGCGCACCGCGCGCGAAGTCATCGACGCGGGCCGCGGCGACGCCGACGACAAGGCCACGGTCCTGGTTGCCATGCTGCGCGCCGCCGACATCCCGGCGCGGCTGCGCTTCATCGAGCTGCGCGGCGAAATCCTGCGCGGCCTCACCTCCGGCGTCGCTTCGGCCGCACGCCCCCTGGCGGAAATCTGGCTGGGCGACAGCTGGCTGCGCACCGACACCTACATCTTCGATGCGGCCTACGTGGCCGCCGCCCGCCAGCGCCTGAAAGACCAGGGCTGGGAGTGGGGCTACGGCATCCACCGCGACGGCCACGCGGTCTGGAGCGGCGCCGGCGATGCGTTCCTGGGTGGGATGCCGACCGAAAAGGACCCGATGGTGCTGGACGACTTCGGCGTCTTCAGCGACCCGATGGAGCTGGGCATGTCGGAGGTCTGGCGCAACGCCCATCCCCGGATGGCGCGCGCCGTGCAATGGAACGTGCTGGCGCCGATGATGGAGAAGGTCGTGCGCGAGTTGCGCAGCGAAGCTTCTTCCGGCACCGGTGCTTCGGCGCCGCGCCGCAGTTCCTGAACAAGTGCGTCGCGGTCATGCCGCTCTTCGCAATTGCGAAGACAGCATCACGTGCGTTCCCTTGGATCGGGGCACCGCGTCCAGCAGCGCCTTCGCCACCGAGCTCGCCCGGATCGACTTGTAGTTGTCGGGGATCAGCGGCGCCAGCACGCGGCTGATGTTCATCGCCAGCTTCTCGCCGCCGCGCAGAGGCTGGCCCAATGCTTCGCGGTCGCCCGCCAGGAATGAAGGACGCGCGATCACCAGCGTGTCGAAGCCCAGCGCCTGCAGGTCCCGCTCCATCTCGCCCTTGACGCGGTTGTAGAAGATGCTCGAGCCGGTGCTCGCGCCCATGGCGCTCACCACGCCCAGCCGCGTCGCGCCGGCCGCCTTGGCCGCTTTTGCGGCCGCCAGCACCGCGTCGTGATCGACCGCACGGAACGCCTCCTGGCTGCCCGCCACCTTGATCGTGGTGCCCAGAGCGACGAAGGCCTCGCCAACGCTGGGCAGCGCGGGCAAGGCCTTGAAATCGACCCGGTGCTGGGTCAGTTTGGGATGCTGCAGCTGCAGCTCGCGGCGGCCCAGCGAGTGGACCGCCACCACTGAATCATCGGCCAAAAGTCCTTGCAGGATTTCCCGGCCCACGAGCCCCGTAGCCCCCGCCACCAGTACGGTTCGAGCGGCCACCGCCGCCTCCGCCGCCGCGGCGGCCGCGCCCGCCCATGCTGTCGACGCTGGTGCGTAAGGGGTCGGGTTGGCCATCGGTGTTCCTCGGGGTGGCATCGCGCTGCACGAAAGGACTGGAGCTATTGTGCGCGCCATCGCGCGGCTGGTCCTCGATGTCGCGGCGCGGCGGTGCGCCGTTGCCATTGCCGTTACCGTTGTGGCGCGGCGGCTGGCCGTTGCCATTCCCGTTGCGCGCCGGCCGCGGCGCCTGCGCGCGCTGGCCTTGCGGCTGCGAAGCGCCATTGCGCGATCCGCCGTTGCCCGCACCATTGCGCGCCCCGTTGCCGGAGCCGTTGCGAGCGCCGTTGCCCGAGCCGCCACGCCCGCTGCGCTCGGCATCCGCACCCTTGTTGTCGCGGATGCGCTGCATCATTTCCTGGCGCGCGGCCTTCGCGGCCGCGGCCATCACTTCGCGGCTCGGCGGCTTGCCCAGGCCGCCCCAGATGGTCTGGCGGCCCATGGCGATCGGCTCGGCGCGTTCGCCGGGTTCGGGCGCGAAGCCCTCGACCACCTTCGATTCGATCTTCTGCTTGGTGAAGCGCTCGATCTCCTGCATGAAGCCTTCTTCGTCCAGGCACACCAGGCTCACGGCGGCGCCGTCGTTGCCCGCGCGGCCGGTACGGCCGATGCGGTGCACATAGTCTTCCGGCACGTTCGGGATTTCGTAGTTGACGACGTGCGGCAGGTCGTCGATGTCGATGCCGCGGGCGGCGATGTCGGTGGCCACCAGCGCGCGGATGTCGCCGCTCTTGAAGCCGCCCAGCGCCTGCGTGCGCGCCGACTGGCTCTTGTTGCCGTGCAGCGCCATCGCGTTGATGCCGTTCTTGCACAGGAACTCGGCCACGTTGTTGGCGCCGAACTTGGTGCGCGTGAACACCAGCACCTGGCTCCAGTTGTGCTCCTGGATGATGTGCGCGAGCAGCTGCTTCTTCTTGGCGCGGCTGACCGGGTGCGTCACCTGCGTGATGCGCTGCACCGTGGTGTTGCGCGGCGTGACCTGGATGCTCTGCGGGTTGCGCAGCAGCCGGTCGGCCAGTTCGCGGATCTCGTCGCTGAAGGTGGCCGAGAACAGCAGGCTCTGCTTTTCCTTCGGCATCAGCGCAAGGATCTTCTTCACGTCGGGCAGGAAGCCCATGTCGAGCATGCGGTCGGCCTCGTCGAGCACGAGCATCTCGACGGTGGACAGGTCCAGCATGCCTTGCCCTTGCAGGTCGAGCAGGCGGCCGGGCGTGGCCACCAGGATGTCGACGCCCGCCTTGAGCTTGGAAATCTGCGGATTCATGCCGACACCGCCGAAGATCACGGTGGACGTGAGCTGGAGGTACTTGCCGTAGGTGCGGATGGACTCTTCCACCTGCGCCGCGAGTTCACGCGTCGGCACGAGCACGAGGGCGGCGATGCCGTCCTTGCCGAACTTGTTGGTCTTGCTGTGGCCCATGGTGAGCTTGTGCAGCATGGGCAGGGTGAAGGCGGCGGTCTTGCCGGTGCCGGTCTGGGCGCCACCGAGGAGGTCGTGCCCCTCGAGAACGGCGGGGATCGCCTGGGCCTGGATCGGGGTGGGGATTTCGTAGCCTTGCTCGCGCACGGCCTTGAGAATGGCGGGTGCCAGGTTCAGTTCGTCAAAAGTCATTTAATGTGCGCCATCCGTGGCGCTTGGGAATCGGCCTGTACGGTGCTGTAGGCACCGAGCCAGTCAAAGGCAGATGGGGTTCAAGGTTGGGAGCCTGCCGGCCGTTGGACTTGAGGGGTCCGGGGCCGGCTTCGTCCCCAGCGAGACGCTGAGGTTGCGGGCAACTGGAGTCCGCAACAGCCTCTATTGTCGCATGGATCGCGGATGCGCGTGGCGCAGAGCCCTCAGGCGGTCGCCAACTGCTTCAGCTTGTTCAGGCGCAACGCCATCAGTGGCGTGCTCTGGAGGTGCTTGCACAGCAGGTCGACGACACCGGCGAGGTCCTGCACCGACTGCGCCCTTTCGATCTGCAACTGGGCGCGGATGCGGGCCGTGAAACCGAGGTCGGTCGCCATCGACGTGGCCAGTTCCACCATGGCGCGGTAACGGTCGGACTCCGTCAGTTCGACTTCGACGGGCCTGGCCTTGGGCATCGAGTCGCGCAGCACCAGCAGGCCCGCGCCCACCAGGTGTTCGAGTGCCGGTGTGAAGGTACCGGCCGGCATCATCTCCACCAGGTCTTCCAGGTGGCGATCGCCGTCGCAAAGGATCAGGACTTGCCGCTGGGAAGGCGTCAAGGGGCGGGTGCGCCCCTGCACTTCGCTTCGGCCGGCTTCGGTTTTGACGTAGAGCATATGGACCTCACATTGGAGTGGTTTGTCTCCCATCTGCAGCATGGTTACCAATGCTTACAGACGGTTGACAGTCTGGCTCAACTAGGGCAAATACGGAGGGCCTGCCATATTCGCCCCGCCGCCGCTCCCACGGCCTGGGGAAAAGACTGGCGTCCCCTTGCCGACCGGCTAATAATTGGTTCGCCTTACAGACTCATCATGGCCACCCTGCTGAAGCTTCGACTCGGCGTATCCGACGACCCCACTTCGCTCCAGCCGTCGCTCAACGACTGTCTGGAAGCGATGCTGCAGCAGGCCGACCTGCTGGTCGCCGACATGCTCAAGGGGCTGCTGGCGGCCACATCGCCCAACGGCGCGCGCCGCATCGCGGGTTTTCAGCAACCGAGCACAAAAGCAGCCATCCAGAGCCTGTCGGACAACGCCAAGGCGGTTACGGCCACCTATCGCGCAGAGCTGACCCGCCTGGTTTACGAGGGTGGAGGCAAGGAACAGGTCCACGCGGAACTGCTGAGGTTCGAGGACTTGCGGCTGTTCGAGGACGCCGAACTCGACCAGAGCATCGAGGTCGCGCGTGCGCAGCAGGAAGTCTCGCTGGCGGTGGACGACGTGCTGCCGGCGCTGGACGCGCTGGTCAGCACCTTGCTGGGCTGGCGCACCATCCAGCCCGGGCTCAATCCGCTGCGCCCTGACGTCTTTGTGCGCGCACTGCAGACCTGCCTGGCCGAGCACGTGCCTGAAGCGCCGGTGCGCGAGGCGCTGATCGCACCCGCGGCCGGCTTGCTCGGCGCCAACCTGCGCCGGCTGTACCGGGAGTTGTCGGACTGGCTGCGCTCCACCGGCTTGGAGCCCGCAGTGCCGATCGGCGGCCGCGTGCAAAAGGGCGGCGGCGCTTCAGGCGCGCCGGTGGCCGACTCGATGGCCAAGACCTTGTTGACGCTGGACCGCCTGCGCAAGCTGCTGCATGGCGACTTCGACGCGAAGGCCGCCCCCCGGGATTTCCTGCACACCATGCCGGCTTCGATGTCGATGCTGCAGGAGATGAAGCAGGTCGATGCGCTGGTGCAAAAACTCGAGAACAGGCCCAAGGCGGCGCCGCCGGCCGAGCCGGCCGAACCGGTCGACCTGCTCGATCAGCCGGCCGGTATCAGCGCCGAAAGTGCGCCACCGCCGCGGCTGGGCACGCAGCTCGGCGCCGAGGTAGTACGGCTGATGTTCGACAACCTGGCGGCGGACAAGCGCCTGCTGGGGGAATTCAAGCGCCAGCTCAAGGCGATCGAGCCCGGCGTGCTGCGGCTGGCCGAGGAAGACTCGCGCTTTTTCAGCGACCGCACGCATCCGGCCCGCCAGTTCCTGGACCGCATCACCCAGCGCAGCCTGGCGTTCTCCGACGAGAAGGACCCGGGTTGGCAACGCTTCCTCGTCACGGTGGAAGAGTCGGTGGGCTGGCTCACCAGCAAGGTGGTCGATGCCGACACCTTCGGCGAACTGCTGGACCACCTGCAGGCCAAGTGGAGCGACCACGACGTGGTGCTCAAGCAGCGCCGCGAAGAGGCAGCCCGCGCCCTGCTGCACGCGGAACAGCGCAACCTGCTGGCCCAGAAGCTGGCCGGCGAATTCGCCGAGCAGGTGCAGACGCTGGAGGTGCCGGATTTCGTCGGCGACTTCCTGCGCAACTCGTGGGCGCAAGTGGTGGCCGAAGCCCAGCTCAGCTGCGCGGACGGTTCGGACGATCCGTATGGCTATCGCGCCATGGTCGACGATCTGGTGTGGAGCGTGCAGCGCAGCACCGCGACGCGCGGGCGCGCCAAGCGGCTGGTTCAGATGATCCCGGGACTGCTGTCCAAGTTGCGCGAAGGCCTCGACCGGATCGAATACCCGCCGGAACTCACCGCTCGGTTCTTCAACAACCTCATCACCATCCACAAGGCGGCAGTGCACGAAGGCCGTGACGCCGTCAGCCAGGCCGCGGCCGATGCGGTGGAGGCGCAGGAATCCGAATTCAGCGACAGCATGAACGCGGAAGCCGATCTGTGGCTGGACAAGCAGGAAGCGGTGGATTCCGGCTACCTGGACGGCGAGGCACTGGCGCCGGAGCACGTCGCCAGCCCCGAGGCCATGCTGGAGGAGCCGGCGGGCCCGGCTCGCGCCAACGACATGAAGACCGGCACCTGGGTCGAGTTGATGGTCAAGGAGCAATGGATTCGCGCCCAGCTGACCTGGGCCAGCCCGCACGCCACCTTGTTCATGTTCACTTCGCAGGCCGGCTCGGCGCACTCGATGTCGCGCCGCACCCTGGACCGGCTGCAGGCCCAGGGCCAGATCAAGGTGGTCGCCGAGCGCAACGTGGTCGACGAAGCGCTCGACCAGGTGGCCAAGGCCGCGCTGAAGAACAGCCTGGACGGCAAGTCCTGACGTGTTCCCTCTCCCTCTGGGAGAGGGTTAGGGTGAGGGCATCGCGCGGGCATTGCACATCCCCGCGATAATCGAGGGTTTGCACAGCACCCCCGGAAAAAGTACCCCCATGGCCCAGTACGTCTTCACAATGAACCGCGTCGGCAAGATCGTCCCGCCGAAGCGACACATCCTCAAGGACATCTCCCTGTCCTTCTTCCCCGGCGCCAAGATCGGCATGCTGGGCCTGAACGGCTCGGGCAAGTCCACCTTGCTCAAGATCATGGCCGGCGTCGACAAGGAATACGAGGGCGAGGCCACGCCGATGCCGGGCCTGAACATCGGCTACCTGCCGCAGGAGCCCAAGCTCAACCCCGATCACACCGTGCGCGAGAGCGTGGAGGAGGCGATGGGCGAGGTGTTCGCGGCCAAGGCCAAGCTGGAGGAGGTGTACGCCGCGTATGCGGAAGCGGACGCCGACTTCGACGCGCTGGCAGCTGAACAGGCACGGCTGGAGGCCATCATCGCCACCGCCGGCACCGACTCCGAGCACCAGCTGGAAATCGCCGCCGACGCGCTGCGCCTGCCGCCGTGGGAAGCCAAGGTCGGCGTGCTGTCCGGCGGCGAGAAGCGCCGCGTCGCGCTGTGCCGCCTGTTGCTGTCCAAGCCCGACATGCTGCTGCTGGACGAGCCCACCAACCACCTGGACGCCGAGTCGGTGGAATGGCTGGAAGTGTTCCTCACCCGCTTCTCCGGCACCGTCGTCGCCATCACCCACGACCGCTACTTCCTGGACAACGCCGCCGAGTGGATCCTGGAACTGGACCGCGGCAACGGCATTCCATGGAAGGGCAACTACAGCAGCTGGCTCGAGCAGAAGGGCGATCGCCTGGCGCAAGAGCAGAAAACCGAAGAGGCCCACTTCAAGGCGCTGAAGAAGGAGCTGGAGTGGTCGCGCCAGAACCCCAAGGCACGGCAGGCCAAGAGCAAGTCGCGGCTGGCCCGCTTCGAGGAACTGTCGGACATCGAATACCAGAAGCGCAACGAGACGCAGGAAATCTTCATCCCGGTGGCCGAGCGCCTGGGCCAGCAGGTGATCGAATTCCACAACGTCACCAAGTCGTTCGGCGACCGCGTGCTGATCGACAACCTGAGCTTCACGGTGCCGCCCGGGGCCATCGTCGGCATCATCGGCCCCAACGGCGCCGGCAAGTCGACGCTGTTCAAGATGATCGGCGGCAAGGAAAAACCGGATTCGGGTGAAGTGGTGGTCGGCACGACGGTGCAGATGGCTTTCGTCGACCAGCACCGCGACGAACTGGAAAACCAGAAGACCGTGTGGGAGGACATCTCCGGCGGCCTGGACATCCTCAACGTCGGCAAGTTCCAGATGGCCAGCCGCGCCTATGCGGGCCGCTTCAACTTCAACGGCGGCGACCAGCAAAAGCGCGTAGGCACCCTATCGGGCGGCGAGCGTGGCCGGCTGCACCTGGCCAAGACGCTGATCGCCGGCGGCAACGTGCTGCTGCTGGACGAACCCTCGAACGACCTGGACGTGGAAACGCTGCGGGCGCTGGAAGACGCGCTGCTCGAATTCGCCGGCAGCGTGATGGTGATCAGCCACGACCGCTGGTTCCTCGACCGGATCGCCACCCACATCCTGGCCGCCGAGGGCGACAGCCAGTGGACCTTCTTCGACGGCAACTACCAGGAATACGAGGCCGACAAGAAGAAGCGCCTGGGCGAAGAGGGTGCGAAGCCGCACCGCATGCGTTATAAAGCTCTTAAATGACTCAGGGTTCCCTGAGTCTTTAAGTGCTGTTGATCCAGCGGACCGTGGAACGGCCGCTGATCTCCGGCCAACAGGGGGCGCAATGGCGGGCGGGGGGCAACCTACTTCATACCAGGCTTTGTACCGCACGTGCATGAAAGAGGCGGCGGCGCAAGGGCGCACGCTGATGCAGCGGCTGGTTCGCCGCGCGGCCATGACCCTGCCGCATCGCGCGGCGATGATCCCGGACGAATACGAGCGAAAGCTCCTCACCGACGCGGCCCGCGTCCTGGTCAAGCACGAGGGCGCGCTGTGCGAGGCGTATCCCCAGGCCCTGCTGTCGGAGTTCGCGCATGCCATCTCCGGTGACGCGCGCAAGCCCGCCGCGCTCAGTTTCGATTCGCTCGAACTCATGGGAGACGAGCAGATGCAGGAAAGCGTGGACTTGCTGCGCCTGCAGCAGGTCGTGCTGTCCGAGGTGGAAGGCAGCCTGACCGAGCTCAACACGCTGGTGTGCGCTGTGCAGGGCCTGCGCAGCGTGCAGGCCGATCGCAACCCGCTGCGGCCCGAGGTCTACGTGCGCAGCCTGCGCACGGTGGTGCTGCAAAGCCCGGTGCCGGCGGCCGTGCGCAATCGCTGGATGCAGCACCTGGGCGAAGCGCTCGCACCGGAACTGGCTCGGGTCTACCAGGAGCTGTGCTTGATGTTGCGCTCGCAAGGCGTGGTCGGCGCCGGCTTCAACGCGATCCCAACCCCTGAAACCGAGGCAGCCCTGCGCGAAGCGGCAGTGGGCGCTTCGCTGCGCGCCAGCAGCCTGCTGAACGTGAAGGAGCTCAGGCGCCTGCTCTCCGGCGACCTGGACGGGCCGGACCACGTGCCCGCCGTGGCGGCCGACTTTTCCATGACCGTGCCCGCTGCCTTCGAGGCCTTGCAGGAGATGAAGCAGGTCGATACGGTGATGAAGCGGCTGCAGCAGCGCGGGCCGCTGCAGGACGAGCCGCGCGCGGCAGCGCAGGCGCTGGGGCAGGAAGTGGTCAACCTGATGGTCGAGAACATCGCCGGCGACACCCGCCTGCTCCCGCCGGTGCAGCAACTGGTGCGTGACCTCCAGCCGGCGCTGTTGCGGCTGGCGCTGGGCGACCCGCGCTTTTTCAGCGACCGCAAGCACCCCGCGCGGCGCCTGCTGGAGCAGATGACGCAGCGCAGCCTGGCCTGGGGCTCGGTCGATGTGCCGGGCTTCGCGGCCTTCATCGAACCGCTGCAGCAGGCGGTGGAGGCGCTGCTGTCCACCCACATCGAAGGCGCGGAGCCATTCGAGTTCGCGCTCAAGTCACTGGAGGAAGCCTGGGGCGACCAACTGCAGCGCGACCGCCGCAATCGCGAGAAGGCCGTGCGCGCGCTGCTGCAGGCCGAGCAGCGCAATTTGCTGGCCGAAAAAATAGCCAAGGAGATGAAGGCCCGGGCCGATGTGTCGCAAGCGCCCCGCGAGATCGCGACCTTCATCGCCGGCCCCTGGTCGCAGGTGATGGCGCAGGCGCGGCTGCTCGACGAAAGCGGCGCGGCCGACCCGGCCGGATTCACCGCTGCAGTGGCCGACCTGGTGTGGAGCGCCCAGCCGCGCGCAGTGGCTGCCAACACCGCGCGCCTGGCCCGGCTCGCGCCCCTGCTCGTGGAAAAGCTGCGGCACGGGCTGGCCACCATCGACTATCCAGCGCCGGCCACGCAGCGCTTCCTCGACTACCTCGCGGCCGCGCACGAACATGCGCTGAAGGCAGCCGAACAGCCGGGCCGGCCGGTGCCGCTGTCGACCAGCATGACGCGCGAGGAACTCGAGCACATGCTCGGTGGCGACGAGGACACCGGTCCGGCCCCGTGGCTGGGCGCCACTGAAGCCCAGAACTCCGGCTTCATGTACACCGACCAGTCGATCTCGCCCAAGCCCCTGTTCCAGGAAACCCATCCCGGTTTCAGCGACACGCGGCCCCGCGGCAAGGATTTCGCCCCGGGTGTGCGCGATGCGGGCCTGCAGCCGGGCGCGTGGGTCGAGATGATGATCGAGGGCGGTTGGGGCCGCTACCAGGTGACCTGGGCAAGCCCGCATGGAACGCTCTTCATGTTCGCCAACGCAGACGGCAAGAGCCATTCGATGACGCGCCGCCTTCTCGACAAGATGCTGCAAAGCGGCGCGCTGCGCATGATCTCCGGTCAGGCCGTGGTCGACGGCGCGCTCGATGCGGTGGCGCAGACGGCGCTGCGGAACAGTCTCGATCTGAAGCTGTAGTTGATTCGCGCAGGTGTTTTTGAACGCAGAGGACGCAAAGGTTTCGCAGAGGACGCAGAGGATTCAAGAAAGAAGGACTTCTCTGCGTTCTCTGCGCATTCTCTGCGTCCTCTGCGTTCAAAGATTGCCGCGAACCGGTCGTCAGCTCTATTTCAGGTCACCCGCCGCCGGCAAGTGAAGCTTGCCCACCGTGATGCCCTGCGCCGCGCGCACTGCACGCACGACGGCGAGCGCGACGGCTTCGGCGGCCATGGTGCCCAGCACCATCATCCCCAGCGACTTGCCGGCGCGCCCGGTGCCCAACGCGAACAGCGTATCGCCGTCCGACATGGTGTGGACCGGATTGATGCTGCGCGCCAGGCCGTCGTGGCCCATGGTTGCCAGGCGCGAGGCCTGAACCTTCGTGATCACGGCGTCGGTGGCGATCACGCCGATGGTGGTGTTGGTGCCGGCGAAGTGCGGCTTGGGAGGCTCGCCGCCCAGCAGCGCGCGGCGCGAGTCGAGCAAGGCGCGGCCGTTGCGCGTGCGCGCGCCTGCGATCGGCCGGGCCGTGTCGGGGTCGATCACGTCGCCCAGCGCGTTGCACGCGATCAGTGCTCCCACCGTGATGCCGTCGACAGTGACCGAAGCGGTGCCGATGCCGCCCTTCATTCCTCGTTCGATGCCGAAGATCTTGCCGACCGCCGCGCCCGCGCCCGCGCCCACGTTTCCCTCGGCCGGCGCCTTGGCCGACGCCAGTTCGCACGCGCGATAGCCCGCCGCGGCGTCCGGCCGGATCTTCGGGTCACCCACCAGCAGGTCGAACAACACGGCGCCGGGCACGAGCGGCAGGCGCACCGGCCCGACCGGAAAGCCCACGCCTTGTTCCTCCAGCCACCGCATGACACCGGCGGCGGCATCCAGGCCCCACGCGCTGCCGCCGGCCAGCAGGATGCCGTGCACGCGGTCGACGAGGTTGGTGGGGGCCAGCAGGTCGGTTTCGCGCGTGCCTGGCGCCGCGCCGCGCACGTCGACGCCGGCGACCGCGCCTTCGCGCGCGATGACGACGGTGCAGCCGGTGGGCCTGCGCGTGTCGGTGAAGTGGCCGACCTCGATGCCGGCGACGTCGGTGATCGCGCCGCCGTCGCGGCGCGTGCGTTTCGGGCGGCTGGAGGCGGTGGCCATGGGACCTTTCGGGTGTCCTTTCGTTTGCCTTTATAGCGTAAGGCCCGCATCTGGAATAATTCGCGCCACGATGATCAAACGCGCCGCTTGTTCCGGTTTGCTTTTTGCCGGGCTGATGGCCCTGGCCGCCGCGCCCGTGGGCGCGGCCAGCCTCCAACTCGACGACCTGACCTGGACCGAAGTGCGTGACGGCTTGCGTGCGGGTACCACGACGGTGATCCTTCCTGTGGGAGGCACCGAGCAAAGCGGCCCGCACATGGCCCTGGGCAAACACAACGTCCGCGCCGCGGTGCTGGCCACGCGCATCGCCGCGAAACTGGGGAACGCGCTGGTGGCGCCGGTGATGAGCTATGTGCCGGAAGGCCGGGTGTCGCCGCCCGCGGGCCACATGCGATTCCCCGGCACGCTCTCGGTCCCCGAAGATGCGTTCGCGGCGGTGCTGGCAGGCGCCGCCCGCAGCCTGAAGCAGGCCGGGTTCGTCGACATCGTGCTGGTTGGCGATCACGGCGGCTATCAAGGCCAATTGAAAGACGTGGCGCTGCGCCTGAACCGCGAATGGGCCGGCACCCGGGCCCGCGCCCACTACGTCGGCGCCTACTACCAGGCGGCCAGCACCGAATTCAACCAGGCGCTGCGTGCGCGCGGCGTGACGGACCAGCAGATCGGCACGCACGCCGGCCTGGCCGATACTTCGCTGATGATGGCGATCGACGCTTCGCGCGTGCGAAGCGAACAGTTGCGCTCGGGCAACCATGCGGAAGCGTCGACCGGCATCGCCGGCGACCCCGCGCAATCGAGCGCGGCGCTGGGCCAGATCGGCGTGGACCTGATCATCGATAAAACCGTGGCGGCGATCCGGCAGGCAGTCGCCGGCCACCAGGCCGCCAACCCCAAGGAGTGATTGAATGACTTTGTCCGGCAACATCAGGATCGCGACGCTCGTCGCAGCCGCTGCGGTGTTGGCCCCCAATTTGCCGGCGGGCGCGCAGCCCGCCGCCGCGCCGGCGTCGGCGCAAGCACCGGTCGCGACCGTGCCCGGCATGCCCGGTGTTTCCGATCGCAACAACCTCTACAGCGAAACCGTGGCGGGGCGCCTGTCGCCCGCCGTGGCGGGCGCGCTGGAACGGGTCTACGTGCCGAACCGCTCGTCCAGGACGGTCTCGGTGATCGACCCGGCCACGCTCAAGGTGGTCGATACCTTCAAGGTCGGCGTCGATCCGCAGCACATCGTGCCGTCCTGGGACCTCAAGACGCTCTGGGTCGCCAACAACGCGGAAGGCCGCAACGACGGCAGCCTGACACCGATCGACCCCAAGACCGGCAAGCCTGGCACGCCGATTGCCGTCGACGATCCGTACAACCTGTACTGGTCGCCCGATGGCCGTTATGCCATCGTCGTCGCCGAAGCACGCAAGCGGCTGGACTTCCGCGATCCGCAGACGATGAAACTGGAGTTCTCGATTCCGACGCCGGACTGCGCGGGCATCAACCACGCCGACTTCTCGATCGACGGGCGCTACGCACTTTTCACCTGCGAGTTCGGCGGCGCGATCTCCAAGGTCGACATGGTGAACCGGCGCGTGGTCGGCACCATCCGCCTGTCTTCGAAATTCGACCAGCCGGGCGTGCAGGAAGCGCTGGAGAAAGAGGCGGCGAAAAAACCCATGGCCGGCATGATGGGCCACTCGCACGGCGAGCCCCTCAAGGGCAGCCTGCTGGGCATGCCGCAGGACGTGCGCGCCTCGCCCAACGGCAAGCGGTTCTTCGTCGCCGACATGGTGGCCGATGGTGTCCACGTGGTGGATTTCGAAACGTTCCGCCAGGTCGCCTTCATCCCGACCGGCGTCGGCACGCATGGCCTGTACCCGAGCCGCGACGGGAAGCGCCTTTACGTCGCCAACCGCGGCAGCAACAAGATCCGCGGCGGGCGGCACGGAAGCGGCAGCGTGTCGGTGATCGACTTCGCGACCGAGAAGATCGTCGCCACCTGGCCGGTGCCCGGCGGCGGCAGCCCCGACATGGGCAATGTCAGCGCCGACGGCAAGTACCTGTGGCTGTCGGGGCGCTACGACGACGAGGTTTACCGCTTCGAAACCTCGACCGGCGCGGTGGACAAGGTCAAGGTCGGCCGCGAGCCGCACGGCCTCACCGTGTGGCCGCAGCCCGGCCGTTATTCGCTGGGACACACCGGAAACCTGCGCTAGCGCCCGATCGCAGGACAAGTCCTACACCGGATGCGGCGCTTTCACCGACAGCGCCGCGAGGCCGAGCTTCCTACAGTCAAGTCTTCGCCGGCGCCCGCCGGCGGTTATTTCGACAATGCCCGAGAGGAAGAACCATGAACAGCGAAACCACCGAAAACAACGTCACCCTGAATGGACCCGGCACCGCCGGCCTGAACGGCAACGGCAATGTCGTACATCGGGTCGCCCAAAAGGCCCATGAAACCGTCGACAAGCTCGAGCAGACCGTCGCCACCGGCAGCGACAAGGTCATGACGATGCAGGAAGAGTACGGCACCTATGCCCGCGAGCAGATCAAGGCGCACCCGTTGAGCACCGTGGCCGGCGCGTTCGCACTGGGCCTGCTGCTGGGCAAGATCCTGCGCTGATATCCGCGGCGCTTCAGAGCGCCGACTTCAACGCGAGTTCGTTGCGGGCGATCGCGTCGTGGGGCGCGGACATGAGTCCATAGGCTAGCATGGACCCATGAAAATCGGTGGCACGCGCGTGCCTCACGGCGTGGCGGCCAGCTTGGCTGCCGCACTCCTGTTCGGCGCCGGCACACCGTTGGCCAAATTGCTGCTCGAGCACGCAAGCCCATGGCTGCTCGCGGCGCTGCTTTATCTCGGCTCGGGGCTGGGGCTTTGCGCGCTGCGTTTGCTGCGAGGATCTCCGTGGGTGCGGCTGCCGGCCGGGCAGGCGAAATGGCTGGCTGCCGCGGTGCTGGCCGGCGGTGTCTGCGGCCCGGTCATGCTGATGCTCGGCCTGGTGGACATGGCGGCTTCGTCGGCCTCGCTGCTATTGAACGCCGAAGCGGTCTTCACGGCGCTGCTGGCGTGGTTCATCTTCAAGGAGAACTTCGATCGCCGCGTGGCCCTGGGCATGCTGGCCATCGTCGCCGGCGGCGTGGTGTTGGCCTGGCCCGGCCAGCTGGATTGGCCGGGTTGGCGGCCGGCACTGTTGGTCGCGGGCGCCTGTCTCACCTGGGGCATCGACAACAACCTGACACGCAAGGTTTCGCTGGCAGACGCGTCATGGATCGCGATGGTCAAGGGCCTGGCGGCCGGCACCACCAACCTGGTGATCGCGCTTTCATTGGGGGCGACCTGGCCGGGCGCTTCCGTGGTCCTGGCCGCGGCGCTGGTCGGCTTTGCCAGCTACGGCGCGAGCCTGGCGCTGTTCGTCGTCGGCCTGCGCGAACTCGGCACCGCGCGCACGGGCGCGTATTTTTCGGTGGCACCGTTCTTCGGCGCGGTACTGGCCATTGGTGTGCTGGGCGAGCCCCTCACCGTACCGCTGGCATTGGCAGGCGCGTTCATGGCGGCCGGGGTTGCGCTGCACCTGGCGGAGCGGCACCAGCATCGTCACGAGCATGAACCGATGGAGCATGCGCACGAACATCTCCACGGCGCCGGCGACCCGCATCACGACCACGTGCACGAACCGCCGGTGCCGGACGGCACGCGGCACAGCCATACCCACCGCCACGAGCCGGTGGTGCACAGCCATGCGCACTTTCCCGATGCGCATCACCGCCACCGGCACTGACGGCAGGTTCAGGGCCGCGTCACCGGCTTGGGCAACGGCAGTCCTCGCGCCTGCGTCACGGTGCGCAGGCGATCCGGATAGTCGCTGATGAGGCCGTCCACACCCCACGCGATCAGCCGCTCCATGTCGGGCGGGTTGTTCACTGTCCAGGGGATCACCTTCAGGCCGAGCGACTGCGCTTCCTTGACCAGCGCTTCGGTCACCGCGCCGCCGTTGGGCGACCACACCGCGCCGCCGGCGGCCTTGACCATCTTCGGCGCACTGCGGTAGTCGGCGAATTTGAGGCCCCCGGTCCATTCGCCATCGCGCAGGTTGTCGGTGTTGGCGGTCTGGACAGTGAGGTACACGGTGGGGATCGCTGGTTCCAATTGCTGCACCAGCCGCAGCGTGCGCCAGTCGAAGCTCTGGATCGAGACGCGCTGGGTCATGCCCGCATCGCGCACCACTTTCAACAGCGCGCGCGCCATCGCGTCAGGGCCGACGGTGTCGTCCGGCCGCGTGGGGTCGATCTTGGTCTCGATGTTGAAGCGCACATCGTTTGCGCCCAGCGCCTTGACCCGGTCGAACAGGGACTGCAGCGAAGGCATGCGTGTGCCGTCGCGCGGCTGCTGCGTGCTGAAGGTCTTCGCGTAAGGCGTGTCCGGATTGATGCGGCCGATGTCGTAGGCCTGCAACTGCGCGAGGGTCAGCGACCGGATCAGCGGCCCCTTCGCGCCCGGCAGCCACTGCCCGCTGGCGTCGCGAGTGATCACCGGATTGAGGAATGGATCGTGCGAAATCACGACGACATCGTCCGCCGTGACACCGATGTCCAGTTCCAGCGTGGTCACGCCGATCTCCAGTGCCCGTTCGAAGGCGGGCAAGGTGTTCTCCGGCGCGTGGCCGCGGGTGCCGCGATGGCCCTGCAGGTCGAAGCCGAACGCGGAAACGGACAGCGCGACGCCCATGCACAGGGCGATGGAGAGGTTTCGCATCGCGGCATTCTGCCCCATTGCCCGGCGCTGCGGTTGAACCTACACTGCGCTGACTTCACCGAGGAGGTCCGCATGAACAAGAAATTCGTCATTGCCTGGGTGGCCGTGTTCGTGGCCTGGATGGCCGGCAGTTTCGTCGTCCATGGCGTGCTGCTGCACGACGACTACGCCAAGCTTCCCAACCTGTTTCGCCCGGAAGCCGACGCCCAGCAGTATTTTCCGCTGATGATCCTGGCCCACGTGATTCTTTCCGGGGCCTTCGTCTGGATCTATTCGCGCGGCGCCGAGGCCAAGCCCTGGCTGGCGCAGGGAATCCGGTTCGGCGTCGCGATCGCGCTGCTCACCTCCGTGCCCATGTACCTCATCTACTACGTGGTCCAGCCGATGCCGGGCATGCACGTGGCCAAGCAGATCGTCTTCGACGGTGTGCTGATGCTGGTCCTGGGCGCCCTGGTGGCATTCCTCTACCGAAACAGCAGGGCTGCCTGACCCATGGGCGAGGCGATGACGAAGTTTGGTGTCTTTCCGCTCGAGGGCGGCTGCGATTGCAAGACCGTCCGCTACCGGATGGAAACCCGGCCGCTCTTCGTGCACTGCTGCCACTGCCGCTGGTGCCAGCGCGAGACCGGAGCGTCCTTCGCGCTGAACGCGATGATCGAAGCCGATCGCATCACGCTGGTGGCAGGAGAGCCGGAACTCGTCGACACGCCTTCGGCCAGTGGGGCGGGGCAGAAGATCGCGCGCTGCCCGCGCTGCCGCATCGCCGTCTGGAGCAATTATTCGGGCGCCGGCCCGTCGGTGCGGTTCGTGCGGGTCGGCACGCTCGATGAGCCGGACCACCTGCCGCCGGACATCCATATCTTCACCGCCTCCAAACAGCCGTGGGTCGTGTTGCCGCCGGGCGTGCCGGCGATGGCGGAGTACTACGACCGCAAGCAATACTGGCCGCCTGAGAGCTTGTCGCGCCGGGAGGCGCTGCTCGCGCAGCTCGCCATGCGCCAATCGAAGCACTGATATGTATACGCTTTACGGCACTAAAGGATCCGGTTCGGCCGCCGTCGAGATGGCGCTGGTGGCTTGCGGCCTGCCGCACCGCATCGTCCGCGCCTCCCGCTGGGAACCCGATTCGGCGCTGGAGGAGTTGCGCAAGGTCAATCCGCTGCTGCAGATACCCACGCTGGTCTTGCCGGGCGGCGGCGTGATGACCGAAAGCGCGGCGATCCTGTTGCACCTGGGGCTCGACGTACCCGCGGCGAAGCGCTTGCTGCCGGCGGATGCAGGGGCGCGAGCGCAGGCGCTGCGCGGCCTTGTTTTCATCCCGGCCAACTGCTACAGCGCAATCACCATCATCGACTACCCCGAGCGCTTCACGCTCGCGACCGACGAGCCCAGCCTGGAGGCTGTGCGGCTGGGGACGCGCAAACAATTGCATCGCAATTGGGAGATCTTTGCCGACACATTCCAGGGCAGCCCGTTTTTCGGCGGCGCCGAGCCCGGGGCGCTGGACTTCCTGGCCGCCGTCGTCTCGAGATGGGGCGGAACGCGGGCGCACGTGCGCGAACACCGGCCCCAGTTCTTCGAACTGCTGCAACGCATCGAGGCGCACGACAGCATTGCGCCGGTGTTCCAGCGGCACTGGGACAAGTGACCATGCCGCGCCGTCCCGTGAACATCCATCCGGCGTACCACGCGCACGTCTACTTCGACGCGGCCACGGTGAGCAAGGCCCGCACGCTGGTCGCGGAAGCGGGGCGTCTTTTCGATGTCCAGGTCGGCCGTGTGCACGAGAAGGAGGTCGGCCCCCACCCGCGCTGGAGCTGCCAGCTCGCTTTCGGCGCGACGGAGTTCGACAAGGTGATCCCCTGGCTCGACGCGCACCGCGACGGCCTGGACGTGTTCGTGCATGGGGACACCGGCGACGACCTCGCCGACCATACCGATCATGCCTACTGGCTCGGGAACGAGTGGCCGCTGAAGCTGGAGATGTTCCGGCGCTAGCCGGTGGCTCAGTCGTTCAGCGAAGACAGGAACTGCTTCAATTCCGGCGTCTGCGGATTGCCGAACAATTGCTGCGGCGGGCCCATCTCGTGCACGCGGCCCTGGTGCATGAAGATCACCCGGTCGCTGACCTTGCGCGCGAAATTCATCTCGTGCGTGACCATCAGCAGCGTCATGCCTTCCTCGGCCAGGCTCTCGACGACGCGCAGCACTTCACCCACCAGCTCCGGGTCGAGCGCGCTGGTGATCTCGTCGCACAGCAGCACCGCGGGCTCCATGGCCAGCGCGCGGGCGATGGCCACGCGCTGCTGCTGGCCGCCGGAAAGCTGCTCGGGCCGGGCGTCGAACTTCTCGCCCAGGCCCACACGCGCCAGCAGCTTTCGGGCATGCTCGGTGGCATCGGCCTGCGACTTTTTCTTCACCAGGGTCGGCGCCAGCATGATGTTGCGGCCGACCGAGAGATGGGGG
>JAQGMS010000006.1 GCA_028292245.1 Ramlibacter sp.
CGCGCCGGCGCACCGGCTGGTTGTTGATGAAGTAGCTGCTGGTGCCGTCGCGCGTCAGCACCCGCTTGACGGCGATCTCGGTGAAGCGGCTCCAGGCGCCGCCGGCGCGGTGGTCGTTGTAGTCGAACACCAGCTCCACGCTCGAGCGGCTGGCCGGCTTGCGGGTGTTGGAGCCAATGAAGATCACGTCCTGCATCGACTCGCCGCGCAATTCGCTGGCCCGCGACTCGCCAAGCACCCAGCGCACCGCGTCCATGATGTTGGACTTGCCGCAGCCGTTGGGGCCGACGACCCCGACCAGTTGGCCGGGCAGCATGAAGTTGGTGGGTTCGGCGAACGACTTGAAGCCCGATAACTTGATGGAATTGAGACGCACGGCCCTGCCCGATGAAACTGACTGAAAAGGAGGCGCCGGCCCTGGAGCCGGCGAGTGGCTGGGATGATACCGGAGCCCCGCCGCCGCCCCGGCGGATACGTGGCGTTACCTGCCCCTGCGGGCGGCCGGCCTTTCTGGCACAACCCGGGGCATGGCAGGAAAGATCCGCATCGGCGTTTCGGGATGGCGATACGCGCCGTGGCGCGGCAATTTCTACCCAAAAAAACTGGCGCAGTCGCGCGAGCTGGCTTTCGCCTCGCGGATTTTCTCGTCGATCGAGCTCAATGGCTCCTTCTATTCGCTGCAGCGCCCTTCCAGCTACGCCCAATGGGCCGCGCTGACGCCTCCGGGCTTTGTCTTCGCCGTCAAGGGCAGCCGCTACATCACACACATGCTGCGGTTGCGCAATGCCGAGACCGCGCTCGCCAATTTCCTGGCGTCCGGGCTGTTCGAACTGGGCGACAAGCTCGGGCCGTTCCTGTGGCAGTTCCCGCCGAACATGCAGTTCGACGCGGCGCTGTTCGATGCGTTCTTCGCGATACTCCCGCGCACGACCACCGCGGCCATGTGGATTGCGCATGCCCACGACGAGCGGCTGCAGGGGCGGCACAGCCTGGAACCCGAGGACGACGTGCCGCTGCGCCACGCGGTCGAGGTACGGCACGCCAGCTTCGTCGACCCGTCCTTCATCGATCTGCTGCGCAAGCACGGCATCGCCTGGGTGGTGGCCGATACGCCGCGGCCCTGGCCATTATTCGACGATGTCACCGCCGATTTCATCTACTTGCGGCTGCACGGCGCCACCGAGCTGTACCGAAGCCGCTACCGCAGCGACCAACTCGATCGCTGGGCCGATCGCATACGGGCTTGGACGGAAGGCGGGCAACCCCGGGATGCCCGGCTGATTTCCAAATCGCCGCCGCCCGAGCGCGACTCACGCGACGTGTACTGCTATTTCGACAACACCGACAAGCTGCACGCACCCGACAACGCCCGCGAACTGATGCAAAAGCTCGGACTGCCGGTGCCTTGGGTGCCCGCCGAAGGCGATTGACGCGGACCCCCGCACGGCCTTAAACTTACATAACGGTCGTTCGTTATGCAAGCTCTTTCACCCGTCACCCACCAGGACAGCCGCCGGCTGGCGCTGCTCGACCACGCGGCAGCATGCTTTCGCCGGCTCGGCTACCAGGCCGCCACGGTGCGCGACGTGGCCCGTGAGTTGGGCATGACGACGGGCGGCATTTACGCCCACTTCGGCTCCAAGGAACTGCTGCTCACTGCCGTCTACACCCAAGGCGTCGAGCAAATCTGCCAACACGTGCTGGCCGCCGTCGCGGCGGCGGGGCCGGAACCCGCCAACCGGCTGCGCGCCGCGCTCACCGCCCACGTGGAGTTCCTGCTGTCCGGCGGCGACTACGCCCAGGTGGTGATTCGCGTGCTGCCGGACGATGCGCCGGAAACCGTGCGCGCCGACCTGGTGGCCTTGCGGGACCGCTACGAGGCCGTCTTCGTGGACATCGTCGCCGCGCTCAAGCTCAAGCGCGGCATCGACCGCCGGATGTTCCGGCTGCTGGTGCTGGGCGCGCTGAACTCGACCCAGCGCTGGTATTCGCAAGCCGGCATGCCACCCGGGCAGATCGCCGAGTGCATGTTCACGATGCTGGCCGGTTCGCTGGAGGACAGGAAATGAACGAGCAAGTTGACACCGGCGAAGGCTTTCGCCCCAAGGTGCTGGTCACGAAGATCGGCTTCGATGGCCATGACCGCGGCAGCCGTGTCGTGGCGGCCGCCCTGCGCGACAGCGGCTGCGAGGTGGTGTACACGCCGCCCTGGCAAGAAATTGCTCACGTGGTCAAGCTCGCGGCGGAGGAAGACGTCGACCTGATCGGCATCTCCACCCTGGCCACAGACCACTTGATCGTCCCCAAATTGATGGCGGCGCTGAAGAGCGGCGGGCTGGGCGATGTGCCGGTCATCGTCGGCGGGATCGTGCCGGATGCCGAAGTCCCGCCCCTGCTCGCAGCCGGCGTCGCCAAGGTGTACCACCCCGGGACGGCACTGGACGATATCTGCCGCGATGTGTGGCAATTGGCCCGCACGGCGCGCGAAACGCGGGACGCTATCGAATGAACGCACTGCACGCCTGGCAACAAGCCTATTCCAGCGAACTGCCCGCCGAGGCGGCGAAGCGCAACCGCTCGGGCATCGAGATCAAGCCGCTCTACACGCCGCAGGATGCAGCGCAGCGCGACGCGTTCGAAGTGCCGGGCGAGGCGCCCTACACCCGCGGCATTTACACCACGATGCATCGGGGCCGCAGCTGGACGCAGCGCCAATTGATCGGCCTGGGCACGCCCGAGGATTACAACCAGCGCCTGCGCGAAGTGCTGGCCGCGGGTTCGACGGCGATTTCGCTGCTGCCGTGCAACTCGGTGTTCCGCGGCTACGACATGGACCAGGTTCATCCTGAGTTGCTGGGCACTTGCGGCACCGTGATCAACAACCCGGACCACATGCGCCGGGCCCTGGACGGCGTCGATCTCACGCGCATCTCGATCGGCTTGAACGACCCGACGCCGTTCACCCTGCTGGCGTTCCTGTTGATCGAGGCCGACCGGCAGTCGGTGCCGTGGCAGGCGCTGACCGGCACCGCCAACCAGAGCGACTACCTCTCGCACTACATCGCCAATCACATGTTCTACCGGCTGGACCTCGCGGGCGCGCGGCGGCTGCTGGTGGACAAGATCGCCTATTGCAACGCCAAGGTGCCGCGCTACAACCCGCTGTCGGTGGTCGGCCAGCACATGCAGCAGGCCGGCGCGACGCCGGCGGAGGCAATGGCCTTCACGCTCAGTTCCGCCGTGCAGTACGCGAGGGACTGCATTGCAAAGGGCATGGACCCCGACACCTTCCTGCCGCGCTTCACGTTCTTCTTCGATATTTCGGTGAGCTTCTTCGAGGAGGTCGCCAAGTTCCGCGCCGGCCGCCGCGTCTGGGCCCGGATCACGCGCGAACAACTGGGCGCGCAATCGCCGCGCTCCTGGCGCATGAAGTTCCACGGCCAGACCTCGGGCGCCGACCTGACGCGCCAGCAGCCGCTCAACAACATCTCGCGTGTGACGGTGCAGGCGATGGCGGGCATCTTCGGGGGGCTGCAGTCGCTGCACACCGACGCATTCGACGAGGCGATCTCGTGCCCCACCGGCGAAGGCGCCCGGATCGCGGTGGCGACACAGAACATCCTGCGCGGCGAAGCCGGCCTCACGGATGTGATCGATCCCCTGGGCGGCTCGCACTACGTCGAGGCGCTCACCGACCAGATGGAGGCCGAGATCCTGCGCGTCATGGCGCTGGTGGAAGACGCGGGGGGCATGTTCGCGGCGGCCCAGAGCGGCCTTGTGCAACGGATGATCGGGCGCTCGGCGATGGAGTTCCAGCGCGAAGTCGAGAGCGGCGAGCGGCCGGTGGTCGGCGTCAATTGCTACCAATCCACCGAGGCCGAGCAAGCGCAGCCCGGCCAGGAAAGGCCCGACGCCCGCCAGATCGAGAACCTGATCGGCGAATTCAGGGCTTGGAAGTCCGCGCGTTCGCAAGACGCAGTCCAGCGCGCCCTGGATTCCCTGGCGCGGACCGTGGACTCGAAGGAGGAGAACGTATTCGCGGCCGTCGTCGAAACCGCGCGAGCCGGCGCCACGCACCAGGAAATCTGCGACCGCCTGCGCAGGAGCATGGGGTTCGGCGCCGTGCAGGCGCTGGTCTGATGGGAGCCCGGGCTGCCTCTTCGCAAGGCTTGATCGCGCGGGCCCGGCTCTGGGAACCGGCGGCGATCGGCCGCCTGCTGTCGGTGATCGAGAACCATCCCGAACGCTGGCCCGACCTGCAGCGGCAACTCGAGGAATCGCGGCCCGCCGGTTCCGTCTCGACCACTTCGCGAGTGGTAGGCGTCACCGGACCGCCCGGCGCCGGCAAGTCCACGCTGCTCGACAAACTGTTGGAGAACCTGGTCGGCCGGGGGATGCGAGCCGCCGTGATCGCGGTCGATCCGTCGAGCCCCTTCTCGGGAGGCGCCGTGTTGGGCGACCGCACCCGGATGGGCGCCGCAGCCCACGATCCCCGTGTGTTCATCCGCTCGGTGGCCAGCCGCGGCGCCGCCGGCGGCGTGGCCGATTCCACCGCCGCGATGCTCGTGCTGTTGAAAAACCTGGGCTTCCCGGTGGTGATCGTCGAGTCTGTGGGCGCCGGCCAGTCCGAGATCGCCATCGCCCAACTCACCGACTTTCGCATCGTGCTATGCCCGCCGGGCCTGGGCGACGACGTGCAGGCGCTGAAGGCAGGCATCCTGGAGATCGCCGACGTGCTGGTGATCAGCAAGGGCGACCTGCCGGGCAGCGAACTCACCGAAAGGGAGATGCGCTCCGCGGTGGGCCTGCGGCGCGGGCGCAAGCCCCCCGCCGTGATGCGCGTTTCGGCGGTAACCGGCCTGGGCGTAGCCGAACTGGTGGGAGAGATAATCCAGGGGATATGAATCCCCTGTTGTCTCGCCTGCAGCCCTACCCTTTCGAGCGGCTGCGGCAACTTTTCGTGGGCGTCACGCCCAATCCCGCCTACTCGCCGATCAGCCTGGGCATCGGCGAACCCAAGCATCCCACGCCGCAGTTCATCAAGGACGCGCTGGCTTCCTCGCTGGACGGGCTTTCGAGCTATCCGGGCACGGCCGGCGAGCCGAAGCTGCGCGACGCGTTCCGGCTCTGGCTGCAAACCCGCTATGGCCTGATGGGGGTCGATGCCAACACCCAGATGCTGCCGGTGAACGGCTCGCGCGAGGCCCTGTTCGCCTTTGCCCAGACCGTGATCGACCCCACCCGAAAACCGGTGGTGCTGTGCCCCAACCCGTTCTATCAAATCTACGAGGGCGCGGCCCTGCTGGCCGGGGCCGA
>JAQGMS010000007.1 GCA_028292245.1 Ramlibacter sp.
CCACCATCAGCACCGCGGCATCGGCAGTCGAAGCGCCGGTGACCATGTTCCGCGTGTACTGTTCATGGCCGGGCGTGTCGGCCACGATGAACTTGCGCCGCTCGGTCGAGAAAAATCGATAGGCCACGTCGATGGTGATGCCTTGCTCGCGCTCGGCCGCCAGTCCGTCCACCAGCAGGGCGAAGTCCATGCTTTCACCCTGGGTGCCCCATTTGCGCGAATCGGCCTCCATCGCCGCGATCGTGTCCTCGAACAGCAATTTGCTGTCATACAACAGCCGGCCGATCAGGGTGCTCTTGCCGTCGTCCACGCTGCCGCAGGTGATGAACCGCAGCAAGCTCTTGTGCTCGTGGGCCTTGAGGTAGCCGCCGATGTCGGAGGCGATGAGGTCGCCGGCATGCGCCATCAGAAATACCCCTCCTGCTTCTTTTTCTCCATCGACGCGGCCGAATCGTGGTCGATCACGCGGCCCTGCCGTTCCGATGTCCTGGTCAGCAGCATTTCCTGGATGATCGCCGGCAGCGTGTCGGCTTCGGACTCGATGGCTCCGGTGAGCGGGTAGCAGCCCAGCGTGCGAAAACGCACCTTGCGCATCATCGGCACCTCGCCGGGCCCGAGCGGCATGCGCGCGTCGTCCACCATGATCAGCGTGCCGTTGCGCTCGACCACCGGCCGCTGCGCGGCGTAATACAGCGGCACGATCGGGATGTCCTGCAGGTAGATGTATTGCCAGATGTCCAGCTCGGTCCAGTTGGACAATGGAAAGACGCGCAGCGATTCGCCTTTGTGCTTGCGGGTGTTGTAGATCTTCCAGAGTTCGGGACGCTGGTTCTTGGGGTCCCACCGGTGCTGTGTGGAGCGGAACGAGAAGATCCGCTCCTTGGCGCGGGACTTTTCCTCGTCGCGGCGGGCGCCGCCGAAGGCCGCGTCAAAGCTGTACTTGTCCAGCGCCTGCTTCAGTCCCTCTGTCTTCATGATGTCGGTATGGATCGCCGAGCCGTGCGTGAAAGGGTTGATGTTCTTGGCGATGCCTTCGGGGTTGACGTGGGTGATCAGCTCCAGCCCGAGCTCCTTGACCATGCGGTCGCGAAATGAATACATGTCGCGGAATTTCCAGCGCGTGTCCACATGCAGCAACGGAAACGGCGGCCGGGAAGGGTAGAAGGCCTTCATTGCCAGGTGCAGCATCACGGCGCTGTCCTTGCCCACCGAATACAGCATCACGGGCTTGTCGGTTTCGGCCACCACCTCGCGCATGATGTGGATGCTCTCGGCTTCGAGGCGTTGCAGATGGGTCAGGGGCATCGCCGTCCTTTCGGCGCGCGTGACGGGCGCGCTGTGGATATGCGTGTTGGAAGTGGCGCTGGTGGGCGCGCCCAGTTCCGGGTCGATGAGGCGCAGGGCCCCGGGCTGGGCGTCCAGCCATTCGCTCAGCTCGGCCACGCGCAGCAGCCGCGCCGAGCCGGGAATCGCCAGCTCCAGCGGGGTGCGGCGCGGGAAGAGGCGCGTCAGCAGCGCCAGGTAGTGGCGCGCTTCCAGCGGGCCGGAAAAGGCCAGCCAAAGCAGCTGGCCGCGGACGCCTTTGACGCACAACAAGCCGATCTTGCCGCTGTCGGCGGGCACGCCCGGCCAAGCCGGCAAGTAGCGTTCGACACCGTGGCACCGCATCCATCCTTCGGGTGTGCTTTCCGGTGAACCCAGGGAGCCATCGTCGAAATCCAGATCCAACGCCTGGCACAGCCTGGTCACCGCACCGGGGCTGCTCCTGGCGCCGGGTTGACGCGCCAGCCAATCCCCAATCGCTTTTCGGTTCCACAGCGCATGCGGCAAGCCGGCAACGTCCGGCGGGCCCGCGAGCATGGCTTGCACAAGTGCATGCACGTGTCGCAAGCTCATTCCTTCCTCGGCCTTGGGCGGGCGGCCCTGACGGGGGCTTACCTCCACAGCGCTCCAGCCCCCCTGCCGATATGCCTTGACGGCGGCAATGACGGTGGGCGAGCTGAGCCCGGTGGATGCGGTAACCACCGCCAATTTCTCGCCCTGCAGCCGCAAGCGCACCGCCTGCCGTCTCTTGGCGTTGAGGTCATCGACACTGAGCTGGTTACCGTTCAATCCCGCCCCCGAGCAAAGGCTGATTTACTGTATTAAACATTAAACCAGATGGCTATATCAAAGATATATTTTGCGGCGTATCTCAAGCCCTGTCCATGGCAATTCAACGCACTTACGCGATCGTCGGCGCCGGCTTTTCCGGCATGGCTGTGGCCATCCACTTGCTCGGGCGCCTGAAGGGCCCGGCACGCGTGTGCCTGATCAATCGAAGCCTCAGCTTTGGCCGGGGCTTGGCCTATGGCACGAATTCGCCCAGCCATTTGCTCAATGTGCCGGCCGGCCGCATGAGCCTGGACCCGGACCGCGAGACCGGTTTTCTCGACTACCTGCAAAGCCGCGGCCTTGCCTTTCGCGCGGCGGACTTCGTTCCGCGCAGCCTGTATGGCGACTATCTCGAGCGCAGCTTGCTCAGAGCCCAGGCCGACGCCGCCGATGGGGTGAAGCTGGAACTGCTGGAGGCCGAAGTGCTGGGCATCGAAACGCAAGACCAGGGCGAAGAACCAGTGCTGCGGCTTAGCTCGGGCCGCGTCATCGAGGCCACGGAAGTCGTCCTCGCACTCGGGAACTTCACCCCCACGCCACCGGCGACGCAAAGCAATGCCCACTGGAATGGCGGCGCGTTGGTCAACGATGTCTGGTCGCATGGCGTGCTGGACAATTTGCCGCAGGACGCCAGCGTGCTGTTGGTGGGAACGGGCTTGACTGCCTATGACGCCGTCTTGCGTTTGCTGGATCAAGGCCATCGCGGACCTATCGGCATGATGTCGCGGCGCGCGCTGTTGCCGCACCCGCACCGCGAGCAGGAGGTGCCGCCAGCCGCGGGCACGGTGCCGCCCGACTTCCTGGCAGGCGAAACCAGCTTGCGGCGGCAGTTGCGGCGGGTGCGCGCTCTCATCCGGGAAGCCGCCGCGAACGGCCACGATTGGCGCGACGTGATCGGTGGGTTGCGAACCCATACCCCGCGCTTGTGGCAGCAATTGAGCCTGCAAGGACGCAGGCAGTTCCTGCGGCATCTTCTGCCCTATTGGGACACGCATCGCCATCGCGCGGCGCCGGCCATCTTCAGGCGCATCCGGGCAGCGATGGACGGCGGCCAGCTCTCGGTGCTGCAGGGGCGCCTGGTCGATGCGGAGCAGGCGAGGGAAGGCGTGCGCGTCAGCTGGAAGCCTCGAGGCGCCTCGCAGCCGGTCACGGCCCTCTACGGCGCCGTCGTGAATTGCACCGGACCATCCAGCGACCTGAACCGTGTGCAGGATCCCTTGATCGCGCAACTGCGTGACAGCGGCGCCTTGGCGGTCGATCCGCTCGCCCTGGGGCTGGCGGTGGATGCGCACTACCGCGTGGTGGGGCGCGACGGGCGAGTGCTCAAGGCCGTGCGCTACGTAGGTCCGTTGCTGAAGGCGCAACTGTGGGAGGCAACGGCTGTGCCGGAGCTGCGAATGCACACGAAACGGCTAGTCGAGGAACTCGTGCCGGCGGACTGCGCGACGACCGGCATGTCGAGGCTGACCGGCGGGCCCCCGACCGCCTGTCGGATGGCGTTTACTTTCGATGTAGGGAAGGAACCTACGGCCTTGTAGGAAATCGGAGGGGCTGGGTCTGTTTTCGTGCGAGCAAAAAAGGGCGCCAGACAGAGGGGGTTTCCGTGGAATTGTGGGCACTTGGACTGCTTTTCTACAGTAAAGAGGGCGGCCCCAGATACAATTTGTTGCAATACCGGTTATGCTCTGGATGAGGTGCGGAAAACCCTTACCGCACCCGTCGCGATTCCCACTTGGAACCCCTCATGCCAGCTGCTTACGAGTCTTTCGTCAATTCGATCCTTCAGAAGGTCTTCGTCCTTGCGGCGGGCATTCCGGCGGATACGCTGTTGGCCCCTTCCATGGCGCAGCGGGTAGTGGCGGATGGCAACTGGTCGTCGGTCGCGGACGTCGCAAACGACTACCTGTCGTACCAAGCCAGTGTCATCGGCGGTGCGGCGCTTGTTGCACGGGTGGCGCACCAAGGCTTGGGCCTGACGTTGAGCCTGCAGGACGCAAGCGCCATCGCGGCCAGGGTTTCCTCCGGAGAGGCTACCTGGGCTGACCTTCTTGCCGAAGTAATCACTCACCTTAGCGGCCCGCTGGCCGACACGTTGACCAATCGTGCCGAGGCTGCGCAAACCTTCACGAGCGCATTGCTGGCGCAAGACAAAGGCGGCCTGTACCCCGCGAGCTACCTTTCCGGTGCGGCCACCAATCTCCTGGGGGGCGTGACCGAAAACACGGGCACGATCGAACAAGCAAGCGCCAGCCTGATCGAGCTGGTCAACAACCTCAATGCGCAGGGCCTGGGTGGGAAGGGGGCTGACGGGTATTTGAGCGCGGCCAAGGTGTTCGTCGACACCAACGGCAATGGCGAACTGGATCCTGAGGAATTCAGCATCCCGACGGACGGTGCGGGCAGTTTCCATATCCCCGCTGACAAGGCGTCTGGCGATTTGGTCGCCTACAGCGGCACTGACATCATGACGGGAACTGCGTTCGCAGGTGTCATGACCGCGCCGGCCGGGTCAACGGTCATCAATCCGCTGTCCACGCTGGTCCAGGAACTGTTCAGTTCCGGACACGTCGGCAGCGTGCAAGCCGGCTCGAATCTGGTGAAGGCGGCGTTGGGCTTGCCGGCCGGCCTGAACCTCCTGAACTACGACCCGCTCTCGGTGCTCGCCAACCCGAGTGCTACGCCCGCGGAGAAGGCCCAGGCACTGGCAGTGCAGACCACGTCAACTCAAGTGATCAACCTGATCACGCAGGCGGCCGTCAGCTTGTCTGCAGCGACCGGACTCGACCTGCTGCAGGCAGCCCATTTTGTGCTGCACGCCATCGGCAACGCACTGGCCTCCGGCGAACCGTTTTCGCTGACAAGCGTCTCCTCGATCACCGACGTCGTAGCGCACGCCGTCGAAACTTATCTCGGCGCGCCCGTCAGCCCGGCGGTCGTGGACAGCATCGGTCTCCTTGCGCAGATCACGGCTGCATCCAACACGGCAGCGGGCGCAGCAACGACGTTGCACGAGCTGGCACAGGTGGCCCACGTTACCGAGGGTGACCTTCCCGCGGCGCTGGACGCCGCTTTGTCCAGTGGGCATGGCCTCGAGCAGGTGCTGCTGGACTTCACGGGCGCCAACCTGGCAACCAAGATCGCCGGCGCGACAGTGGGTGACCTGATCCCGGGCGTGCCGGTGGACGGCGGCGGCGGCGGGATACCTCAAGCTCCCCCTGTAATCAACTCGGACGGGGGTGGGGATACGGCGAGCATCGATGTTCCCGAGAACTCCACGGTGGTTACCACGGTCACGGCAACCGACATCAATGCGGACGTGCTCACCTACAGCATCGTTGGTGGGGCGGATGCAAGCAAGTTTGCGATCGATGCTTCGACGGGCGAGTTGAGCTTTATATCCGCGCCCAACTTCGAAGCGCCTGCCGATGCAGGCGGCAACAACGTGTATGACGTCGTTGTGCAGGTTTCGGATGGTGTTTTCAATGACACCCAGACGATTGCTGTGAACGTGACGAATGTCAGCGAAGGCCCGACCGACGCGGTGCCCCCGACGGCGTCTATCGTGGTCGCGGGTGGCGCGCTCAAGGCAGGCGACACCGCGCTCGTAACGATTACCTTCAGCGAAGAGGTTAGAAATTTCACCAATGCGGACCTGAGCGTGGCCAACGGCACGCTCAGCGCGGTGAGCTCGGTCGACGGTGGAGTGACTTGGACGGCGACCTTCACGCCGACGGCGAACGTTGAAGACACGACCAACGTGATCACGCTGGCCGATGGCAGCGTGAGGGACTTGGCGGGCAACTTCAACAGCGGCAGCGTCGACTCGAACAACTACGCGATCGACACGCTGGCCCCGACGGTGGTGATCACCGACGACGAGGCTGGGGTGGGCAACATTGCCGGCGGCGACATCACCTACACCTTCACCTTCAGCCAGCCGGTGACCGGCTTCGCGGTGGGCGACGTGGTGTTGGTCAACGGCACGGCGGGCACCTTCACTGCGGTGAGCAGCACGGTGTACACGCTGGTGGTCACGCCGACGGCGGGCTTCGAGGGCAACGTCACGGTGGACGTGGCCGCCGGGGTGGCGATCGACGCGAACAGCAACAACAACACGGCTGCCACGCAAAGCGTGCAGGCGGTGGACACGCTGGCCCCGACGGTGGTGATCACCGACGACGAGGCTGGGGTGGGCAACATTGCCGGCGGCGACATCACCTACACCT